>CAWVUS010000168.1:0-11742 GCA_963933195.1 uncultured Planctomycetaceae bacterium
CGGCAGCTAAACCGGCAGCTAAACCGGCAGCTAAACCGGCAGCTAAACCGGCAGCCAAGCCTTAGAACCCCTTGTCGTCTCGAGGCTTGCGTGTCGAATCGGTCGACACGGTCGGTCTTGTCGATGGAGGGGCCTGGTTGCGTCGAGGCGTTGACTGTCTGGCTGCGTCATTTTCGTGGCCCGAATGGTCAAAACCGTCTTCGCGCCATGTGGTCAAAGAGCTACAAACCGGTCGAATGGCTGTGCGGACAGCCTGTCGGGTTCACCGTGGTCTTTGAAGCCTAAGCGAAAGATGTCTTCAAGATGAACAACGTGGCTTTGCAGCAATGGGTTGAGCAGGTCGCTGCTCAAACGACTCCCGATAACATTCATTGGTGTGATGGTACTGACGAAGAGATCAGCCGGCTGAACGAAATGATGGTCGAGGCCGGCATGCTGGTGGCCCTGGATGAGGAGAAACATCCAGGTTCGTTCTATGCTCGCAGCGACGTCAATGACGTGGCCCGGGTTGAGGACCGGACGTTCATCTGTGCGGCGACCGAGGAAGAGGCGGGGCCGACGAACAACTGGATGGCTCCCGCGGACATGCACACCGTGGTCGACCCGTTGTTTGACGGGTGTATGGCCGGTCGGACGATGTATGTGATTCCGTACCTGATGGGTCCTCCGGGAAGCCCGATGTCGAAGGTCGGCATCGAGGTCACCGACAGTCCCTACGTGGTGGCCAACATGCGGATCATGACCCGTATGGGCCAGGTGGCCATTGACGAACTGGGCGAAGACGGCACGTTCGTCAAGGGGCTGCACAGCACGGGCAACCTGGATCCCGAAAAACGCTACATCTGCCACTTTCCGGATGAAAACCTGATCATGAGTTTCAGTTCCAACTACGGCGGCAACGCGTTGTTGGGAAAGAAGTGCTTCGCATTGCGGTTGGCCAGTGTGCTGGCCCGTCGCGAGGGTTGGCTGGCCGAGCACATGTTGATCCTGGGACTGACCGATCCCCAGGGCAACAAGTCGTACGTGGCGGCGGCGTTTCCGTCGGCGTGCGGAAAGACCAACCTGGCCATGCTGGTTCCGCCCGAAACGTTTACCGAAGCGGGCTGGTCGGTGGAGACGGTCGGTGACGATATCGCGTGGCTGAAGTTTGGCGAGGATGGCCGGCTCTACGCGATCAATCCCGAGTACGGGTTCTTTGGTGTCGCTCCAGGGACCAGCGCTGAGACCAACCCCAATGCGTTGGCCAGTTGCCGGGCCAACACGCTGTTTACCAATGTCGCGTTGCTTCCGGACAACACCATCTGGTGGGAGGGCTTGAGTGATCCGCCGGCCGAGGCGACCGACTGGAAGGGGAATCCGTGGACACCGGAGTCCGACGTTCCAGCCGCTCACCCCAACAGCCGGTTCACTGCTCCGGCCGGCCAGTGTCCCTGCATTTCCCCGGACTGGGAGTCTCCCGAGGGTGTGCCGATTTCGGCAATCATCTTTGGCGGTCGGCGCACGTCGACGGCGCCCCTGGTCTACCAGGCACGTTCGTGGCAGCACGGCACATACATTGGCGCGACGATGACAAGCGAGAAGACGGCCGCGGCGGTTGGTGGCCTGGGGGAACTTCGTCACGATCCGATGGCGATGCTTCCCTTCTGCGGTTACCACATGGCCGACTACTGGCAACACTGGCTGGAAGTTGGTGAACGGGGTGGTGACAAGATGCCGGGTGTCTTTTATGTGAACTGGTTCCGCCAGGATGGAGAGGGCAACTGGCTGTGGCCCGGTTTTGGCGAGAATATACGTGTGTTGGCGTGGATCGTTGACCGCGTCGGCGGTGGAGGCGACGCGGTGGACAGCCCGATCGGTTGGCTGCCGACGCCCGAAGCGATCGGCTTTGACGAACTGGGGCTCACTCCGGAAGCCGCCCAGGCACTGCTGGAAGTGAATCCCCAGGAGTGGTTGGACGAGGCCAACGAGCGGTCCGAGTACCTGGCCAGTTTTGGCGAGAAGTTGCCCGCGGCAATTGATCAAGAGAACCAGTCGCTGGTGGAACGTTTGCAGGCGAGTGAAAAGAAGCCGGCCGTGAAGAAGCCGGCCGCGTAGTCGAAGGTCGGGGTTCTTGTCGGCGTAAAGGGATGACCGGTTCGTGCAGCACCACGCCAAGTTGACACGCTGGATGGGTTGGTGCCTGGGCGTGTTGTGGGCCGTTGCCCCCGTCGCCTCGGCTGGTGAAACGGCCGCCGGTGGTCCAGATGCGGTTCGAGCCTACCGTTATCTCCAGTCGATTTGTCGGCTGGGGCCTCGTCCGAGTGGGTCCCGTGGCATGCAGGCTCAGCAGAGATTGCTGGCGTCGCACTTTTCCCGGTTTGGTGCTCGCGTGACACGGCAGTCATTCGACCGCCCCGATCCTCGCACCGGCAAGGCCGTGCGGATGACCAACATGGTTGTCAGTTGGCACCCAAAACGCTTGCGTCGGATCCTGTTGTGTTGCCATTACGACACCCGCCCGTTTCCGGACCTGGATCGGGTCAACCCCCGGGGGCGTTTCATCGGGGCCAACGATGGCGGTAGTGGCGTGGCCTTGTTGATGGAGTTGGCCCATCACATGCGGACGCTGAAGGTGTCGGTGGGGGTGGATTTTGTGTTTTTCGACGCCGAGGAGTACCTTTTCCAGCGGGGCAACCAGACGCTGGGGCAGTTCTTTCATGGCTCGACACACTTTGCCACCCAGTACCGTGACAAACCTCCAGCCCACAAGTACATCTCGGGCGTGTTGCTGGACATGGTCGGCGATCGGGATCTTCAGATCTATGTCGAGAAGAAGAGCCTCTATTACGCTCCGAAAGTCGTCGACGGTCTCTGGAAGACGGCCAGACGGTTGAAGGTCAGCCAGTTCAAGGATCGTCCCCGGCCGTTGCACGACATCGAGGACGATCATGTGCCCCTGAATCGGATTGCCAAAATACCCACCTGCGATCTGATTGATTTTGATTATCCGCACTGGCACACGACCCGTGACAATGTGCGGGCCTGTTCGGGGTCGAGCCTGGTGGCCGTGGGACGGGTGGTGCTCGAGTGGCTCAAGAGTGTTCCTGCCGGCGGGTCGTGACGAGCTAAAGGAGACTGGGCGATCGGACTGGAAGAGAACCACTGGGTGGCGACGGCCGTCTTTGGCGCCGTGTTGGTGGCCGTGGGGCTGCTGATGATCCGGTCTCATCGCCGGGCGTGGGTGCGTCAGCAAGGCGAGGCGGGGTTGAGCCGGGAGGACAGGACCCGGTTGTTTTTGCGATACAGGCGACGGTTGCAGATGTCGGGGATGATCGCGGTGCTGGGTGTCATGATCGCCGTCGGTGATGTATGGATCTGGGGCCAGGGACTGGTGGTGGCCACGGTTTACTGGATCGTGGTGATCGGGTTGGGAGTCTGGTTGCTGTTGCTGGGGATTGCAGACCTCGCGTCGGTGCGACTTGGTTCGAGAAATGCTCGCGACGAGTTGCGGCAGATTGGCGAGAAGCGGAAGGAACTGGAGGCTGAACTGGAAGAGATGCAGCGACGACGGTCCAATGGTGAGGCCAGGTCCAACGGGCAGCACTGATCGAGTTTTCGGAAGAAACCAGGAGAGCGGTATGACTCGGATGATCACACGGAGAGAATTCGTTGCAGGGATGGCCGCAGCGGGAATCACCGCGGTTGGTGGTGGGCACGCTGTTGGGGCGGCTCGGCGTAAACTACCGGTCGCCGCGGTGGTGACCGAGTACCGCACGAATTCTCATGCGGACGTGATTGTCGGGAAAGTGCTGGAGGGCTGGCAACAGGACGGGAAATCCGGTCCCGACCTGGAACTCGTCTCGATGTTCACCGACCAGGTTCCCAAGGGGGATCTCAGTCGTGGCCTCTCGCAGAAACACGGCTTTCCGATAGTCAAGACGATCGAGCAGGCGATCCTGGAGCCCCAGGGCGAGGACCGGATCGAGGGAGTGCTCTCGATTGGCGAGCACGGCAATTACCCGCACACCCCAAAGACTCGTCAGCACATGTATCCGCGGCGGCGGTTCTTTGACGCCATCGTGGCGGCGATGCAGAAGTCGGGTCGGATCGTGCCGATCTTCTCCGACAAGCATTTGTCCTGGAAGTTTTCTGACGGGTTGCACATGGTCAACACGGCCAGGAAGTTGAAGATTCCGTTCATGGCCGGTTCGTCGCTTCCAACCTGCTGGCGGTACCCCGCCCTGACGCTCGAGCGTGGCGTGGAGATCGAGGAGGCGATGGCCGTGGGCTACGGCGGTTTGGAGGCTTATGGGTTTCACACGCTCGAGACGTTGCAGTGCATGATCGAACGTCGCAAGGGGGGCGAGACGGGGGTTGGCGCCGTGCAGGCTGTCAGTGGCGATGCACTGGTCAAGGCGAGAAACGCCGGTCGCTGGTCCCAGGAATTGCTCGAGGCGGCCCTGGGGTCGCTGCCTTCGAAGTTGCGCACCAAGCAGGCGATCGGCCCGGCTGCGGAGAAAAATGCCACGGCCTACCTGATGGAACACCGCGACGGATTGAAATCCTCGGTCGTGATGGCCAACGGGTTCAACAACCAGTTTTGTTTTGCCGCGAAACTGAAAGGGCGGAAGGAGCCGATTGCCGTCTGGTTCCGTCTGGAGGAAGGGAAACCCTTCGGCCACTTCGAGCACCTGTTGCGGGCTATCGAAGAGATGTTCCACACCGGACAACCGGCGTTCCCGGTCGAGCGGACGCTGATGACCACCGGCGTGCTGGACCGGGTGATGCACAGCGTGGCCGAGAAAGGCCGAAGATTCGAGACTCCCGAGTTGGCCTTCGGGTACGAGGCGACCGACTGGGGCTTCGCCAACCAGTAGGCCGGCTAGAGCTTGATCTTGGCCAGGAAGATGCTGGTTTTGCCGCCCTCGTGTGACGAGTAGTAGCTCATCCACAGCAGTCCGTCGTGCAGGACCATGCCGGGGTAACTGGTGTCGCCGCCGCTGGGCAATTCCAGCACGTGCTGGAAGGAGGTGCCGGTCATGGTGGCCAGCGATGTCTTGGCTGCCTGGCCATACTTGCGGCCGGCGGCCCACATCGTGCCCTTGGGCGTGATCAGGAAGTTGGGGCCGCCGATGGGCTGTCCGATGTCGGTGTAGCTCCACTTGCGGTAGGGGGGCTTGCTGAGGCCGATCCAACGGGGGCGGATCAGGGCCACCATGGTGTCGTCGGGCAGGAATCTCAATGTGGTTTCGCTGATTCCCTCGGTTTCCATTTCGGTCACGTACTCGTACTTGATGCCATCGCGGGTCTTGTAGAGGAAGCCTCGACGTGGCTTGCGGCCCTCGTTGAGTTTCGAGACGGCCCAGCCGGTTCGCTTGTGCCACGTGACCCGCCACAGCCAGTGATCCTCGGCCAGGACGGTCGCCGGCGGTGACCAGGTATGGCCGTCGTGCGAAAAGGCCACTCGCGGGGACCGGGTGTGGTACTTGCTGTTGAGATTGACGATGCCACCCATCAGCAGCATCAGTCGGCCGTCGGGATGAATCGAGAGCTTGGGGTCTCGGAGATCAATGCCCGGTTGTTTCAGGACCGCCAACGATTTCCAGTTGGTGCCGTCCGGGGACGTGATGACCCGAACCGTTCCGTTGTCTCCCCCGTGGCCGGTGGCTTCACGGAAGCAGCACAGCCACGTCTTCTTCCATCGCAGCAAGTCGGTGAAAGCGCAGTGCGGGGCCTTGTCCCAGATCTTCGTGACCGAGACAAGCGTGGGCTTGGCCGTTGGGTCGGCCGAACGGAGCGAGGCAGGTGCCCAGACGATGGCTGCCACCAGTAGTGGCAGCAGTCGTCGCACCCGGTTGAGTGTATGAGATCGCATTGGAATGGATGTCCTTTACCCGTAAGTCTTCACGGCACTGATCAGCGCCTGGATGAAGCCGTAGGAATGTGCAAACGCCTGCAGGCCGCCCGGGTCATCGGAGTGCCGGGGCACGTGGTCGGGCATCACCATGTACTCGTAACCCACCTCGACCAGGGTGCGCATCACCTGGAGCATGTCGATGTCTCCGTTGTCCAGGTAGACCTCCTGGAAGTCGCCTCGTTTCCCGATCATGTTGCGGAAGTGGATGTTGAAGATCCGTTTCTTGTTGCCGAAATAACGGATCACCTCGTGGATCTCTTCGTTGGGATTCTCGAGGTTCTCCATCATCGAACCCAGGCAGAGGTTGAGGCCGTGATACGGGCTGTCCGAGAGGGCGATGAACTTCTTGACACCCTCGAAGTTTCCCAGCAGTCGTTCGATGCCCTGGAATCCACCGGGGGGTGTCCCCGGATCATGCAGGTGACAGGCTGCGCGGATCTTGTGTTCTTCACAGACCGGGATCACCCGTTCGATGAAATACTGCATCCGTTCTAACGCCATGTCTTCTGTGACCCGTCCGGCCCGGGTCAGTTCGGGGTCGGCCTTGGCCTGGTCGAGTTTCCACGTGCTGTAGCTGGAGCCTCCTCGTCCCTGGGTCCGCTCGGTTCGCAGGACCCCCAGCAGGCTCATGTTGTATTTCCACGCCGGGATGCCCGCCTTGGCACAGGCCTCGGTCATCTTGTGAATGTCATCGATGTCACGGTCACGCTCGGGGCTCTTGCCCAACATGATTCCGCCACGTTTTTCCCGGTCGATATGGCTGGAGGCCAGGAACGGAAGGGCGACCATGTCGAGCGTGATGCCGTGGGCCTCGCAGGTCTCGCGAGTTTTTTCCAGTTCCTCGACCGTCCAGAATCCACGCTCGGGGTAAGGCGGTGCGGGAGGGAAGCCGCAGATGTGGTCAACGCCGTGCCGCTTGACGAACTGCAGCATCTTGGACGCGGTGGGACCGCGTTGTGTGCCGACGTAGAGTTTGACCTCCGGCGGAGTCGCCTGTGTGGTGCTGGGGCTGCCGGCCGGTGAGGGGGTGTCTCCTGTCGAGGGGGGCGTCGACGCGGTGCATCCGCCCAGGGCGGCAGTCGCTGTTCCGGCCGTGACCAGGAAGTCTCGTCTTTTCATGTCTCGGGTTCTCCGGGGACAGTGAGTCGTGGAGCGGGGATGGCGGTGTGGGCCGGTGATCAGTCGCGATCCCAGGGGAACCGCATGGTGGGCTGCCGCGAGTGCCGGTCGACGGTGAGGGTCAGGGTGCTGCCCGCACCGGGGGCCAGCTTGATTCGCAACGTGGGCCCCATGGGTGTGACAGTGGTGTTGCCCATTTTTGCAACCCGGATCGTGTGCTCGGCGTAGGCCCCGGCCTGGACGATCATCTCGCGGGCCTCCAGTTGATTGGTGTTGACCAGCCGGACACGAGTGGTGTCGTCGGTCATCCGGTCGACCAGCGCCGCGCAGTCGTCGGGGATTCCCGCTCGCCGCCTGGTCGGGTCGAAGTATCTCAATCGCGTGTGCCAGACCGAGGCGCGGCGTCCGGGGTCAAGTCCGGCCACCATCAGTTGTCGCAACGCGGTCACCTGGGCGGGGTTGTACTTGGCCGGGTCGTCGGCCAATCGCGTGTCGGGTGTGGTCGTGTCGCTGTCCATGGCTGTCGACCGGCGACGGACCTCGGCCAGGTCCCGCCGCAGGGCCTGCTCGGGGTAGCTGTCATTGTTTCCGTCGAGGAATTTCAGCCAGGCATCGTTCTCGAGAAACTGACGGTCCTTGGGCTTCATCGACAGGTAATAGATTTCCATTTGGTTGTAGCTGTAGGGCTGTGGGACCCAGTTGTACCAGCCGTCATCGCCGAACATCCGTGGCCACATTGGCTTTCCATCGACCATCTTCTTCTGGGCGTTGACCCGGGTCGTCTGCTTTCGCCAGGCGTCGAGGTACTTGTCGTCGCCGGTCAGGAAGTAGGCATTCATCATTCCCACAAACCCCCAGTGCTGCCGGTTGCGGTGAGCCAGGTCGCCGGTCTGTGGGACGATCACCGTGAAACCCCAGCCGTAGGTGCCGCCATACCACTTGCCATCGGTCTCGCCGCCGATGGTCCCATCCAGGCCGATGTTGGAGGGGATGATGTCGCCGTTGCGTTTCATTCGGTCGACCCAGGCGTCGACATAATCGATCAGCCAGGTTCGGTACTTCTTGTTCCCGGTCAGCATGTAGGCGTTGAGTGGCAGAGTGGTGACGATCAGGTTCAGGGGATGGTCGCCGACGACATCGTTGTAGTCCTTGAAGTGGGCGACCATCTCGGCGTAGTTTCGCTCGCCGTGGCCCAGATCGAACCGGTTTTCGATATCGATGGGGTCTCCGGCCCAGTCCAGGCCGGTGGCCTTTCGCATCAATGGCCCGCGGCTGCCGTTGATCATGCTGCGAATGATCTTGTGCTTGGGGTCATAGTTGGGCGCGCCGGGGTCTTCGTTCATGTAGAAGCCCGCGTAACGACGGACCCGGTGCCCGTAGCGGGTGTTCCGGTAGTCGCTGAGTCCCTGGAGATTGAACAATCGCAACCCTTCCCCGTTGTGTTGCCAGTCGAACATCACGGGGAATTCCTTGTAATACATCCCGTCACGGGCAAAGGGGACCTCGACCGTTTTGGCCAGGGTGTATTGCCTGAGATGGCCGTCCCAGGCCTTGCGATACAGTGTCAGGATGTCGTCGGCCCCGCCGAGCGCGTGCAACTGGGCCCATCCACCGACGTTCTCCGGAGCGTCGTCAGGTCCGTCGTCGCCACCCCACCGCTCGACGCACAACAGGAATCCCCGTTCGTCAAAATATCGGGAAAAGAACCTGCGACAGGCTGCCGCGTTGGTGTCTAACAGTTGACGTTCCAGCAGCGCCCAGGTCGGAGGCGTGACTGGAGTGCGGATGTGGATGGTCGGCTCGGCAGCCGACGCGCGTAAGGCCAGGCAGGCCAGCAGAAGCGTGCCCAGTGAAAAGGGGGTTTTCATGGCGTGCGATCTTGTCCGGAGAAAGAGTACCAGGTCACTTGCGTGCTTTTCGAATGGCAGCGACGGTGACGTCGGTGCGGAACTTGATGATGGCCCGTCCCCATTTCTGGGTCGTCTTCAGCGGGGCGAGGTCGATGCCATTGATGGTGAAATTGCCGGCCTTGCGTCGTTGCTTGGCGCGAATGCTGTCGGGGTCGACCGTCGACATGATCGCGGTGATCCCAAAGTCGTCGTGAATTCCCTCGGGAACCTGGTTGACGCCGTTGGTTTTCAGGAACTCACCGACCTCGCCGTAATTGTAGTACTCGGGGATGAAGCTCACCCGTGGGCCGTTTTTGGCCGATTCGTCCTGGGCCGCCGCGACGGCCTTCAGACCGTCCTGGTTCCCACCGCTGTCACCGATCAGCACGATGTGCCGGAAGCCGTGTGTCTTGTAGCTGGCGACGATGTCCGTCAGCAGTGCCCGGTAGGTTTCCTCTCGCACACTCACCGTGCTGGGGTACTTCATGTGGACAGTCGGTGGCTTGATGTCACCCTCGGGGACGAAATCGACGATCGGGGCGACCAGTGCGTTGCCCAGTTCCCGGGCGATTGACTCGGTCATCGCCTGCAGGACGACACCGTGTTTGTTGGCGACGAGGTAGGGCCCGTTTTGCTCGATTCCCCCGGTGGAAATGATGACGGTGTCGGCACCAGACCGCATGGCGTCACGGACTTCCATCCAGGTCATGTTTTCGATGAACACTCCTTCGGCCGCGGCGATCGGGTTCTTGCCTTCGGGGTCGGGAGAGACCGGGTCGGGAGCGGGAGCTGCCAGGGCGGCAACCACCGCGACCGAGGCGACAAGCAGGTGGCGAATCATGACGATGTCCTCTTGAGGGGTTTGCGTGTGGGCTTGGGATTGTCCGGCAACGCAACCGGTGACGCAAGTTGAGCGACCATCGCGTGGCCGAGTCCGTCCTGTGGCGATATGCTGTTTTTTGCATCACGGCCACTTCCGGTTTGACTGCCTGGTCTTCTAATGACACCTGAACCGACTCCCACACGCGTGGATCTCAGTGGACTGGTTGCCGTGGTGACCGGTGCCGCCCAGGGGCTGGGGCTGGCGATGGCCAGCGAGTTGGCCATTGACGGGGCACGGGTGGTTTTGGCCGACTTGCAACTGGCCAAGGCGCAGGCGGCCGCCGATGACCTGGTGGCCCAGGGGCTTGAGGCCCGGTCGGTCGAATTGGACGTCACCGACAGCGCGGCGGTTCGGGAGATGTTTGCGGCCGTGGCGACCGAAGAGGGACGGCTCGATATCGTGGTCAACAATGCCGGGGTGGGGCAACGCCTGGACAGGATTTCGGACTTGCCTGACGACGAGTGGGATCGGGTGCTGGCAGCCACGCTGACCGGGACGTTTTATTGTGGTCGTGCGGCGGCCGCGATAATGGAGCAACAGGAATCCGGAGCAATCGTCAATATCTCGTCGATCAATGGTCAGAATCCGGCGGCCCTGGCCGGCGCCTACAACGTGGCCAAGGCGGGGGTGATCACGCTGACTCGCACGATGGCCCTGGAGTTGGCCGCCTATGGTGTGCGTGTCAACGCGGTCTGTCCCGGCCCGGTCTACACCGAATTCAATCAGTCGGTGATGCGGCAACGGAGCGAGAGCCTCGGGATCAGCGAAGAGGAGATGGTCGAACGGGTTCGCGGTGCTGTGCCGTTGGGGCGGTGGGGCGAGCCGGAGGACATTGCTAGGATGGTCGCGTGGCTGGCCAGTCCGGCGGCCGACTGGATGACCGGTGAAGTGGTGCGGGTCAGCGGTGGGCTGGAAGGTGTTTCTGCCGCGCCACCCAAACGAATTCGAACCAGCGAGGCAACCTGATGAACCGTTTGTACGTGGTGATGTCACTGGTGGTGTGGGGAGTGCTGGTGACCGTCGGCATGGCCCGCCAGGTGCAGGCGGCCGGTCCCGTCCGGGTCGTGGTCTGGGACGAACGTCAACCACGGCAAAAGCAGGCCTACCCGGAGTTCCTGGGCAACCAGATTGCTAAGGCTCTTTCTACTCGCCCGGGACTCAACGTGCGTTCGGTCTCCCTGGATGACGCCGGGCAGGGGATCTCCGACAAGGTGCTCGAGAGTTGCGACGTGCTGATCTGGTGGGGCCATGTTCGCCAGGGACTGATCAAGCCCGATGCGGGGCAGCGGATCGTCCGACGGATCCGGTCCGGGAAGCTGTCTCTGATCGCATTGCATTCAGCACACTGGTCCACGCCATTTATCGAGGCAATGAATTCCAGGTCGAGGGACGAGGCGTTGGCACAGGTGCCGGCAAAGTACCGCGGCCAGGCGTTGGTCAACCTGCTGCCGCCCGATCCTCCGTTGTACCGGGCACCCAAGCGAAGTGCCGCCCTGACGCCTGCGGCCACGTTTTTTCGAAACAAGGACGGTCGGTACGAGGTGAACCTGCGGCTTCCCAATTGCTGTTTCCCGGCGTACCGTCCCGACGGGAAGCCGTCGACGATCACAACCCGAGTGCCATCACACCCGATTGCCCGCGGTGTGCCCAAGACCTGGACTGTCGCCCACACCGAGATGTACGACGAGCCGTTTCACGTGCCCGCGCCGGATGTTGTGGTCTTCGAAGAGCGATGGGAAGCGGGCGAGAGGTTCCGGAGTGGAATGGTCTGGAACATCGGCAAGGGCAAGGTCTTCTATTTCCGCCCGGGCCACGAGACCTATGGCGTGTACTTCGAGCCGATGCCCCTGAAGGTGCTCGAGAACGCCTCGCGGTGGCTGGGAGGGCAACTCCCCTAGGGGAGACTGGTCTTTACGTCATCAGGACTCGACCCTAGAACGGGCCTCTTCGCACCG
>CAWVUS010000169.1:0-11739 GCA_963933195.1 uncultured Planctomycetaceae bacterium
TGAACGCCCAGTGTGTCTTCCCAGCCGGAGCGGAAACTGGCTCGGCAGCCGGTGTCACGGCCGCCAACCACGCGACAACCGCACAGGTTTGAAAGCAGACACCGGCCATTGAATTCGTCATGATCACCGTCGACGTTTCCCGAAGAACCGGATCGTGGCTCGAGGGAGCCATTGTACGAAATCCGTGGAAACATGCGTCGAGTAGAGTCATTTACTTGCTGCGAGATCGCTCCATGAATCCCACCCATTTCGCACGTCGCTGTCTGATCACGACCGTGGTTCTTGCCGCAACAGCGGTCCAGCCTGCACGAGCGGACGACTACTCGGTGACCCCGCTTCGAGACGCCCAGGCGGCTGAATACGATCTCGACCTCACCTTTTACAAGAAGGCGACGGAAGTCGAAGGGATCCTGATCGCCACCTCCGAGAAAGTCTCTGACCTGGCCCACCTCGAGGCGGCCTACCAGTTCGGCATGATCATGCGGCGAATCAGCAAACCGATCGCACAGCGGATCCGGGAAAAGAAAGTCCTGTGCATCCTGATCGGACACAAGGAACTGACTTCCCAGTTGCCGCAATTCCAGACAAAGAAAACGGGCAAGGAACTCGACTTCTACAACTGGCGAAGCCGGGGTTTTTTGACCCGCAAAAACGGGCGGCCGACCGTCGTGTTCGCTGAAGAGGATGTGCTGGAATACGAGGGGGGAATGAAACTTGAGAGCATCCTCATCCATGAATTCGGCCACGTGATCCACGGAGCGGGCTTCGACAAGGGCCTGCAGGATCGACTGACCGAGTGCTTCAACCGGGTGAAAGAGGCCGGGATCTGGAACGATGGCCGGGCCGCCCAGCGTTTTCGCCGCGTGAAGAGCAAGACCCCGGTCAGCCTGTTCGACGCCCTGGTGACCTCGTTCCCCGATCAATCGCCAAAGTTGATCAAGGCGTGCCTGGATGGTGGAGACATCCTGGTCAACGGCAAGCCGACCCGGTCCACGGTCCGGGTGACCGGCGACGACAAGGTGCTGATCCAGTTCGGAGGCCCCAAGCAATGCTACGCCTCAAGGAACCGGGCCGAATACTGGGCCGAAGCCGTGCAGTGCTGGTACGACACAAACCGCACGATGGACCACGACCACAATCACATCCACACGCGAGCGCAGTTGATCAAGTACGACCCACCGGTTGCGCAACTCTGCCGGGATGTCCTCGGCGAGTCGGCCTGGCGATTCGTGTCACCTCGAAAACGGGCGGGCCAGGACCATCTGAAGGGTTTTGATCCGGCGAAATCGCCGAAGGTCGTCGATCCTCCACACATCGAAAATGCCGCGTACGACTATTACGACACGTACTGGAAGAGCTACTGGAAGAGACTCCAGAAGAAGTATCCGGTTGCGGACAGCTCACCGTGATTGCCTGATCCCGGTGACCAGGCTACTGCTTCTCGCCACGAAGTGTCGCCCTGGTGTATGGAGATGACACGTACGTCGCGTGCCGCGTCCCACGGTAGCGAATCACTTTTCGGTGGTTGCTGAAAAAGTCGATTCGAGAGGCCCTGGGGTCCAGCGGTATCGAGGCGGACCAGGTTTTCGCGGCCGAATCGAACTTCATCTCGACACTCTGATCGTCGGGAATCAATCGGCTCAGATAACCGGGACTTCCATCGATCGGACGGTCAAACATCCACCAGATCCGGCCACTCTCTTCGCCAGCACCAGCAGGAAAACGGACCCGCACCTTCAGCCCTCCGTCCACAACCTCATGGTCCACCGTTGGTGACGGAAGAAGCGGCTCGACCTGTTTTGGGAAAAAATGTCGCAGCAGAAAAGCGATCCTGTTCTGCTGTCCTCGTTCGAGTTCCGGGTGTCCCTTCCTCTGTCCATGCCCGGTATTCGCGCCGAGATAAATCGGGATGTCCTTGTGATGGGCTCCACCCCAGGCCAGGTCAAACGCCACGAAATCGTGGGTGCCCGGGTGGAAGAGCATGTCGACCTTGCGGGCGCGGAGTTGTTTGAGATTCCGTGAAACAAAAACCGAATCAGACGTCTCGGCCGCGAACTTCTGGAGATCAGTCCAACTGCGTCCGGCAGCAAGTGCCCTGCGATTGAAATTGGGACCAAAGTGGCCACCGAGAAACCCGTTCCTGAACCGACCGGCTACCGATTCCAGCTCGTCCCACGCCTTGCGATCACACATCCGTAGTGGCGAATCCCAAATGGGAGACACCGAGGCAAACACCGCGGTCATGCGTTCGTCATGAATGATGGCCATCGACGGGGTTGCCCCGTTCTTGGATCCGCCCGACATCGCCACCCTGCCCCCGGGGACGAAGTGGCCGGTTTCAGCATGAGCTGCCGTGATGGCCCGCATCATCGTGGCCGGCCAGGCCCAGTACTGGATCTTGTCGTGCGGATCCAGTGACCTCGCAAACCTCGCCTCGGATTCGCGCCCCATTTCACCCAGCCCGGATTGCTCGAGAACCTGTACGACGGTGTACACCAGGCCGACACCTCCCCGGACGAGATCCTGGTCGAACCGGCTCAGCCGGGTGTCTCGCTCGAGCCTTCGGAGAGTGTTGCCACCGGTCAGGTGAAACCCTTTTGCTTTCCGACTGGCAGGAACGACCATGCGAACCGGCATCCGGTACTCACGACCCGGCCAGATTTCTCCCACACGGATGGTGACAAGTTTCTGGCGAGTCGGAACAGGACCGTTCACACGGTGCCAGTCCTGGAGAACCTTGACGGCAAGCGAACTCGGGTTCCGGATCGCCTGCATATCAAACAGCCGATTCTTTTCGGCCGCATCACCTCGACTCGAAACCGGCACCAGGGCCAGGATCGCGAAAAGGACAGCCACGACACTTCCTGGCCTCAGGGTCGTGCCACGCACCGCTGTGTCCGATTTTTCCACCACGTCTTGTCCTTCATCCGCACAAAACTTGCCGCCACGGCAACGGGATAGCATGACCAAGTGGTGGGTGTTCGACAACCACCGGATTTTCACGCAGGCAGGTCACCTTGGCCGGCTATTGTGCGAGCAGCCCCGCCCCACGGTCCTTGCCCTGAACAACGGGTCGGCGTTGGTTCGCGAGTCCCGGTTTCATTCAGTAGGTTGGGCATGTTGCTTCTTCAACAGGTTGTTCGAGAAACGATCGCCAACAACAGCGTGACCACAACGGGACAAGATCAGCCGTCGATGGTCCGTGCCTTCAAACAGTGAAATGAGAACATGAAGCCTCAACACATTGGTATCTTGCTCGTCCTGTCTTGCCTCCCCCTGCCCCGCGCCTGTGATGCCGCGGAGCCCACGAAAATCTCGGTCACCATCGAACGTGGTCGCGATCTCGGCCAGAGTTTCGGATCGCTCTTCGAAGCAACCAGCGATGATGGTTCGCTCGTGGTCGGAGCCGGTTTCCAGAATGCCTACAACACCCGGTACCGGGCCGATCGTCATTCCGTTCAGTTCTTCGTCCGCCCGGTACGGGGCGATCGAGCGATGACGGTCGACGAATTGCCCCGGCCGAACTTTGAACTGACCGGCTCGTACCTTTTTGGCCGCGACGGCTCGGTCCATTCGGCGTACGGGGGACTGAAAACCTGGGCCCCGAAGACTCGAAAATGGGTCGCGGCAGGCGCCGCCCACGAAACCATGCGGATCGGAAACGACACGCTCACCTTTGTCGGCAGCCGTGTGACCCTCAATGATCGGACAATTCTGCCCGCCCCCAAGGAAGGCAGCTACCGACTGTTTTTCTACGCCCATGGGCACCTGTGCTTCTACCACGTCACCCGACGTGGGAAGCCCTACCGCCTGTACGCGAACGATGAAGACGGGTACAGCAAGTTGTATGCCTGCCCATGGACGCCGGACCAGGACCGGGTCGACCTGTCGAAAGCCGTGACACTGACTTTGCAGGTGGTCGGTGAAACGACGTTTGCCTGGGGGCAGTTGAACCGGCAAATCGTGACCGGATCGAACATTGGCGGGTTCTACGTGTTCGAGAACGGCAAATGGCGCACGCTCCGTGAACCGACTCTTGGTCGCAGTTTCCAACTGTATTCCAGTGTCTCGCTGGGCGATCGGTTGCTGATGGGGCAGTATCCGACCGGCCGCTTGTTCGAATACGACGGAACCAAGATGACCGAGCAGAGCGGTTTCCCGCCCGTTCTACCCGGCGTGTCTCGAAGTGCCAGGGAGGCCCAGACAACGATGATCTACGGTGGCGACCTGTTTGTGGGCGTGTGGCCGTGGGCCGAAGTGTGGCGGTACAACCCGGACAGTCGTAGCTGGAAATTTATGAGGCGGATGTTCGATCACCCGAAACTCTCCGACAAAATCACCCACCCCTACGAAGTCGAGAACAAGGACAATCCGGTCGTCAACCTGTGGGGGCAGCGAGTCACCAGCCTGATCCCCAGCGGCCCGGACCTTTTCATTTCGACGTCGTCCAAGGGAGTCGACAAGTGGCTGCCCAAGTCCTTTCCGTTTCTGGCGCCGGAAAAATGGAAATCCTATGGCAAGATTTACCGAGCCACGATGCCCGGACATCTCGCTGCCGCCACGAAATGGACCGACGGCCCCACGAAGTTCGAGTTCCTGGTTGATGGCCCGAAGATCGTGATCCAACAGGACGGAAAAACCATCGCCACGAGCACGCTGACGGGGCCCCTGGCCAAGCAACTCGGTGCGGTGAAGGAATTCAAGAACGCCAGGTGGGGTGCTGGCATTTATGGCCGCTTTGGCGGAACATCACTCAAGGGAAACATCAACAACAATTGACACGGCGTCGGCGTGTGAACGAAAGGACACACCGCCCCGGGGACTCATTGAGTCGGACGCTCGCCCTGCCGATGGAGACAACATGACCACCAAGACAACTCGACGCCAGGCGTTACGCAACCTGGGCCTTGGCGGCCTGGCCGGTTTGGCCGGCGGCGTGCCACTGTCGGCTGCTCGGGTCGGCCGAAAACCACTCCCGGTGGCCGCCGTGGTCACCCAGTATTGGGAGTACTCACACGCGGATGTCATCCTGGGAAAGATTCTCGAGGGCTGGCAGCAACTCGGTGGCCCCGGGCCCAACCTCGAAGTCGTCTCGGTCTATGTCGACCAGTTTCCGGACAAGGACCTGAGCCGGATGCTGTCAAAAAAACATGGTTTCCGAATTGCCAGCACCATCGATGAGGCTGTGACGCTGGGCACGAACACGGTTCCCGTGGCCGGGGTGCTCAGCATCGGTGAACACGGAGACTATCCGTCGACGCCCGACACCAGGCAAAAGATGTATCCGCGACGACGGTTCTTCGATGAAATCGTCGCCGCCATGCGTCGGTGCAACAAGTTCGTGCCCCTGTTCAACGACAAGCACCTGGGATTCCGGTGGCAAGACGCCAAGCACATGGTCGACACCGCCCGACGGTATCGCATTCCGTTCATGGCGGGTTCTTCAGTTCCGGTCACCTGGCGGTACCCGGCCTGGGATCTTCCGGCCGGCAGCCCGATCCAACAGGCAATGGTGGTCGGCCATAGCACCGCCGAGCCCTACCTGTTTCATGCCCTCGAGGGGCTGCAGTGTATTGTCGAGCGTCGTCGTGGTGGGGAAACGGGTGTGACGGCGGTGACAGCACTTCGCGGTGCACAGATTCGGGAAGCCGAGAAACGCGGCGACTGGTCTCGGCCGCTGCTGGAGTCCGCGCTGAGAGCCGTGGGCGCGCCGACGACAAACCTGGACCAACGGATCGCTCACCCCCAGACGGTGTTTTTCCTGATCGAATACCGTGACGGCCTGAAGGCCACCGCAGCAATGATCCTTGATGCTGTTGGCCCCAATCCGCCCAAGTACAGCTGCCAACTCGCCGTTGCCTGCCAGGTCGAAAACCAGGCCGAACCGTTTGCCTGCTGGATGAAGACCCCGGGAATCCCATTTCCGCACTTCTCGGAACTGCTGCAGGGAATTGAACACATGGTCCACACGAGGACACCAGCCTATCCCGTCGAGCGAACGCTTTTGACGACAGGTGTCCTCGATCGCATGATGCACAGCCTGCACCCCCAGAAGGGGAAACGGCTCCCGTCACCAGAACTGGCCATCCGCTACAAAACGCCCCGCTGGAAATTTGCCAACGAGGCAAATCCCGCAAAGCCCGAGCGAACCCGCGACACCTGGTCACGCTCGTATTGAGTGCCACACCCCGGAGAACTCGATGACTAACTCGCGATTGAAAACCACACTGTTGCTGATCGGTGCCCTGTGGATTTGTGTGGATGGCAGCCTGCTGCCGGCTGCTGAGAAGCCAACCTGGCCGCAATGGCGAGGACCGGAACGCAATGGCCACGTCAGCAGTGGAGTGTGGCCGAAAGACCTCAGCGAGTCACACCTGGTGAAACGCTGGCGAGTCGAACTGCCTCCCAGCTACTCCGGCCCCGTGGTCTCCAACGACCGGGTCTTTGTCACGTACACGCGCGACAAGAAGTTCGAAGGAGTCCGGGCCCTCGACCGCAAGGATGGCAAGGAAACCTGGAAAGCCGAATGGGAAGGTGCCATGACCGTCGCCGGGCTGGGGACCAGCATGGGAAGTTGGATCCGTGCCACGCCAACCCTGGCCGGTGACCAGTTGATTGTCGCCGGGATGCCCGATCTCCTGGTGTGCCTGGGTGCCAAGTCCGGGACCGAACGCTGGCGTGCCGATTTCCATGCCAGGTACGGAACACCTCTGCCGGAACTGGGATTCGTCTGCTCACCACTGGTCGTCAAGGATGGAATCTACGTCCAGACCGCCGACTCGTTCGTCAAGGTCGACAGAAAAGACGGCAAGAGCCTGTGGCGTTGCCTGGTCCGCAAGGGCAAGGGCAACGAAAAAATGAGCCAGGGAAACTACTCGTCTCCCGACTTCGCCGTCATCAATGGACGGCCACAATTGCTGGTGGCCGATATCGATGCCATTGCCGGAGTGGACCCATCGCAGGGCAAGGTTCTCTGGCGACGGGTGCTGGACAGCTACGACCAGGGATGCATCCTGGCGCCCATCGTTTACGGCAATGGGATTTTCACGAGCACGCGGGCGAGCCGAACAGGACATTACCCGCTGACGTACCAGAACAAGCAGTTCACCATCTCCGACGGCTGGAAGAACAAGCTCGTCGTTTACATGTCATCCCCGCTCGTGATCGGTGACGTCGCTTACCTCCACCTGAAGAATGGCCGCTTCGCCTGCATCAACCTTGGGGACGGAAAGATCAACTGGATCTCGAACCGCCCGTTCGGGAAATACTGCAGCATGGTCTGGCACAAGGACCGCATCCTGGCTCTCACCAACGACGGGCAACTCCTGTTGCTCCACGCCGACCCGAATCGATTCGTGCTGGTTGACTCGCGAAAGATCTCGACGGCCGAAACCTGGGGTCACCTCGCCATCACCGGGCAACAGATCTACATCCGCGAACGCAACGCCATTGCCGCCTACGAGTGGAAATGAGAAAGCGGGGCCCCGGGGACCTGCCGTCCCAGTTCAATCAATCCAGAACGAGAAGAACCGGCTGCGCCGGAGATGAAACCGCAGTCGCACGGGCTTGCCTTCGAGTCCGCCAGGGTCGCCGTGGGTCTTCCATTTCACGGCCACATCAACCTTGTCCGCACGAAGCGACCTTATACCAATTCAAGGAAACAAATGTGGTCGCCCCCCGAGCCGTCGTCCCTCAACCACCACTTTTCGTACTTTCACCACCCGGACCAGGCCGATTAAACACGATGTGGCTGTGAGATGGCGTCCTTTCCATTCGCCCAACTGCTCAGACACCACTCCCCAGTCAAACTCAAACAACACGGGGAATACCGCGTATTTGTGGTAAACTTCCGACGGCCCGATTTCACTTTCGGACCACCGAAATTCGACGAAACGGAGAGCAACCGGTGCAGAGTAATCAGCGATCCAGTCTCCTCGGACACCACCTGACACGACGAGACTCGTTGCAGGTTGGTTTTTCCGGATTTGTTGGACTGGGTTTGAACCAGGCTTTGGCTGGTCGGACCTCGACGGAATCACGAAACACCAATGGACGCGTGAAATCGGTTGTGATGGTGTTCTTGACCGGCGCCCCCAGCCACCAGGACATGTGGGATCTGAAACCCGAAGGTCCTTCTTCCACTCGTGGCGAGTACCGCCCCGTCTCGACAAACGTATCCGGCGTCGAGATCGGCCCTCACATGCCCGGGCTCGCCAAGTTGGCCGACAAGTACGCGATCATCCGTTCGATGCGCCACTCGCTGCCGTCTCATGAACACGGCACGCACCGCATGCTCACCGGGATCAACGAGAATCCTCCAGGGTCCACCCACATGGTCAGCCGCAATGACTGGCCCTGCTTCTCCGCGGGTGTCCAGTACCTGCGACCAAGTCCCGACGGCACCCCACGTGGGATCATGCTGCCGACCTATCTGAACAACGGCTACGGGTTCTGTGGACAACATGCGGGATTCCTGGGCGCGGAGTTTGATCCCTGGCACGTGATCAAGGATCCCAACAACAAGAACTTCCGCGTCGACGAACTGACGTTCTCACCGGGCCTTTCGGTTCCCCGGGTCACTGACCGGCGTCGACTTCTCGAGAGTATTGATGCCCAGCGACAGGAACTCGGTGAGAACGCCGCCGTCGGTGACCTGTCACGACGGATGCAACAGGCTCACGACATCCTGGTCGACGGAAAACTCCGCGAGTCTTTTGATATCGCGAGCGAACCCAAGCAGAACCGCGACCGATACGGTCGGCACCAGTTTGGCCAGTCGATGTTGTTGACACGCCGCCTGATCGAATCGGAGATGCCCGTCGTCCAGGTGAACGTGGGACGCATGAACAACTGGGACACACACAACAACAACTTCAAGCGACTCCAGAACCAGCTGCTTCCCTCTTTTGACCAGGGCCTGTCGACTTTTGTCGACGATCTCGACCAGCGAGGCCTGCTGGAACAGACGCTGATCGTGGTGAGTGGCGAATTCGGCCGCACACCCAAGATCAACCCGAATGCCGGACGGGACCACTGGTCACGGGTGTACTCGGCGGTGGTGATCGGCGGTGGAATCAAGGGCGGACAGACAATCGGCGCCAGCGACGCAATGGCGTCGGATCCTGTCACGCGAGCCTACTACCCGGCCGACATCGGTGCGACCATCTACTCGGCTCTCGGGATTGACCCCGCCAGCCAGGTGATCGACCGCCTGGGGCGTCCGCACCAGCTCAACGCCGGCGAGGTGATCACCCCGCTTTATGGTTCGGCATAAGGGCATCGCCCAGTTGCCTCATCGCGGTGCCGTGGCACGCAGCAACTCGTGAACCTTGCCGATGATCCGTTCCTCGATCGAGGGATCAAACGGCCCCGGCTGAACAGTCCCGGTCACGTAGTTCATGGAGCGTCGCGGTTCGTACCCGCCTTCTGCCAGTAGCCGCCGGCTGGGAATGTATGCGAACACGTCGTTGTTGTACCCCGACACCCAGACCGCACCGTTGCCCCGCAACTCCTTCTTCAATCGCAGCGAGTAATCCACCACGGTTTCACCGGCCAGGGCCACCAGTACCAGTTGCCGACCGAATCGCACCGTCTGGACCGGAAAATCGTAGGTCCTCCGCAGCTTGTTTCCTTTCTTGATCTGTCGCAGCAACCGTGCCGCGTGCGTCCTGGTCAACTCGTAGTCCTTGAACGGCGAAGCGACTCCGGCAAGGTAGTCCTCAAGTTGTTTCCGTGTTGGTGCTGGCTGGTAGTCGAGTTGCACGTGTCCCAACGCCACTCTCAATGGGCCGTGCACCTCGACCTGGCGATTCTGCATCGCCGCCTCCACCGCCGTGGCCAGCGTGCGACCATGCCGACGCGAGAGTTCCACCGTGCCCCTGGGAAATCCGTTCTGGTCCCCACTGCAACCATTCAGAAACAGGGCCGTCGTTTCCTTGTGATCCTGTTCCAGGAATGACTGGGCGTATCCGGCATAGTCGCCCGCGTACTGGTTGACGAACATGGTCGTGTTGTGACACGCGTATCCAAAGAGGATCGCGCGGCGGGCAGGACTCTTCCATGTGACCTGCAGCACGGGCACGTCATGGTCAACCGGTCCGTCCGGATTGGGATGGTTCAGGTAGGGTTCCCCCTCGGGATCCGGGTTTTTCAAACGACGATTCATTGCAAAGCCGGCCCGCGCGTGGCTGTAGCTGAGCCGTGCCGGAGAGCAATCGTTCAACGAATCACCGACGAGCGCCACCAGGGCACCTTCGAGACGGTGACAGTACTCGGTCGTGAGTTTTCGCCGTTCCCCGGACAGTTCCTCCAGTGCCGTGGACGTCATCCGCAATTCGGGGCCACAGTGGGTGTGCGATGCATTCAACAACAACGAAGCGGACGGCAACTTGAATTGTTTCATGACACGGGCCGCGACCCGGTCACGTAACGGTCGCGGAATCCCAATCAGGTCGGTGGTGACAATCACCAGTCGTGTGCCACTGGCATCCTGCAGTGCCAGCGCCTTGGCGTGCAATTCGGTTGCCGTCCCCTCGGCAGGCTGTTTGCGACTCCCGAAACCGGCCAGCATCATCGACTTGGCAGGCGTGATAACCGCCACTGCCACGCCAGCTCGCCAGCCACCAGGATCGTCATCCGCTCGAGTTTCCGACGAGACCAACAATCCCGCAGCCAGGACTCCCATGGTCAAGGACGCAGACAACTTGCCAAGCATGATGAACAACCCGGTTGTGAAGGAAACACAGACAGCCGGTAGATTATTCGCCACGTTTTTCTAGCACGTCAAGCGTCCCGGCCCGTCATAGATCTCCACCACGATCGCAACAATTTCAAGCCATTCATCTCGACTGACGCGGTGTCACCAATCGTCGACACCGATATCGAACCTCCCAGGAGTGATCTCTTCGACGGACATCAGCCGGATCGGGTTGCCTTCAAGGAGGAAAGTGTGTGAGATCATCTCCTCGGAAGAACTCACTTTCCGAACGACAACATTGACACCAACCTTGCGCATCAGCCGGAGGAAGACACCGTGAATACCCCCATCGCACGCCGAGATTTCCTGGCAGGTTCGTTGGCCGCCGGAACCGCCGCCACGCTTTCCAGCGACACCACCGAGGCCAAGCCCCGCCGAAAGGCGGCCCAGGAATTCTACGAATTGCGGATCTACCGCTGTGACTCCAAGGACAACCAGCAACTGACCCTCAACCATCTCGAACACGCTCTGCTCCCGGCACTCCGCCGCAGCGGTGCTTCGCGAACCGGGACATTCACGGTCATCAGCGACAAGCCCGACCATTCGATCCACGTCCTGATCCTCTACCCCACTCTCGACGTCCTGGGCACCCGTAACGAAAAACTCGCCGGCGACAAAAAGTTCCACAAGGCCGCAAAAGAATTCTTTGCGATCCCCAAGAACAAGCCCACCTACACGCGGATCGAGACGCGATTGATGAAGGCATTCTCCGGGATGCCCGTCGTGGAATTGCCAGCCTCGTCAAAGAAGAAGACCGCACGGATGTTTGAACTGCGGATCTACGAGGCGCACAACGAGGACAAGGCGGCTCGAAAGGTCGCGATGTTCAACGACGGCGAAATCGACATCATGCGGGACGTCAATCTCGGCCCGGTCTTCTTTGGTGAGACCCTCGTGGCCGACGATGTTCCCAATCTCACCTACATGCTCTCGGCCGACAACGACCCGGCCCACAAAGACCACTGGAAAGCGTTCCTGGCTCA
>CAWVUS010000170.1:0-11515 GCA_963933195.1 uncultured Planctomycetaceae bacterium
TCGGCGGGAGTTTCCCCGGTCAATTTCAGTCGTGCTGCTGCGCCGGCTTTCTCCTGGCCAGCCCGTTGATCGGCCAATTGCTTCTCAAGGGACGCCAAAAGTTCTCGCCCCTGCTTGTCCTTGCCGGAACCGAAATAGGCGCGGCCCAACTGGCGGCTTCGCTTGATCTGTTCATTGAAGTCGGTGGTGGGCTCGAGATACGGCGTTGCGGCCAGTGCAATCGTCTCGTCCCAGAGTTGGTAGGTGTTCAGCACCTGCAGCAACCGCATGCGACCGTACCGGGTACTTCCAGACCGCTTGATCGTGTTGTATTTCGGATGCCGTGGCAGTTCGAGCATATTCTTGGCCAGGCTCAGCGCGTCGCTGACTCGGCCGACATAAAGCAGGTTCCGGCACAGCCACTCGTTGTTGTGTGCAAAGTTGTGAATCTGGTCGGGGAGCACACGATCCCGCATCATGTGTGCATGGTCGACCCGGGCGGAGGCCTCCTGCTGAAAACAGGCGTCCTCATACCGCTTCAGTTTCGAATAGATGTGTCCAGGCATGTGCCACATGTGGGCGATCCCCGGAGCCGCCTGTCCGCACCGCGCAGCGGAATTCAGTGCGTTTTCGGCCTTCTCGTAATCCCAAAGGTGGATACGAAAATGATGGCAGGGGTGCATCGGGTTTTTCGCCAGAACCTGCTCGAGCAAGGCGTTGACGGCCAGGTAACTGTCCAGCGGCAAGCCACGGCGACGGTTGCCCCACAACTGAAGGCCCAGGAAGGCCTTGGATTCGATGTCCTCGGGGAACTTGTACGATATTCGCTCCAACGCCTTGGCGTATGCCCGGCTACGGTCCTTGTTCTTCTTGGACCCGGCCTTGACGTATGCATCGACGGCCTCGATGTACATCCGCTCGCGTTCAGTCACCTTGCCCTTGAGAGCCACGGCCTTGGCAATAAATCCCTTGGCTCGTTTGTCGTTGTTGATGTTGGCCATCGCCATGCCCCAGTAGGCAGTGGCACAGGCCGGATCAATCGCCGCCGCCTGGCGAAACGACCTCTCAGCCTCAAAGAACCAGAAACCGTGCAGTTGCCCCACTCCCTGGTTGATGAACTTCTGCACAATCGGCTTCGCACAGGTGGCAGGAAACGTGACGTTTCCGGTATTCCCCATCAGGTAGGCTTTTTGCCGCGGTCCTTCGTTGAAGGCTTCCCCGTGATTGGAGTGCCCAGCCGGCAACGCCTTTTCGGCTTCCGATTTCGCCTCGTTTTTCCCAGTCTTTGCCGGCTTGGCGGCATCCTGGGCCAGCAACACGGGACCTTCCGGAACCAAAACAGCCAGGCACCACGCCCCCAGCAACAAGACGCGGGGAACAAGTCGAGAGAACATTCTGGTTCCGACAGCAAACTTCATGGGTTTCACCCTAACAGCTAGAAATAACAGCCTGGTGCGACGAGACTCTTTCAGCCCCAACACCATCGCCGGTCCAAAGACAGGCTGACCCGTTTACTGTACCATCTGCTCCGGTCGATGTTGAGGCGTTCTGAGACAAGGAAGACGGATGCCCGCTCAACGCGGCGTTGCCCGAACCGGCCTGTTTCTGGCCGGTGCCCTGGCATTGTGCCGAATCGCCTCCCTGGGCAAGGAAATGCTCGTCGCCGGCCGTTTTGGCGCCGGTGATACGATTGACGCCTACGCCCTGGCCATGCTCGTGCCGGCGTTGGCCATGGCGTTGTATCTCTCGGCCATCCGACGCGGCTTCATGGTCCAGGCGCCACGGCACGAGGCCAACGAAGACCTCGCATCATTCACAAACCGTTACCTGGCACAGGTGATGCTGTTCTCCGCCGGGGTGGCAGGTTTTACAGCATGGGCATTGCCGCGCGCCTGGCCGTTACTGCTGAGCACCCAACGCTACACAGCACTCGCGGCCGAACTCGCACAGCTGACAATTCCCGTGTCCCTCCTGATTCTCCCGACAGCCGCGGTGTCGGCACTGACGGCGGTACTCAACGCCCAGCACAGTTTCTCCAAGCCACAATGGACCCACGTGATCCCCACAACAGCCATCGTCGTCGCTGTGCTCACCTGGGGCACCGCCGACGGCGCCGCACTGCTGGTCTGGGCGTTACTGCTGGGCACGGCCATCCAGGCCGTGCTCCTGACCGGATTCGTTCACCGCAGTGGCCACCGGTTCCTGGGCTCGGGCAATTCCTCGCTACGTGGCGGCTTCGGTTTTGTCGCCGTTGTTTTGCCATTCCTGTGGCTCGACGTGATCGGACAAGTCAACGTCCTGGTTGATCGTGCCATGGCCGGCGGATTGCCCGAGGGACATCTCAGCGTCCTCTACTGGAGTGCGATGGGCAAAGACTTCCTTTCCGGCACCCTGGTCGCGTCCATGCTCTGGGTCCTGCTGCCTCGTTTTTCAGAACAGGTCGCCAATGGCGACCACGCCGGACTCCGCCACGGCTGTAGCCAGGTGATCCGTTTCGCCGCGGTCCTGCTACTACCCATTTCCAGTCTCGTTCTGCTTGCCGGCCACACCTTGCTACCGGAACTTTCCCTCCAGGCACTCGACGGAAATTCCTGTCAGCGACTCGGATGGACACTGGGCGGTTACGCCTGGGGCCTGTTCCCTGAAATGGCTGGGCTGGCCCTGGTACAAGCCGTCCTGGTTCTCGGTCGCTGGAAACACCTTGCGGCCATCGGCCTGCTGGGACTCTTGATCCCCAACCTGCTACTCAACCTGTTGCTTATCGGGCCTCTGCAGGAGGTTGGGCTGGCCATCTCCACCTCAATCACCGCCTGGTTGCTACTGGGAGTTGCCTCGTGGGCTATTGGGAACACGATCGGATTCGACAACCCCGGAGAACTGGTTCGCGGAGTCCTTCGCGCCGCCAGCTTCAGCCTTGTCGCGGGCCTGGCGGGCTGGGGTTTGGCCACGTGGCTGGGCACCGGGTGGACCAGCGGTATTGCCTCGGTCGTCGCAGCCACGGGACTCTATCTTGGACTCACCCTGCGTTGGCCTGGGCATTCCGACGCCCGGCTGGCGATCTCCAGTTGGCGAGACCGTTCGAGCAGAACTCACGAGGGGAATTGAACAACCTCTGTGCGATCGCGGCTTTGGGTGGTTATAATCAGGTTTCCAGCCAATGGCCGCCCGGTCCATTAATCCTCCCCCTGTTGCATCCCCGGGGTCGCACGTGTCGACTCGAAATCCTCGTTCCCGCAACACTCCGCAACCTGCCTGGTATCGGCACCTGGCAGCGGCCATCGGGACTGGAATTGTGGCCCTGCTGGCTTCCTGGTTCCTAACGGCTCCCGCCGACCTCGGGAGATCCACCGCTCCGGCTTTGCTGGCGGCCACCACCGCCCCAATTCCCGCGGACCGGGCCACCACGTCCACAGCACTTGCCGTCACTGCCCCCGAACCACCCGATCCGTTCAAAAAGACGGTGGCCCCCTTCCTCAAGACTTTCTGCCACGAGTGCCACGGCCCGGAAACCGACAATGGCGGCCTGCGGCTCGATAAGTTTTCCTCCACCAAGGATGTCCAGGCGGACCGCAAGACGTGGACCAAGACCCTCCAGTACCTGGAACTGGGGGCGATGCCACCGCCGGATCACGACACACAGCCCGATTCCAAGCAACGACAGGCCGTTGTCGGATACCTCGACAAAACACTCTTCGACATCGACTGCGATCTGGTCCGGGACCCGGGTCGCGTCACGATCCGTCGGCTCAACCGCGCCGAGTACGACAACACGATCCGTGACTTGCTTGGCGTCGACTTCCATCCAGCCAAGAACTTCCCGAGTGATGATGTCGGAGAAGGTTTCGACAACATCGGCGACGTGCTCAGCGTTTCCCCACTGCTGATCGAAAAATACCTCGATGCAGCAGAACAAGTGGCCCACAAGGCGATCGTTCCGGTCGACCCGTTCGCATCTCGCAATCACAAACTCAACGGCAGTCAACTCAACCAGAACTCCGGAGCGAAGTCGACCGGTTCGAGCTTCGTCATGTTCTCCCGGGGGCACGTCGGTGCCGTTGTGAAATTCCCGGCCCAGGGAGACTACGTCCTCCGGGTCATCGCCTCCGCAGACCAGGCCGGCCCCGACCCCGCCCGGATCACGATCTCGATCGACAACAAACCGGTCAAAACACACGACATCAAGAGCAAGAACCGCACCGACCGCCAGCCCCTCGACCACAAGCTGTCCATCGCCCGCGGATCACGCCCCATCCGGGTCACATTCATCAACGATTACTACAAGCCTGATGAAACCAACCCCAAGCTCCGTGGCGACCGAAACGCATACATTCACGCGATTGAGGTGATCGGACCCCTGGAGGTCAAACCCGAGGATCTGCCCAAATCTCACCGGCAACTGGTTCACTTCCGTCCCGACAAGGACCGCACGCCGCTCGAGGCGGCTCGCGCCAACCTCACCCCACTGATGCGGCGAGCCTTCCGACGACCGGTGACGGCCGCCGAGGTCAACCCGATTGCCAGTTTCGTCGCCAACTCCGCACAGGCCGACGACGAGACATTCGAGTCAGCAATGCAGATTGGGTTGCAGGCCGTCCTTGTCTCGCCTCATTTCCTGTTTCGAGTTGAACACGGAAAACCCGGCACCGACGAGGCCAACCAGGCCCTGACCGATTTCGAACTCGCCACACGCCTCAGCTACTTCCTGTGGAGCAGCCTGCCAGACGATGAACTGTTCCGGCTCGCCGAACAAAACCGGCTCAACCAACCCGATGTGCTGAGCCAGCAGGTCCGTCGAATGCTCGCCGACCCACGATCCGGCTCACTGGTCGACAACTTTGCCAGCCAGTGGCTGAATCTCCGCATTCTGGATGAACTGACGCCCGATCCGAAACAGTTCCCGGAATTCAACGACGACCTCCGCAAGGCGATGCAGCAGGAGACCGGACTTTTCTTTGCCGAAATCCTGAACAAGAACCTGTCGGTCACCCAGTTCCTCGACGGCCGGTTCACTTTCGTCAACGCGCCACTTGCCAAGCTGTATGGAATCCCCGGCATCGAGGGAAACCAGATGCGTCGGATCGAGCTGACCGACAACCATCGAGCTGGCGTCCTGACCCAGGCCAGCATCCTCACGCTCACCTCCAACCCGGACCGCACATCACCAGTCAAACGCGGAAAGTGGATCATGGAGAACATTCTCGACAGTCCACCACCTCCGCCTCCGCCCAACGTTCCAGAACTGGAACAGGCCACCAAGGCTGCTCCGAACGCCTCGTTGCGGGAACAACTGGAACTGCATCGACAAAAAGCCACCTGCGCCATATGCCACCGCCAGATGGACGCCCTGGGGTTTGGTTTCGAAAACTTCGACGCGATCGGCCGCTGGCGCGACGCCGATGGAAAGCACAAGATCGACTCATCTGGCAAACTTCCCGGCAATGAATCCTTTTCAACTCCGCTTGAATTGATCGAGATCCTCAAAAAGCGACAGGACCGATTCTGCCGATCTTTAACAAGGAAGCTACTGGTCTTTGCACTCGGACGAGGACTGGAGTTCAACGACCGTTGTGCTGTTGATAGAATCGTGACAGCCAGTCGCAAGAAGGGATTTCGGTTCCAGTCAGTGATCACGGGTGTGGTCCTGAGCGAACCGTTCCGAATGCGTCGAGGAGAAAAGGAATAGGCCATGAGTGGTTTCAAGACAATCCCGCGGCGACGTTTCCTCCAGGGACTGGGGGCTGCGATGGCCCTGCCAATGCTCGACGGCATGGTTCCGGCCCGGGCGGCCACGGCCGCCACGCCGCCAGTGCGCGCCGCCTTCGTCTTCTTCCCCAACGGGGCCATCATGCCCTCGTGGAAACCAACCGGCGCCGACACCGACTTCGAACTCAGCCAGACACTCAAGCCACTGGAACCGTTTCGCAGCGAACTGAACATCTTCACCGGGCTGGCCCAGGACAACGGCCGGGCCAAGGGTGATGGCCCGGGCGATCACGCCCGCTGTGCGGCGAGCTACCTGACCGGCGCCCATCCGGTCAAGACATCCGGCTCCAACATCAAGGTGGGAGTGTCGGTCGACCAGGTCGCCGCACAACAAATCGGAAAGAGAACCCGACTGCCCTCACTGGAAATCGGGATCGAACGCGGTCGCAACGCGGGCAACTGTGACTCCGGTTACAGCTGTGCCTACTCCTCCAACGTCGCCTGGAAGACCTCCACGACCCCCGTCGCCAAGGAGATCAATCCCAGGGCGGTCTTCAACCGGTTGTTCGGAAGCACCGAGGACGCCCAGGTCCGTAAACGTCGCACCCGGATTCGCAAGAGCATTCTCGACCTCGTTGCTGCCGATGCCCAACGGCTGCAGAAGACCCTCGGGAAAAACGACAAGGCCAAGCTGGATGAGTACTTCACCAGTGTCCGGGAGATCGAACAAAGGATTTCCCGCGCCGAACAGGACGCCGAACAACGGCGTCCCCGCGACTTCAAAGTTCCGGACCAAACACCGCGGAACCTGACCGAACACGTCAACTTGATGTACGACCTGCTGACCCTGGCCTTCCAGACCGACACGACCCGTGTCTCCACGTACATGCTGGGCAACGCCGGGAGCAACCGCACCTATCCCATGGTCGGAGTCAACTCGGGCTGGCACAGCCTCTCACACCATCGCGACAAAAAAGCCAAGGTCGACCAACTCCAAAAGATTGACCAGTGGCATGTCGAACAGTTTGCCAAGTTCCTCGGCAAACTCAGAGGAATCAGCGAGGGTGACAGCACACTGCTGGACAACTGCATGATCATGTACGGCAGCGGACTTTCCGATGGCAACAAACACTGGCACCATGACCTGCCCGTGGTTGTCGCCGGGCGAGGCGGCCGGACACTGAAAACCGGCCACCACATCCTTGCCAAGGACGAGCGTCCTCTCAACGACCTGTTCCTCTCGATGCTCGACAGACTCGATGCAGATGTCGAATCAATCGGCGACAGCAAACAACGCTTGACCGAGATCGACGCCTGAGCGTCCTGGGTGTCCGATGGCGGCGACTGTCGCACTGCCCCTGGTCAGGGCAACCGTGACTCGCCCATCAGGAAACGGTCACACTCTCGTGCAGCGCCGCGACCCTCGTCAATCGCCCAGACCACCAGGCTCTGGCCACGGCGACAGTCGCCAGCCGAGAAGACGCCCTCGAGCGAGGTCGCGAATTTTCCGTAGTCTGCCTGGTAATTCGAACGCGGGTCCGTCTCCAACTCCAGTTCGTCGACAATAAACTGCTCGGGACCCAGGAACCCCATCGCCAGAAAGACCAGGTCGGCTTCCCACAACCGCTCACTTCCCTCGACACGGCTGAACGGAGGTCCGTTTTCCTGGGGACGGCTCCAATCAACCTCAACAGTCTTCAGCCCAGTCAATTCCCCTTTTTCATTTCCGAGAAATTCCACCGTCTCGATACAGAATTCACGGGGGTCTTCGCCAAACGCAGCGGCGGCTTCGGCGTGCCCGTAATCGACACGGAAGATCTTGGGCCACTGTGGCCACGGATTGTTCTCCGCGCGTTCCTCCGGCGGCCGCGGCACAATCTCGAAGTTGACCAGGTTGCTGCACCCCTGTCGCATTGAAGTGCCGATGCAGTCGGTCCCGGTGTCTCCGCCACCGATCACGATCACCTTCTTGTCGCTGGCATCGATGAAGTTGCCATCGCCATGTTCCGAATCCAGCAGGCTCCGCGTGTTGGCATGCAAGAACTCCATCGCAAAGTGCACACCAGACAGTTCACGACCGGGGATCGGCAAGTCACGAGGCCGGGTGGCCCCCACGCAGAGGACTGCCGCGTCAAAATCGTCTCGCAGTTGTGATGCCGAGATATCTCGCCCGATCTCCGTGTTGACCTGGAACTCGATTCCCTCGGCAGACATCAGGTCAACGCGCCGCTGCACGATCGACTTTTCGAGCTTCATGTTCGGGATGCCATACATCAGCAGCCCACCAATCCGGTCGTGACGCTCAAAAACGGTCACCTGGTGGCCGGCCCGATTCAACTGGTCGGCACAGGCCAGTCCGGCCGGCCCCGAGCCAACGACGGCGACGCTCTTTCCCGTCCGCTCAACCGGCGGTTCGGGCACAATCCAGCCTTCCTGGAAACCACGATCGACGATCGCCTGCTCGATATTCTTGATCGTCACCGGTGGCTCAATGATTCCCAAGACGCAGGCGCCTTCACACGGAGCCGGACAGACCCGCCCGGTGAACTCGGGAAAATTGTTGGTCAAATGCAACCGGTCCAACGCATCGCGCCAACGGTCATTGTAAACCAGGTCATTCCACTCGGGGATCAAGTTGTTGATCGGACAGCCCGACGCCATGTTGGCAATCAACCCTCCGGTGTGGCAAAAGGGAACACCACAGTCCATGCACCGGGCTCCCTGCTGAGCCAGATGTTCCACCACCGGGAGCTCGACGAACTCGTTCCAGTCGCCCAGCCGGGCCACCGGATCACGGTACGGCGCGGCTTCCCGAGTGTACTCCATGAATCCCGTTGTTTTTCCCATCGTCGTCCGCCTCAATTCAACACTGCAGCCGGCCACCGTCCCGTAACATCACCGTCCATGGCATCCGGGAGATCAACGCGACTCAACAGTCTGTTCCTCGGCCGCCGCCCGAGCCATCTCGACCAGCGCCCGCTTGTAATCCACAGGCATCACCTTGTGGAAGCACCTCAGGGCCGATCCCCAATCACCGAGGATCGTCTCGGCCACCGTCGAACCGGTGTACCGCTGGTGCTTCTCGACCAATTCACGCAACTCCAGTTCATCCGTCTCGTCCTCGACCCGCTCAAGTGCCACCATTTCCAAGTTGCATTGGGCGAGCAAATCGCCAGGCGGATCGTAGACGTAGGCAATCCCACCGGACATTCCTGCGGCAAAGTTCCGACCCGTCGGGCCCAGGATCACCGCCCGACCACCGGTCATGTACTCGCAACCATGATCCCCGACCCCCTCGACCACCGCATGAGCACCGGAGTTCCTGACACAAAAACGTTCGGCCGCCACACCGCGTACAAACGCTTCTCCTTTGACCGCACCGTACAACGCCACGTTGCCAACAATGACATTTTCCTCGGCTACAAAAGTGCTCGATTCAGGGGGCGCCACAATGATGCGTCCTCCCGAAAGCCCTTTCCCGATGTAGTCGTTGGAATCGCCAACGAGTTCCATGGTGATTCCCGGAGCCAACCACGCGCCGAAACTCTGGCCGGCCGACCCGGAGAATTTCAACTGGATGGTGTCATCGGCCAGCCCCTCAGCACCCCACTTCTTGGACACCTCGTGACTGAGCATCGTTCCGGTTGTCCGATCGGTGTTGATGATCGGCAACTCCAAACTCACCGACTCACCATTCTCGATCGCGGCAGCCGCCTCGACGATCAATCGCCTGTCGAGCACATCGGCGAGTTCATGGTCCTGGTCACGTGTGCAATACACGTCGACCCCCTCATGCGGTTTCAGAGCGGGAGCCAGGACCAATGAAAGATCCAACCCCTGGGCCTTCCAGTGATCGATCGCGTCATTCACTTCCAACGCGTCCACCCGCCCGACCATCTCGTTGATCGACCGGAAACCCAGGCTGGCCATGATTTCCCGAGCCTCCTCGGCCACCATGAACAGGTAATTCACGACGTGCTCGGGTTTGCCGGAGAATTTCTTACGCAACTCGGGGTCCTGCGTCGCGATCCCCACCGGGCAAGTGTTCAGGTGACACTTCCGCATCATGATGCAGCCCAACGTGATCAACGGAGCAGTCGCGAATCCATACTCTTCGGCTCCGAGCAGTGTCGCGATGACCACGTCACGACCCGTTTTCAACTGGCCATCAGTCTGCAAGCGGACACGACTCCGCAGATCGTTCATCACCAGCGTCTGGTGCGTCTCGGCAATCCCCAATTCCCACGGCAACCCAGCGTGCTTGATACTGGTCAGCGGACTGGCTCCAGTCCCACCCTCGGCCCCGGAAATCAAGATGTTGTCGGCGTGCCCCTTGGCCACTCCCGCCGCGATCGTTCCGACTCCGACTTCCGAGACCAACTTGACACTGATACGCGCTGACGGATTCGAGTTTTTCAGGTCATAAATCAACTGGGCGAGATCTTCGATCGAGTAAATGTCGTGGTGGGGCGGTGGGCTGATCAGGCCGACGCCTGGGGTGGAGTGCCGGGTGGCCGCGATCACCTTGTCGACCTTGGTACCGGGCAATTCACCTCCCTCACCCGGCTTGGCACCCTGCGCGATTTTTATCTGCAATTCGTCAGCGTTTGTCAGGTACCACGCGGTGACGCCGAATCGGCCCGAGGCGATTTGCTTGATCGCCGACCGTTTGGAATCACCATTCTCCAACGGCTCAAAACGGCGATAATCTTCACCGCCTTCCCCGGTGTTGCTCTTGCCTCCCATCCGGTTCATGGCCACCGCCAGCGCCTCGTGGGACTCGATCGAAATCGAACCATAACTCATTGCGCCTGTGCAGAACCGTTTGACGATCTCCGAGGCCGATTCGACCTCGTCCACCGGCACACTCTCGCGGTCAGCAAACTTCAACAGGCCACGGAGGTGGCACTCGCGCGTCGTGTGCTCATTCACCAGTTTCGAGAACCGGTCATAAGCGGTCCGATCACCGGTGCGAGCCGCCTCCTGAATTTCCGCGATCGTGTAAGGGTTCCAGGCATGTTTCTCACCGGTCCTCCGCCAGTGAAACAGCCCCGGATTGGGCAAATTCCCAACAGGATCGGACGAACCGTCACGAGTCGGGTAGCCCAGTTCGTGGCGACGCAAAGCTTCGTCAGCCACAACTTCGAATCCGACCCCCTTGATCCTGCTGGCTGTACCACCAAAGCAGCGGTCGACCACCTCGTCGTCCAACCCAACCGCCTCAAAAATCTGCGCCCCCTTGTAACTCTGCAGCGTGGAGATTCCCATTTTCCCCATCACCTTGAGCATCCCCTTGGCAACGCCCTTGCGATACACCGAAACGATCTTCTCGTCGGTCCACGAATCGGCAAGCAAACCGTCGCGGCGAGACTGGGAGATCGCTTCGAACGTCAGGTACGGGTTGATCGCATCGGCACCGTATCCCACCAACAGGCAGTGGTGATGAACCTCGCGGGCCTCACCACTCTCGATCACCAACCCGATCCTTGTCCGCAATTCGTTTCGGACAAGGTGCTGATGAACCGCGCCGCAGGCCAAAAGTGAACTGACTGGAATGCGGTCGGGCCCGGCATCGCGGTCGCTGAGCACGACGAAGCTGTCACCGGCCTCGATGGCCGATTCAACCTCGGCACAAATCCTGTCCAGGGCTGGCTGCAGGCCACCCGTGGCTTCACTGCGAGGATAGGTGATGTCGACGGTACGGGTCGTCCAGTCACCGAAATCGAGCGACCGAATCGCCGCCAGTTCCTGGTTGGTCAAAATCGGATGCGGGATCGCCAGGCGGTGCGCCTGGGCTTCGCTGGTCTCAAGCAAGTTGCCTTCCGGTCCGACA
>CAWVUS010000171.1:0-11485 GCA_963933195.1 uncultured Planctomycetaceae bacterium
CTGGCACTGGTGGCGCCAGCGATTCGGCCAGAGAGGCGTGAAGGCCGACACCGTCCACTTTCGATCGATCTTCGAGGGCTACCCCATTTCCCGCGACAAGCCGGAGTACTGCCGAAAACTGATCTACGAGGTCAACGGTCTCCCGTCGGTCGAACTGAAGTACCACTACCCTCGCGTGGCGGACGATCGCGAGTTGATGCAAAAGTTGACGCACCAGGAGCAGGTCTGCCTGGATGCTGCCGACATGGTGATCACCGTCAGCGACGTCAATCGCGACCATCTTCTCGCTCGCGGCGTCCCGTCCGAGCGGATCGCGTTGATCAGGAACGGTGTCGACACGGACATGTTCTGCCCCACCGCACCACCACGCGACTGGTCGCAGCCCCCGAACGACGATCACCCCGTAAGACTGCTCTACGTGGGCACGATGACATCGTGGCAGGGACTCGGGTACGCCATCGAAGGCCTGGCCCGGTTACGACGTGATGTCCCCGCACGGCTGACCGTGGTCGGTCCCGGCCGCCGACGGCAACGTTCTCAAATCGAAACCCTGGCATTCAAGGCCCGGGTCGGACAGCACGTCGAGTTTCATGAACCCGTGACCAAGCCGCAGTTGGCCGAATTCTATTCGCAAGCCGACATCATCCTGGCCCCACTGACGGCCTGCGATCGCAACCTTGTCCAGGGCTGCTCGCCATTGAAGGTCCTGGAAGCCCACGCGGCAGGCATCCCGCTTGTGGCCAGCGACCTGCCTGTTGTCCGGGAACTGGCAACAGATGACCAGGACGCGGTACTGGTACGCCCCAACAGTGCCAAGGCGATCAAGGACGCGGTCCTGCGATTCCTGGATGAACCATCCCTTGCCAACCGGCTCAGTCAAAACGGACGACGACGGGTCGAACGAGCCTCCGGATGGAATGACGGGACCAGTTCGCTCGAATCGGTCTACCGCCGGGTCCTCGCCCTGGAAGACTAGTCCGCCTGTAGCAGAGCGACGATCTTCGCGAGTGCCACGGCCTCGACCTCGGCATTGAAGTGTTTCCGCACGTGCTCGGCCGCAGCGGCACCGATCTCCACCCGTCGCGAGTCGCTCAACCCCACGACCTCCTCGATGGCCACACCCAACGCCCCCAGTTGAACCCGTGGCACCAGGAATCCGGTGGCGTCATGGTCGATCACCTCGGGCATCCCCCCGGCGTCACTGGCCAGCACCACCCGGCCGCACGCCATCGCCTCGAGAACCGAGTTGGGCATCCCGTCCCAGAGCGAGGGCTGCAACACGATGTCGCACGCATTCAGGCACGATGCCACTTCCGCCGGTGTCTCCAGGTGCTCGGTCACCAGGATTCGCTCCGCGGCGTCCGGAGACTCGACGGCAAATTCGGTCAACTTGCTCTGTTCCCTGGGACGCACCTCCCCGATCACCAGCAGGCACGCCTCGCGCCGCTGTCGGATCTCTCGGAACGCCGTCAACAAAAATGACATCCCCTTCTTTTCTCTCAACTCGCCACAGAATCCTAAAACGAGTTCGTCCGGACGAACTCCCAGCCGCTCCCGGACACCATCCTCCTGGGCAGCCACAAAGACCTCCCCGTCCACCGAGTTGGGCAACACGTGAACCGGCTGATCTTCACCAAGCAGAACCTCGACCTTTCCGGCCAGTTCGCGACTGACGGCTGTCAACACGCTGGCACGCTGGAGGGTCCATTGCAGACGCGCGAAGTCACCGGGTGGGAATGCCAACCGATCCACGTCGTTGCCCCGGGCACTGACTGTCGAGGCGATCCCCACCGATTCGGCGAACAGCACCGCTGCGAACCCAGCCGGAACCAGGTAATGCCCCCACGCGGCGTGAAAGGGGTCCTGGCCATGCAACCACTCCAACGCGATCATCGTGTGCTGCAACGTGGCGTCCCAGGAACCGAATCGCCCCAAGCGATGGACTGTCGGTCGCCGGGGATCATCACGACCGGTCGTCTCCATCTGTCCTGCCGGCAGTCGTCGCGACCAGGCCAGCACCTCCACGTCCACGCCAATCCCCACCAGTGCCTCGGCGATCCGAGTCGTGCTGACCGCCACCCCGCCCAGGTCCGGCGAGAAACGTTCCGAGACCATCAGGATTCGCATGGGTGAAGCACCCGACTCGGGCTGGAGAGACGTCATCTTCAAGATCCTTTTTTCTGTCCGAACCGACGACGGTCTTCACGATCCAGTTTCATCCGCGACAACGCCTTCTCCCGAAACGACCGGCGACTGGATGCCTGGAAAAACTGCTCCCGTGACGCTTCGAATGTTCGGGGCTTGACGGTGAAGTCATCCTTGAGATCCGGCCAGTACATCTCGGGGGCATACTCGCGCATCTGGGTGTCGAAGACCCACCCGTGTCGTGTCACGATGGTTTCGCCACTCGTGCCGAACAACGCCTCGATCTCGTCAAAGTCACCGGCAAAGTTTCGGAAAAAGATCCCCTTGCGCTGCCGCGAGATCAATTCCCGTTCGGCGTGCCGTTCGCGTTGCTTGCCCCGAAACGCCCGCCGGTAAACCAGTGGCCGCGGCCAGCGGTTCACCGTCGGATGCCGCACGATTGTCTGGTCATTGGTCCACTCCCCACGAGCAATCGGGCACAGGGTGTCACGGTCATAGAACTCGAAGGGAACCGTTGCAAAGGGCAAGTCGACCTGTGTCGCCAGGAAATCGAGCACGAAGTCGTCCGGAAACTGGGGGTACTTGCGGGCGTACTTTTCCCACAGTTCCACCAACCACAATTGCTCGCGGTCCAGCAACAGCACCCCGGAAGAAAACCCAGCCGATGTTCCCGAGTCATAACAAGAGATCAACGGTGGATTCCACGTGCTGGGAATCGGCCGATCGATCCGACACTCGACATCCACCCAGAGCACTCGTCCCCACTCGATGATCGCCTGGCGAATAAAACCGATCTTGTAATCAAAGGCCGCGATCACCTTGTCAAACACCTGGTCACACTCGTGGTGATGCAACCGATATCCCAGCCGGCGACAATCCTGTGACAACCCGTCGAGAAAACCTCGAAAATCCGGCGTCGAGTAACTGATCACGGTCAGTTCGTCTTGCGACTGACCACCGTCGGCCGAATCACTCATACCCCAGCCTCTCCAGGAGCGTGGTCGCGCCGGGCTGGGTCAGGAATCTCTCGACACGGGTATCGAACAGGGGACGACGCCAACGGCCCACCGACTCGGTTGTCACCGGTCGTGCCGGCTCGGACCACGAATCGGTCTGCTGGACTGTCGCTGTCGCCGGATAGTGCAAAACGGCGTCGTCCCAATCCAGTCCCAGGAATTCAACAACTCGGGCCATTGTCTGCGTGTAGTCTCCAACAAGATCCTCGTAGCGGATCCGCAGCACACCTGGATGATCATCCCAGGCCAGTCCCGCCGTGACATCGCTCACCCACCGTTCCGGTTCCACCCAGAATTCCGACGGATCCTGTGGATGCCGGGAGACGGTCACATCGCGTCCATCCCGGACCATGTGCAAGAACTTCGTGTCACGCCCCAGGCTGGAGAAGATGCGTTCGAGATTGTGGACATTGCGTGGTGTCTTTTCGACCCAGGCCCGACAGGTCCGCCACCGCGGACCGGCCACAAGGACTCGCCTCAGCCCACGCAAGTCCGGATCGGCAATCCGGCCACCTTGCGGCCAGTAGGCTCCGGGACACAACAACTGGGTCTCGTCGGGAATCGCACACAAATCGCGGTGGCATGACAGTGCCGAGAGAAGCAAAGTCGTTCCCGACCGGGCACACCCACCGATCACCACGGGAATCCTGTGTCCCAATCGTCGACGGTTCCACGAACCGGTGGACAACAGCGAGTTCCAAACACCACGCAAACCACGCTCCTCGATTGACCCCGGCACGGGACAGGGTTTCAATTGTCCTGTTCCATCCCGCCAGTCTCAACCCGCGCCATGCAGCTTCTCCGTATCGTCCGTATCGTCCGACGGCTGCGTGCCCGTCGATACATCGGCCCACTGGCGGTCCTCTCGATCCTGGCCGTTGCCATCCTGGGAAACGCGGCCTGTTTCTACTACTTCGAGCAACCAGGCCGGATGGCCGCAACACCACCGGATCCGCTGACCGCCGAGGATGCGATCTGGTACAGCATCATCTCGATCACCACGATCGGATACGGCGACTTTTACGCCACAACCACCGGGGCTCGCATCTCAACCTTCGTGTTCATTGTCGTTGTCGGGCTTGGAGCCTTTTCGATGATCGTTGGCATGACGATCGACACCCTGACCGGAATCGTTGAAAGCAGGAGACGAGGAATGGCAAACATTCTGACACACGACCACATCATCATCGTCAACGCGCCCACCACAGATCGCCTGACTCAACTGATCTCCGAACTGAAGGCCGATCCCAACCACCAATCCACCGACATCGTGGTCGTCAGCGACCGCATCGAGGAGTTGCCCTTCCAGGACGCTCACGTGCTGTTTGTCCGGGGTTCGGTGCTGGCCCGTGACACCTACGAACGAGCCTGTGTTGGTGAAGCCAACAAGGCCATCGTGCTAGCCACCTCCTACGATGACCCCGGCAGTGACGCGGTGGTGGCGTCGGCCGTGGCTGTGATCGACAGCATCAAGCCCGACATCCATATCGTCGCCGAGTGCATCAACCCCAGCCACCGTCCCCTGTTCGACTCGGTTCACTGCGACTCGATTGTTTTCAGCATGGGCATCACCGGCAACCTGCTTGCCCAGGAAGCACAGGACCCCGGCGTCGCACAATTGATCGAGGTCATCACCAGTAACTCGAGGGGCACGACACTCTTCAGCACCGATGTGTCTGACGGCAGCACCGAGGATTACACCGAAATGGCCCGACAACTCTTGGACAAGGACATCAATGTATTGTGCGTCAACCGCGGCCAGGACAGCCTGACGTCCTGGCAGAACACCACGCCCCAATCCGGCGACCGGCTGATTTACGCCGCCGGAGAACGGCACTCCTGGTCCGAGTTGAAGTCCCTGGCCACCGGGTAAAGACGTCCACCCATGACACGCATTCTCACCTGTCTCCTGCTGCTGGCATGCCCCCTGGCAATCCTGGCCGCCCCCCCCGCCTCTCCACCCCGGGTGAGATTTCCCCGACCCGGACGCAAGCTCATCGTCTACGGTTGGGAACTGGGCTTTCGCGAAGTGTCCGACATCCGTCGAAACGCCCAGGTCATGCAACGCCAACCGTTTGACGGCATCATGTTCAGCCTGTTCCACAAGGGGCTGGGTCGTGACAAGGCCTTCATTCATTCCGCCCGACTCACCGACGCCCAGATGGCGCCGGCCGTCAAGGAACTGGCGGCAATCCGCTGGACGACGTTCACCGACAACTTCCTGGTGGTCAAGGCGGGCGAGAAATTCCTCGAAAACGGTGAACCGGGCCGCATGGACTGGTTCGACGACCGGCAGTGGGAAACGATCTGCCACAACATTGGGGTGATGACCCGGGTCGCCGTCGCAGCACACTGCGTCGGGTTGGGCTTCGATCCGGAACCCTATCACTCCTCGGCCTGGAACTACGACCAGGCTGGCAGCCGCAAACCACAACCCCATCGCGACACGAAGACCTTTGCCGAGTACGTCGCAGTGGTGCGACGACGAGGTGGCCAATACATGCAGGCGATCCAGTCGGAAATGCCCGGAGTCCGCATCTTCAACCTCTACCAGGCCATCCGCATTCCTCCCAGCGAGTTGGCCGAAACGATCTACTCTCTCTACCCCGCGTTCATCAACGGCATGCTGGATGTCGCCGGCCCAAAAGTGAAATTCATCGATGGAAACGAATACGGTTTCAGCCTGCTCACCCGGGCCGACTACACCAACGCCTACGTCAACGTGAAAGAACGCAAACTCGCCCTGATCGATCCGAAGAACCGCGACACCTACCGCCGCCAGGTCCAGGTTTCGGTCCCCATTTATCTCGACGACATCCTTGGCAGCCACAAGAAACGTCGCTGGATCGGAACTTACCTCACGCCCGAGAACAAGCAGAAACTCTTTGAACACAAGCTGTTCCAGGCCCTGGATGCCGTCGACGAGTACGTCTGGATTTACGGAGAGCGCCCCGCGTGGTTCAGCAGTGCCCCCCGGGTACCCCGCTGGGCAACACAAAGCGTCAAGACGGTCAAGCAACGTGTCGAGCGACTGAGACTCGAAGCTCGCCCGAAGAACACCTCACTGATCAAGCGGGTCCGCGAACAATTCGCCGTCCGTGATAAGGAATTGGCCAGCTTGAATGCGACCCAGCGTCAGACACCACGCCTGCCGGTCCGGCAGGCCATGGTCCCACGCTTGCCTGGTGGAGTGGCGGCACCCACGATCAACGGAACACTGGATGATCCCGCCTGGAAGCACGCCACGGTTTTATCAGGCTTTCGCCCGTTGCTGTACTTCATCCGTGATCAGCGTGCCGTCGACACCTCGTGCCGGGCCATGTGGGATGACCGTTTCCTGTATCTTGGCTTCGAATGCCAGGAACCCCGCATCGCGGAACTGGCCAAATCGGACACGGATCGGCAACGGAACCGCAACACGCTGGTGATGTCGAAATCGGCAGCGGCCCAGTCATTCGTCCGCCTCGATGTTCCACTGGAAGGTCCGTCCAACCGTATGGCCCGCAAACCGGGCACTGGAGGTTGGGCCATCGACAAGACCGTCGGACGCGGGCTCTCCAAGAGCCACCGGATTTCCGACACAATGTGGACGGCCGAATGGCGGGTTCCGTGGTCGGTACTTGGCGGCGTTCCCAAGACCGGAGACACCCGACGAGCCACGGTCACCCGCGTCCGCAGCCCCTGGGCCGAACACGACAGTTGGGCCCCACAGATCGACCCCAACCTGATCGACGACAAGCTATTGGGAACGTGGGTTTTCGGATCGCGTTAGGCCGCCGGTTTCTCGACCGCCAGCGGACCGTGGTAGTCACGGGGTAGAAACACAATCGCGGTCACAGACAGAGCCAGCACAATCAGGCAGGCCACGATCGACAGGCCGCTGATGGCCTGCCCCAGTTCCACGCCGTGTGTGTCGCGGAGATAGCCGATGAACGGCGAGGTGAATGCAGCCGGAACAGCAATCACGTTGAACAACCCGATGGCCGTCGACCGCGCGGCCGGATCAATCACATCGAATGAGGTGGTCCAGAGGTTGGCCACGTAGAAACCGTAGCCCAGGCCAATCACGACCATGGTCGGAGCCAGCACGAATCGTGATTCTGCAATGCCCAACACGACCAGGGCGGGAATCCACAACGTGATTCCCAGTATCTGTACCAGCATCCGACCACGGACCCAACGCCTGGCCCAACGGTCGGCAACAAAACCACCCACCAGCAACCCCAGGAAAGCAGCTGGACGGTAGTAGATCGTCGCAAAGAACCCTGCGTCCGCATTCGACATCCCGAAATCTTCGACATAATGTCGCGCCAGCCAGTAGTTCTGCGCGTTGTCGACAACACAGAATCCGCCAAAGACAATCGCCAACAGTACAAACGTGCGGAGTTTCAACACCGACAATACGGTCGCCATCAGCCCCGCTCCCTGCTGGCCCAGGCCCTGACTCGACTTGCGTTCCGTTCGTTCCGGCTCGGACATCACGACAGCAATCAACAGAGACGCCAGGGCTCCAGTCACTCCGAAGACGAGCAAGGCCAGGCGCCAGCCGGACAACTCACCAACCCCCAACACCTCGAACGGCAGTACCAGGTTTGGGAGGTCGGCCAGCCCACCTCCCAGTGTTCCAACAACCACAACGGCAAGGTTCAGAGACAGGTTGTAGATACCAACCGCCGTTGACCGATTCTTCGGCGTGAAACAGTCGGCCATCACACCGGCAATGGCCGGAACGCTGGCCGACTGGCCAAACCCCAGCAGCACCCGAAGGCCGACCAGTTGCCAGAATCCGCCGACGAACCCCATGGCGAACAGGCACACCGAACTCGCCAGCAGGCTGACCGCCAACACCCGACGACGCTGCAATCGGTCGCTCAGGTAGGCCACAAATAGTTGCGAGATTCCGTAAGGTATCAGGAATGCTGTATCCAGCATTCCCGACTCGGAGTCGGAAAGTCCCAGTTCACTGGTGAGCGGGACCTGGACGTACCCGATCACCAGGCGATGCTGGATGAGAACGAAGTAGGCCAGTGCCACCAGAGACAGGAGCCTCCAGCGATTCGGCGGCCCATACCCCTGCTGCAAAGAGTCCGACGTGTCATTCATGGCATCTTCAGCAGTACCAGACTCCGCGGTGACATTCAATCAGGTCCCTCCTTCCACCCGTTCCACTTCACAAACCCAGTTTCCTTTCTGAGACAGGAACCACCTCGATGCTGCAATCCGTTACCGCGCTGACCTATTCGATCGTCCTCTGCGACGACATCGACCTCATGAAAACATTTTACCGCAACCTGCTCCCGTTCCCGGTGGCCACCGAGACCGAAACCAGCCTCTCCCTCGAGGCCGGGGGCGTGCTGCTGGGCCTGCGGTTGCGAGAGCGTGATTACGACGGGCATGGAGGCGGCACCGAATCCCCCGGCGTCCAGTTGGCCTTCCTGGTTTCGCCCGAAGAAGTCGACACCTGTCATCAACACCTGGTCGACCAGGGCATTCCGATTCTCGAACCGCCCACCGACCAACCCCGCGGGCACCGCACCGTGTATTTTTCGGACCCCGAGGGGAACGTTCTGGAAGTGTTTGCCGAGGTCTGATCTGCCCTCGCGGCGTCGCTGCCCCCTTCCCTCCCGTTGTGCGGCCAACCCATGACTGATCGCAAGCGAATCGCGGCCATCGTCACCGAGTACTTCGACGGTTCTCATGCCGACGTGGTTGTCACCAAGTTCCTCAAGGGGTTTCCGACCGACGCCGGATTCCAGGCCCCGCGAGTCGACCTGGTCTCCATGTACATCGACCAGTTGACCGAACGTGACATCGGCCAGGGCCTGGCCGACGACCACGGGGTCCCGATCTATCCCAGCATCCTCGGCGCGTTGACACTCGGCGGCGAGGAACTGGCCGTCGACGGGGTATTACTGATCGGTGAGCACGGCGAGTACGCCTGGAATGAGAAAGAGCAACAACTCTTCCCCCGGAAGTACTTCCTCGAGCAAATTTGTGGCGTTATGGCCACCAGCGGTCGATCCGTCCCGGTCTTCAACGACAAGCACCTCTCGTACAACTGGCACGATGCGAAATGGATGTACGATCGCATGGACGGCCTGGCGGCTCCGATGATGGCCGGCTCGTCGTTGCCCGTCTGCTGGCGGAACCCGTGGCTGGAGCACGACGTGGATTCGAAAATTGACGAGGCATTGGCGATCGGGTTTTCAGGACTGGAGATCTACGGCTTTCATACACTGGAAGTCTTGCAGTGCATGGTGGAACGCCGCGCCGGCGGAGAAACCGGTGTCACGGCGGTGACCTGCCTGGAGGGTGATGACGTGTGGCAAGCCGCTGAGGACGGCCGATGGTCTCGAGAGTTGGCCGAGGCGGCCTGTGCCGCCATCGAAAACAAGCCGGCCGGCGCAATCGAAGACCACTGCAGCAAGCCGGCCATCGCGTTGATCGAGTACCGTGACGGCCTGCGCGGCGCGGCCCTGATGCTCGATGGATATGTCGAGGATCTCGCCTACGCCGCGAGGATCGAAGACGACCAGGTCGTCGCAACGGAATTCTTTGCACAAGGACATGGGGGAGAAGACGAAGACGGTCCCTACGCTCACTTCGCCTACCTGTCGCTGAACGTGGAAGAGATGTTCGTCACCGGTGCGTCGACAGCACCGGTCGAGCGGACACTGCTGACCACCGGTGTCCTCGAGACCATGCTCGATTCACGACACGCCGGCCACCAGCGTCTCGAAACACCCTGGCTGGACGTCACCTACCAATGCCGGGAACCGGTTCCGTGGCGTCCGGTGGCATCCCGTCCAGAAGGAGCCTGCCTCGACCCGTGGCCACCACCGGCGTGACCACCCACAAGCCCGGCATCCGACACACCCGGGATGGTGCGGCACCTCGTGATCGGGTAGAGATAATGTCGATAGAGACACCATCAACGTCAGTTTTGAACGTGATGCTGGTGACACTTTCTGAGACAATGGTCGCACCATGACGTCATTGCTTTGCCCAGGACCGATGCCGCGCCGCGAATTCATGCGGGTCGGTACGCTTGCGCTGGGCGGCATGACGCTGTCGGACCTGCTGGCCCAGCGGGCAGCCGCTGGAACCCTTTCCTCGGACACGTCGGTGATTCTCTTCTGGATGTGGGGTGGTCCCAGCCAGTTGGAGACCTACGACATGAAGCCGGACGCCCCGAGCGAATACCGGGGTCCCTTCAACCCGATCCAGTCCACCGTCAGCGGCATGGACATGGTCGAACACTTCCCACGACAGGCCCGGATCGCCGACAAGTTCTCGGTCATCCGCACGTTGCACCACGAGATGTCGGCCCACAACGACGGCAGCATCGAGGTGTTGACCGGAAAAACCCCCGACAAGCCCGACCCGACCTCCCAGGCCCGTTCCAAGCACCCCGACTTCGGCATGGTGGCCAGTCGTGTACGAGGGCCTCGTCCCGACGGCCTGCCACAGTACTTCGGCGTGCACCGTTCACCGTTCATGACCAAGCCCACCTACCTGGGACTCAGTCACCAGGCCTTCCATACGGGCGACCCTTCCAAGAAGGATTACGCTCCACAGAACCTGACCCTGGCCGCCGGGGTCGATGGCAAGCGGCTGGACGACCGCAGGTCACTGGTCAACCAGTTCGACCGATTCCGACAAAACCTGGACCTGGCGGGATCGATGCAGGGCGTCGACGATTTTCGCATGGCGGCCTTCGACCTTCTGACCAGTGCAAAAATCGCCAGGGCTTTTGACCTGAGTCGCGAACCCGACGAGATTCGCAACCAATATGGCCGTCACCGCTGGGGGCAGAACTGCCTGCTGGCTCGTCGACTGGCCGAATCGGGAGCGGCCGTCATCAACGTCGATGCAACGGCCCCCTCCGACAAGAGCACGAACTTCAGTTGGGACGACCACGCCGGACCGTTCCACCTGGTCCACGCCAACCTCGAACGTTTCCCGCTGTACGACCAGGCGATCACGGCACTGATCGAGGACATCCACCAGAGAGGTCTCAGCGAGAAGATCCTGGTGGTCGCCTGTGGAGAGTTCGGTCGCACGCCCCGCCTGACACACCGGAAGACTTTCCCCGGCAAGAAGGGTGGACCGTGGCTCGGTCGAGATCACTGGCCCAATGCGTTCAGCGCGCTGATTGCCGGTGGTGGATTGAGAATGGGACAGGTGGTCGGCCAGACGAACTCCAGGGCAGAACACCCCCTGAACGACCCGGTCACACCACAGGATCTGCTGGCGACAATCTATCGTCACCTGGGCATCGACCCGGAGATCGGTCTCGAGGACCACTCGGGCCGACCGATCCC
>CAWVUS010000172.1:0-11482 GCA_963933195.1 uncultured Planctomycetaceae bacterium
GTGGTGACCACGGTGTACTTCCGGTCCGGTCCACCATGACAGCCGCCGAGCAACGACAGGAACGCCGGGATGGGTTCGGCCTTGCGGGTTCCAATACCCCAGTGCAGGCCGGTGAGCCCTCCGCCACGGGCGGCGAGTTTCTTGAATGCCGCCAGTCGCTTGGTGTCGTCGCTGATCCACTTGGCGCCTTCGGAGACGAACAGGGCGGCGGCGTCGGCCCCGTCAAGCAATTCCGGACCCTCCGGCCAGGGGGCATTGGCTCGCACCACTATTGGCTGGATGCCGTGGTGCCGTTGCAACTGGCGAGCGATGATTCGCATTCCCGCCTGGTACTCGTGAGTCGTACGGGGGTGTCCATCCGGGTCATGCCACAGCAGCAGTATGCGCGGTGGAGTGCTGGTGGGCGGCTTCTTGTCTGCCTGGAGAACGCCCGGGGTCAGGAACAAGACGGCGAGCGTCAACAGTCGAGCGATTTGCCTGGGAAGAGGCGTCATGGTGACAGTTCTCGATCAAGTGGACGTGTTGGAAGCCACGGGACGATTTTCAGGAAAATGTGGTTTTGTTTGCAGTTGGTTGTACGGAATTGTGGGCTGCCAGGCACTGTTAAGTACAGGAGGTGGTCTCGGAGAAGAAACGCTCCGTCATCACGCCCCGGGTCTGTTCCCGATACAGTTCCAGCGAGGAAATGGAATTCATGCGGCTGACACTCAGAACCCTGCTGGCCTACCTGGACGATATTCTCGAACCCGAGCAGGCTCGAGAAATTGGAAAGAAAGCGACGGAGAGTCCATCGGCGTCGACGTTGATCGGGCGGATCCGTGAGGTGACTCGGCGAAGACGGCTGACGGCGCCGGCGTTGACCGGCCCGGCCATGGGTTTGGAACCCAACGTGGTCGCCGAATATCTGGACAATACCTTGCCGATAGACGGCGTGAATGATGTTGAGCAGGTGTGCCTGGAATCGGATGTGCACCTGGCGGAGATGGCCGCCTGTCACCAGGTTTTGACACTCGTGCTGGGTGAACCGGTGACGGTGGTGCCCGAGAGTCGTGAGCGGATGTATGCGTTGGGGGCCAGTCGTGTTGAGGACGTACTGGGTGTCGTCGAGACGGTTTCCGACGAAGTGTCTCCGGTCGATGGCCGGGGCAACGAGGCGGATGACGATGCGAGTGTCCCGAGCGAAGAGGAACAGGCGGTGGCCGACGCGGTTCGCCAGATCGCGACCCCTCCCTCCGCGTGGAAACGTGGGCTGCCCTATATCGTTGTTTCGGCGGTCGTCCTGGCCTGGCTCTCCTTGTTGGTGTTCGAGGGCCAGGTGCGATTGTTTGACTGGGGGGCGGTTTCTGGAACCGAGAGTGGAGCCCCGGCGGTGGTGGTGGATCTGTCGGGTGGAGCCGAGGTGGTTGACACGTCACCGGCTGATGATTTCCCGGTGGCGGTTGACTCGCCGGCAACAGAAGCTCCCGGTTCCCAGGCGACGGGGGTGGCCACGGTCACCAAACCGGACGAATCGGACAATAATCCGGATGCCGACTCAGGGGCCACCAAGTCCCTGGCTGATTCGAGCAGGCTCGAGACTCCGGTCGTCGAGCCCGGCGAACCGGTGGTTCCCGTCCCGGTGGCCCCGTTGCCACCGGTCCAGTACGCCTCGGCTCGCGGAGTGTTGTTGAGACAAGATATCGACAGCGGTGGCTGGATGGTGTTGCCCCGGGGTGGCCAGGTTCGTTCGGGTGAACGGTTGGCATCTCCGGATCCGTTTGTGTCGGATCTGAAGATCGAGAACCTGGCCGTGCGGATGAGCCTCCAGGGCCACAGTGTCGTGTCGCTGGCTGGTGCGGCTGATGCGGTGTGTGCAGTGTCGATCGAGCGTGGCCGCATCGTGTTTCATTCGGGGCCACCGACGGCAGCCGCCTCGGGACCGGTCGTGGTTCGCTTGGCAATCGGGAAACGCAGTTGGCGGTTAGAATTGTCTAAACCCGACACCATGTGCGGGGTCGAGGTGCGGCCGAGATTTCCACAGTCCTTCGAGCAGGACTTCGAAGGAGACTGGTACCTGGGGAGCCTGACGGTTGCCAACGGGGCAGTCCGATTGGAGTCCGGGGAATCCGGTCCGGCGTTGTCGTTGGTCCAGGGCGATTGGTTGTCGCTGGCGCCTGCGGACGTTGATGCCGAGGGGCCGAAGCCGTTGGCGGTTCTTCCAGGGTGGCTGGTTCTTGGTTCCCAGGCGTCTTCACCCGTTCAGCGAACGCTGTCGACTCGTTTTGAACGGGAATTCGATCCTCAACAACCGATCCGACTCAGCGTGGCTGGGGCTGTCAAGTCGCCGTTGCCGGGGATTTCGACGCTGGCCGTGAGTTGCCTGGCATTGACGGCCCAACTGGAGCCCCTGGTGCAAGCGTTGGCCGAGTCCAAGTACAACGAATCCCGCCAGGTGGCATTTGATGGGGTGAGGCAGTGGCTGGTGGGGGGAGTCGGGAGAAGCGATGCGTTGAAAGTCGAGTTGGGACGATGGTTCGAACAGTCGGATGTCGAGACCGTCCATCGGTTGTTGTGGGGCTTTGACAAGGCGGATGGTGCTGGCCAGGAAACCTCCGAACAACTTGTGGACTGGCTGAGCCACGACCACATTGCGATCCGGGAAATGGCGTTTTACCATGTGTCGCGGATCACGGGCCGAAAATATGAGTTTCGGCCCGATGCCGCGGTGGGGCGACGGAACAAGGCCGTGGCCCGTTGGAGAGCGCACCTGGAACGTCGCGGCGCACTCGTCGCACCCTGATTACGGCCGGACTCGAATTCGATTCATGACGACCATGCCTCCGACTCCAGACGGTGCGGTTTCCTGGCTTGGTCGGATTCGTCAACTGCTCGAGTTGATTCGCTTCAGTCATACGGTGTTCGCGTTGCCGTTTGCCCTGTTGGCTGCGGTGTTGGCCTGGCGGGAATCCGAGAGTGGCTTCGCGTGGTACCAACTGGGGGGGATCGTGCTGGGGATGGTCACCGCCCGCAGTGCTGCGATGGCCTTCAATCGCCTGGTCGACCGCCGCCTCGATGCCGAGAATCCTCGCACTGCCAACCGTCACCTGCCGGCGGGGCTGCTGGGTGTTGGTTCAGTCTGGCTCTTCACGCTGATCTGTTCGCTGGGTTTTTTGGCGTCGACACTGTTATTTCTGTTGGGGGACACTCCCAATTGGTGGCCGATCCGTTTGTCTGTCCCGGTGCTGCTGTTCCTGCTGGGTTACTCGTACGTCAAGCGGTTCTCAAGCCTGTGTCATTACTGGCTGGCGGCCGCGTTGATGCTGTCACCATTGTGTGTCTGGGTTGCGATCCGAGGGCCGTTGATCGGATCGGCTGAGGACCTGGTGATCCCGGGAATGCTCGCGGCGGTGATATTCTTCTGGGTGGGCGGGTTCGACATCATCTATGCCTGCCAGGATGTGGAGCATGACCGGCGGGCCGGTTTGTTCAGTGTTCCGGCTCGACTGGGTGTGTCGGCGGCGCTGCGGGTGGCGATGGCCAGTCACCTGGTGACGATCGGTTGCCTATTTGGATTGTGGCTGTCGGCTGAGTTGGGGCCGGTGTTCTTTTGTGGCGTGGCGGCTGTGAGTGTTCTGTTGGCCTGGGAGCACTGGCTGGTCCGCCCCGAGGACCTCTCGCGTGTTGGTCTCGCGTTCTTTCAAATCAATGCGGTGATCAGCCTGGGACTGCTCGCCGTGGGCCTGATCGATGTGTTGCTATTCCCGCTTGCGGCTTCGTGAGTTGCGTGGTGGTGTGGTCCGTTGCTGGCTGCCGGTGAATGGTGCGTCTAGAATGCGGTTGGATAGAGTGGATCCAGACGCAACGTGAATGAGACGCTCATGACTTCGCCGGTTTTGTACCCGAACACTGACCCCCGGCTTCAGGCGATCGCCGAGACCGTCGAGGCGGGCGGGCGGGTGTCCTTCGAAGACGGCCTGTACCTTGACCAGAACGCCGACCTGCTGTTTCTCGGTCAATTGGCCAACGTGATACGGGAACGCAAGAACGGCAACCTGGCGTTCTACAACACCAACATCCACCTCAACCCGACCAACGTCTGCGTGTACCGTTGCGTGTTCTGTGCGTTTCGGTCGGATCTGAAAGCCGAGCGTGCTTACACGTTTGACGACGCGATGATCCGGGAGCGGGTTGGGGAGGCCACGGAGGCCGGGGCCACCGAGATCCACGTCGTCGGTGGGCTGCACCATCAGAAGCCGTTCGAATGGTATGTCGACGTGGTGCGGGTCATCCATGACGCCAACCCACGGATCCACATCAAGGCGTGGACCGGTGTTGAAATCAACTGGTTTTCTCACATCACAAAAAAACCGGTCCAGTGGGTACTGGAACAATTGATCGACGCAGGACTGGGCAGCATGCCCGGTGGTGGTGCGGAGATCTTTGACGAAGAGATTCGCGGTCAAATTTGCGAACACAAGGCCGATGGGCAGTCGTGGATCGACATCCATCGTTGTGCCCATCAACTTGGGCTCAGGACCAACGCCACGATGCTCTATGGCCATCTCGAAGAGTCTCGACACCGGGTGGATCACCTGTGCCGTCTCCGCACATTGCAGGACGAAACCGGTGGATTTCAGACCTTCATTCCGCTGGCCTTTCATCCCGAGAACACCGGGTTGGAGCACCTGCATCTGCCCGGTGGACTGACCGATCTGCGGGTGATGGCTCTGTCCAGGGTGATGCTGGACAACTTTGACCACATCAAGGCTTACTGGATCATGCTGGGCGAGGAGACGGCCCAGGTGGCGTTGAGTTTTGGGGCCGACGACCTGGACGGGACGGTGGTCCACGAGTTGATTTATCACGACGCGGGAGCGGTGACCCCTGAGGGGTTAACGGTCGAACAATTGCACCGACTGATTCGCGAGGCCGGGCGTGAACCGGTCGAGCGCGACACGTTGTATCGTCGCGTGGTGCGTGACGGCCAGGACTGGTCTATCGGATTGCCCGTGGAATCCGGTGGCGAGACCGTGTTGACCTGAAGTCGAGAGGAGCGGAATTCATGGCGGACAACTTGCCACGGTCGATCACGACATCGATGCAGTTTGAAAACGGTCCGGCGATTGGAATCAGCAACCGGTGGGTCAATGGACAGTACTGTTCGATCCTGACACCCATCGGGATCGTTGGTTGCGGAATCTACGACGTCGTGGTGCCGGCCGAATTCAATCAGGCCCTCGCCGTGGCGCAGGGAACGCCCGAACGGCCCCTGGTGGATCCCGAGGATCTGCTCGAGGCGAGCATTGTTCGTTGTACGCCTCGGGCCGAGTCGTTGGGAATCACGCCGGGGATGTCGGGACGGGAAGCGGTGGAACTGATGTTGCAGGCGGCCGGCGAGGAGAATGCAGGATGAGTGCTGTTGAAACCGATGCGACCGGGCCGATCTCGGTTCGCACGATTGATCATGTCACGGTGGTTGTTGGTGATCTGGAGGCGAGCCGGGCGTTTTACGTCGGTGTGCTGGGGATGCTTGAGGTCCCGCGTCCGGGATTCTCGTTTGATGGCCTGTGGTTTCAAAGTGGGCCAACCCAGATTCACCTGATCCTGGAACACGATGGTTCCGGTCCTGCCGGCAACCTGGTACCCGCCGCATTCCGGGGGTCACGGACACATCATTTTGCCTTCCAGGTTGACGATGTCTACGCGTGTGTCGAGCGATTGCGAGAATTGGAGGTTCCGATCGCTGCGGGGCCCAAGGAGCGGCCTGATGGGGCCGTGCAGGTGTTTGTCTGCGATCCGGACGGGCACGTGGTCGAGTTGACCTCAATGTCGGCTTCCGCCTAGCTGGGACGTTGCCGCGGCCGTTTTTCGGACCGGTTGGGTGATTTTGCGGAAAAAGTAACGGCTGGACCCGGTCACGACGACCGATCTATACTAACGGCAGGACCATCTGTGTCCGGCAGGGTGTTTCGGGCAAAGTCCGCAATTGTTCACGAGAGTGGTTGGCGATCCATGAAGGCGGTGATTCTGGTATCGATCGGCGTGTCGGCCCTGGTCGGCGTGGTGGCACTGTTGGATATGGTGATGGGCCTGGTCGGTCAGTCCGGCATGGCGCCGTTTTCCGGGCAGACGACGATGGACATCATGTTCGTTGTTGCCGCCGGCTTGGTCGGTTGGATGGGCGTTGAGTCTTTGCAGGAGCAGAGCTAGGTTCGCGCGAACGACGTGGCACAATACCGACCTAGATATCCAGGTCGTCGGCCTCGTCAGCCTCATCCATGATCACCCGGTATCGTTCCGAGGCATCCCGCCCGAGCAGTTGCCGGAACGTGTTGTCGGCGTCCAGTTGGCTCTCGATGTCGACCCTGAGCAGAATCCGCTTGGTGGGGTCGAGTGTCGTGTCCTTCAACTGGTCGGCGTTCATTTCCCCCAGGCCCTTGAAGCGATCGATGACGATCTTGCGTCCGGCCGGAGCAGCGGCGATCACCTGTTCCTTGTCGGCGTCGTCCTGGGCATAGAATGTCTTGTTGCCGATCTCGATCCGGTACAGGGGAGGTTGGGCGATGAAGAGTTTTCCCTGCCGGATCAATTCTCGCATGTGGCGGAAAAAGAAGGTCAACAGCAGCGTACTGATGTGGTAGCCATCGCTATCGGCATCCATCAGCAGGATCACGCGTCCGTAGCGAAGCTTGCGGATGTCGCAGTCCCCACCGACTCCGGTGCCGAGCGTCTCGACCAGGTCCTGGATCGACTGGTTGGACATGATTTTTGTGGTGGAGAGTGATTCGGTATTGAGCACTTTGCCTCGCAGGGGGAGTACAGCCTGGGTGCGGCTGTTACGGCCCATCGCCGCGGTTCCGCCGGCCGAATCTCCTTCGACGATAAACAGCTCACTCTCCTCCCGGCTGCCGGCCCGGCAGTCGTAGAGTTTTCCGGGCAGGGTGTTGCGTTTGCTGACTGGTGTCTTGCGGCGAATCTCTTTGGCCGCATCCCGGCTGGCCATTCGGGCACGAGCGGCGAGGACGATTCGTCCAAGGATGGCGTCGGCGACCGATGGGTTCGCGTTCAGCCAGGTTTCCAGTCCAGGCCGGACCATGCTCTCGACCTGGCCGGACAACTCGGGGTTGTTGAGTTTTTCCTTGGTCTGTCCCTGGAACATCGGGTCACCCAGGAACACCGAGAGGATGACGACAACTCCCTCGCGGATGTCGTCGTTGGTGATAGTCACCCCCTTGGGCTTGATGTTGTGGACCTCCATGTAGTTCTTGATGGCCTTGGCCACCCCGCTGCGGAACCCGCTCTCGTGCGTGCCTCCGCCATGAGTTCGGATGCCGTTGACGTAACTGCGGATTTCCTCGTCCGTCGCCTCGGTCCAATGCAAAACGACTTCGATCCGGTTCCCGCGTTCGTCTTTTTCGATTGCGAAGGGCAACTCGTGGACGGATTTCTTTTGGCCATCGGTGGTGATCTTCTGGAGATAGGCCCCGATTCCCTCGGGGTGATGCAACTCGTGAGTTTCGCCCTTTGTTTCATCGTGAAAGAAGATTTTCAATCCACCGTGGATGAACGAGATGTCCTCGAGGTGTTGCCGAATCGTTTCGGGATTGAATTTTGTGCGTCGGAAGATCGAATCGTCGGGTCGAAAGAAAATCGTGGTCCCATGGCCGCGAACCCGCCGGACCTTCTTGACCTTGGCCTTGGGCCGACCCTGCTTGTAGGCCTGCATCCATTCGTTTCCGTCTCGCTTGACGGTAGCGATCAACTCGGTCGAGAGTGCGTTGACGACCGAGGAACCCACCCCGTGGAGTCCACCACTGCGGGCGTAGTTCTTGTCGGAGAATTTCCCGCCGGCGTGGAGCGTGGTCATGATCAGTTCGAGTGCCGACGTCTTGCTCTTGGGGTGCTGGTCGACGGGGATGCCACGTCCGTTGTCACTGACGGTAATCGAACTGCCGTCCTTGTGAAGCGTGACATTGATGCGGTCGGTTTCCCCGGCAAGGAATTCGTCAACGGAATTGTCAACGATTTCCCACAGCAGGTGATGCAGCCCACGGTTGTCGGTGGTGCCGATGTACATGGCCGGACGCCGTCGGACCGCCTCGAGTCCTTCCAGGACCTCGATGTCCTTGGCCTGGTAGGAACCGGTGGATGTTTCGGACGTCTTCGGATCGGTGTCCCGTTTCCGCGCCGAGGTCGTCTTTGCTGTTTTGTCAGAAGCGGTTGCCATCCTCATTCGTCCTCGTGTTCGCTCCAGTCGACCAGAGCGATTTCGGGTTGGATGATCTCGGAGAACCCTGTTCGCTTGGAAGTCTTGGTGCCACGTCCACCACGTGAGGTAATGGTGTACTTGGTTTGGCCGAAACTGACCACCTTGTCGTTGGAATTTCGTATCCTGAGCGAATCGCCTGGCCGGGTGAGCTGCCGGGCACCGAGTACCTCGTCACCGGGGTCCAGCCTGATGCCCCGGACTCCCTTGCCGGGGCCGGCCAGCACGGGGACATCCTCGATGGCGAAGTGCACGAGGCGGGCGTCTCGGGAAACGACAAACAGTGTCTTGCCGGACGTGACCAGTCCGGCATAGACGACGCGGTCGTCGGAATTGAGCCGACAATAACGGCGTCCGTTGCGAGTTGATGGGGTGCGGAAGGCACTGAAGCTGTAACGAAGAACCTGGCCGTTGGCGGTGACAATCAATAGGAAGGGACCCGGCGTGGCCTCACCCTTGACCGTCACGTCGGTCGGTACAAACCGGGTGTCGGTCGAAAATGCGTCAATCACCTGCACGCCGTCGGCGAGTTTGACGTGCTTGGAGAGCGGGTCGCCGTACCCCGAGGAGGGAGGCAGGCCGTCGATCGGGAGGGTGTAGGCGGTGCCGTCACTGGCAAGGATGACGGTCGAGTCGAGGGTACTGCCCGGGACCACAGCCAGGACACTGTCGCCTTCCCGGACACGAGTCGATTCGATCTTGGCCAGTCGCCCCACTCGTTTGATCCATCCGTCACGTGTCACCACCACGTTGGTGTTTTCCCTGAGGATGTATGTCTGGGCGTCGAATTCGACGATCTCGTCGACCGATCCGAGCGACGTTTTCCGTTTGTCACCGAATTCTTTGGCGAGTTGTTTGAGTTCGTCTTTGACGACGTCCCAGAGCTTCTTCGGAGAGGCCAGCAGGGCCTCGATCTGTTTTGCCTCAGCCTGCTTCTCGCCCAGTTCCTCGCGGATCTCGTTGATCTCCAGTTTGCTGATCTTGTAAAGCATCAGCTCGAGAATTGCGTTGGTCTGGATCTCGTCGAGTGGAAACGCCTTCATCAGTTTCTTGGCGGCGTCGGCTTTCCCATTGCTGGAGCGAATCAGTTTCAGGGCCTTGTCGAGGCCATCGAAGAGAATCGCGAGGCCGTGGAGGATGTGAATCCGTTTGCGGAGTTGCTCGAGTTGGAATTCGAAACGGCGACGTACGGTGGCAAAGCGGAACTCGTTGAAGTGGTTGAGCATTTCGCTCAGGCCGACCCGACGAGGAACCAGTCCATCGTCATTGTCGGGAACGAGTGCGGTGGCGTTGTAGGAGACGTTTTGTTCCAGGGCGGTGTGTTTGAACAGGTAGGCCATCACCGCATCAGGATCGGCTCCGGCTGTGGTTTCCAGGACAATCTTCAACCCGGATTCGCTGGAGGTCTCATCCACGAGGTCGGTCAACTGGGGCAGCTTGCGATCGGCAATCAGCTGGCCGATGTCGGTCTTGAGCCCATCGGTGGCGACGCCGTAGGGCACCGAATGGATAATGATTCGGCCCGGGGAGTTCTTGCGGCTGCCGGCTTCACACTTCCACTCGCCGCGAACCTTGATCGATCCCTTGCCGGTCCGGTAAGCAGTCCGGAGTGATTTTTTGTCGGTGACGATACGTCCGCCAAGCGGAAAATCGGGTCCCTTGATGTAGTTCATCAACTTGCCCGGAGTGGCGTTGGGGTTGTCGACCAGGTGCAAACAGGCCTTGATGACTTCTCCGAGGTTGTGTGGCGGGATGCTGGTTGCCATGCCCACGGCGATGCCCTGGGTTCCGTTGACCAGCAGGTTGGGAAATCGGGCTGGCAGTACGATCGGTTCCGAACGGGTGGCGTCGTAGTTGAGCCGCGTGTCAACGGTGCGATACCGAAGTTCGGACATCAACTGTTCAGCGATGGCCGTCAATCGGGCCTCGGTGTAGCGAGCTGCTGCGGCTCCCATGCCCATTACCGAGCCAAAGTTGCCCTGCCCGTTGACCAGCGGGTAGCGGAGTGTGAAGTCCTGGGCCATACGGACCAGTGCTTCATAGACCGCTGTTTCTCCGTGGGGGTGATAGTTGCCGGTCGTATCACCGCAAATTTTCATCGACTTGCGAGGCTTGGCGGTGGCCGAAAGATGCAGGTCGTGATACATCGCGAAGAGAATGCGACGTTGAACCGGTTTCAATCCGTCACGAACGTCGGGCAACGCCCGGGATTGGATCACCGAGAGCGCATAGTTGAGGTAACGTCTGCGGGTTTCCTGGCTGATCGAAACGTATTCGATCCGCAGTTCACCATCGACCGAGTCAGGCGAATTGTCGCCAACGGGCTTGGTTTTCGACGATGACGACTTCCTCGAGCGGCCGTTTTCCTTAGTTGGCTTGCGCGCCAAACCTCTCTCCCTGGCCCTTTGTCTGTGGCGTTGGCTTCACTCGTGAAGTTTGCGATGAGGGCCTGTTGGCTCTCGGTTCACCCGCTGGTGAGTGACGCGGTGTTAGATTGTAGGGATTCTGTCAATTTTTCAAGACCAAACGATTACAACGGTTGACCGAATCGTAACGCTGAGGCAGACAGTATCGACATCATAACATGTTGATATAAAACGAGTTACAGTTCGATGCCTTAAGCGGTGTAAATCAACCAGATCGGTTCATCCGGCCAATCAGTACAGGCCGAAGGCACACCTGACAAGGGCTGGCCTTCCACGGCGATGAGAGTGCTGGGGGAGGTTGGTCCAAGTGACCTGTCGGCGACGTGGATAGTCCCGGCGACACAACTCATCAAGGCGAGACCCAGGGAGTCAGGACATGTCGGCCACGAGGACCAGTTGGTGCAGATCGATCACGAATGCAACGGCGAGTATGGCGGTGGTGACCGCGGTCGTACTGACCTCGATCGCGTTCCCATCGACACGAGCCGATGAGCCGGCGCCGCGACGTTCCGGCGTGGCCGATTGGTGGCACAAGCAGTCGGTCATGTTTCGGAATCGGCACCGGGCGAAATCCAGGCGGGCAACGTCTCGCCGACAGGCCACTCCGGCGAAGACGCCCACGCTGGCCAAACGTCCGACACCGCCGCCCGCGCTGAAGCCGGTTCCGCGACGAGTGGTTCGCAAGGTGGTGGCCCAGGCTCCTCGTGTGCCAGCCAATCAGCCGTCCGCGGCTCCCATGACGGCTGGCTATGCTCAACTCAACGCCCCGCCGCCCGCGCTGGCCAAACGTCCGACACCGCCGCCCGCGCTG
>CAWVUS010000173.1:0-11392 GCA_963933195.1 uncultured Planctomycetaceae bacterium
CTTGCGTGCTCCACCGAGGTTTCCGTTGCTGAAGTGAAACAGGGCCACCGCCACCTGGATCAGGCCCTGGTAAAACTGTCGTTCGTCACCAACGATATCTGCCCAGAGTTCTTCCAGTACGTCGTGGGACTCAAAGAAGTCCTGGTCATTCAACAGCCGCAAGCCCTCGAGGTACTGCGGCGGATAGGGGGGAGGTGGTTCTTGGGGCATCGGACGATTGCGGTAAGACCATCGACGCGTATGATTTGTGGTGTGGTGGTGCCAGACGACCGGCGTCTGGTTTGGCCCGGTCATCCGGACCCGTCACCTCGATTCTAAAGAGCCGTCCTCGGCGGTGTCTATCGGGCGTTTCTCTCTTATCGCGGTTTGATTCATGGCCAGGTCGGGTTGTATCGTTCCCAACGATGAGACGAGGTCGCGGGCAAAAAAGGTCGTGCGAGGTCTGAAGCGCGCCTACCCGGATGCCGAGTGCGCTCTGCATCATGACGGTCCGTTCCAATTGCTGGCTGCCACGATTCTCTCGGCCCAGTGCACCGACGAGCGGGTCAACATGGTGACCCCGGCGTTGTTCGAGAAATTCCCGACGGCTGAGAAACTGTCTGGTGGCCGGATTCGCGATATCGAGCGAATCGTCAAGTCGACCGGTTTTTTCCGTTCAAAGGCCAAGAGTCTCAAGGGAATGGCCAAGGGACTGGTCAGAGACCATAGCGGCGAGTTTCCTCAGAATGTCGAGGACCTGATCCTGTTGCCCGGTGTTGGACGCAAGACGGCCAACGTCGTGCTGGGAGTCTGTTTTGGAATCGCCAGCGGAGTGGTTGTTGACACTCATGTGAAGCGGATCAGCAACTTGCTGGGGCTGACCACCGAGGCCAATCCTGAAAAGATCGAGCAAGATCTGATCACGTTGTTACCCAAGAAGGAGTGGATCGAGTATTCGCACCGGGTGATTCACCACGGGAGAAAAATCTGTATTGCCCGACGCCCACAATGTCGCGAGTGTCCATTGCTGGCCTGCTGTCAGCGGGTTGGACTGCCGCCGTTGGAGACATGAGAGCGATGGGGGATCAATGAGCGTGGCAGAGTCTTCTGTGGGTTGTTGCAACCGCAACCGAATGGGACTACCGTGTGTCCCGTTGATTGTCGCGGAGTGCCTCCGCGAGGTGGACCAGGCCTGTGGCCGCACGACGGACGGGACGTCATGATCCTGACGGGGTCGGAAATCACCGCGCAGTTGGGCGATAACATCTTGATCGAGCCGTTCGATTCGGAGCGACTCAACCCCAACAGCTACAACCTCAGCCTTCACAACGAACTCCTGGTGTACGAGGAGATCGTGTTGGACATGCAGCGGCCCAATCGGTTCCGTCGCTACACGATTCCGCCGGAGGGGTTCGTGTTGAATCCCAACCAGTTGTACTTGGCGAGAACCGTCGAGCGGACCGAGACGCACAACCTGGTGCCGATGATCGAGGGTCGCAGTTCGGTTGGACGACTGGGACTGTTTGTCCACTGCACCAACAGCTTTGGCGATGTTGGTTTCAGCGGATACTGGACGCTCGAGATGTTTGCCGTGCAGCCGGTCCGTGTCTATCCCGGTGTCCCGATTTGTCAGATCTCCTACCACACCATCTCGGGAGACGTGACCGAGTACAAGAGTGACAAGTACCAGCACAACCAGGACATCCAGCCGAGCCTACTGTTCAAGGAATTCCAGCAGCAACTGGATCCCCAGATGCGATTGAGTTTCGGCCAGGAGATGGCCGAGTAGAGGTTGCCGGGGCCCTGGGCCTATTTTTTCGGTGCCGGTGCCGGTGCCGCGTCGGGTTCGTTCACAAACATCTCGGCTTCGACCGGAATCATCTCCAGCGGTCCCACGCTGTGGAGAAGTTCCAGTGGCTTGTTGGAGATTTGCGAGATGTAGAATTGGACGAGCGGCCGGAGATGAGAGTCCGGGACGTCGTCCAGCAGGCGAGTCAGTTCGTCGCCGGCCTGGTCGACCCGGCCCGCCTCCAGGTGGCTCAGGGCCACGTTGAACAGGATCTCGCTTTGGACACTCGGGTGCGCCAGCACGAGGTTCATTGTCGAATTGACCTGGTCAAACGGCCACTGCTGGGGGCGGAGGATCAGTGGCAGGGTTCTCAACGCGTCACCCAGCCTTTGCTTCTCCAGCCCGGCCAGTTCGCCCTGCAACAGTTGATTGGCCTGATCGAAATCGGCGTAGGCCAACCGGCTGATCGCCAGCGTGGTCCGGCTGGCCGGTTGCCCACTCTGCTCGCCGAGATCCTGGAAAATCTCGTCAAGCGTCATGGCGGTTGCCTCGTCATGAAAGATTCCGGCCTCCATCATCCAGCGGGCCTTGAGCAACAGGATTTCCGGGCTGCCGGCTTTTTCGATGTCGTCATTGACCAGCTGCAACGCGGTGCCGATGAACACGCCACGACCGGGTTGTTCCTGGGTCAGCAACAGTGCGAACTCAATTCGGTCGGGCGGTTCGTCACCCGTCGTGGAATGAAAGGTCTCCTGGATTTCCTTCTTGACCGGTTCCACGCTGCTGATCAGTCGTTGCAGTGGATCGTCGACCTGCTGTCTTCGGGCCTCAACCTGTGACTCATCGGCTCCCTTGGGCAAGGGGGTCAGTTCGTCGAAACGCTTGAGTGATTCAAGAGCAAGGTCGAAGCGGTTGAGACGCTGCAGTCGCCGGTAGCGGGTGAACAGGGCTTCTGCGTTGTTCGGATCGAGTTCGATGGCCTGGTTGAGAGCCAGGATCGCTTCGAAGTAACGCCGCTTGGCCCAGGGGGTGTTGGAGTTTCCACCGCGGAAAACCGATTCGATATCATCCAGGCAGGCGTAGGCGATGCCCAGGACAAGGAAGCCTTCACTGGAATTCGGGGCAACGATCAAGCCCTCGTTGGCGGATCGGATCGCCACGTGTGCCACGGCAGCTGTTTCCGCCAGGATATTCAACGCTCGACGGCTGCTGGGACCACCCGTCAGGTCCTGGTTGGCTACTCGCAACGCGACCTCCTGCAGGGCCTGCAGGAATCCCGGGCTGGTTTGTTGCATCCGCAGGATCTGTGCCAGGTGAGCGGCCCGGGCAATGGCCGGCACCGGAGTGTCACGTTTTTGGGTGAGGAAACTGGTGTAGGACGTGTCTCCCCTGGCCAGTTCCGGTCGAGGATCAATTTTCTCGCCCGCAGTACGGAACGCGTTTTCAGAAAAATCGCTGGTGTGCTTCTTGAGGAAGTCGGAAATCGGAGATGCGGCCTCGGCCTTGCGATAGAAGACTGCCGTGGTGGCACCGATCCGCACCAGTTGCCAGTGGTTGGGGTACTGGATCAGGTCGAACATCGACGTGTAGTCGGGTGAGGACGGACCATGAAGCCTGGGCAGGACATGAGTGATGCGGTGCATGTCGAAGGTCGTTTGCCACACCGAGGCGGTCCCGGTCTGTGGCATTTCGCCACGCAAGGATGGAGTTGAAGCGACGATGTCGAGGTCGGATTTTTCGATGGTCTCACGGGTCCCCGGGCCACCCGGTGGGAGAATGACCTCGATTGCGTCGGCGGTTTCGCCAGCCACCTGCACACGGATCACCTGGCGACCGTCTTCGGCTCCAACCACCAGGCTCCGCAACCGCAACGCGGCGCGGGTTCGCCTGTGCAAACTCAGCAGGTCGTCGTCACCACTCCCCGAGTACAACCGGACCCGGCTGTCGATGAACGGGCGGTGGCCCACCCAGATCATCAGGTCACCCTGGCTGGGAACGAAGTTGAAACCGCGATGGTTTTCGTCTCGGCCGAAATCACGATAGACGGCCAGTCGACCGGTGGCCTGGACCAGAAGGTAGTCGTGACCAGGCTTGGTGCTACGGATTCTCCAAATGGAACCGGGGCGGCGGGTTGCCAGCCGTACATCCTCGGGCAGTACGATCTTGTTGGTGACGAATTGCTTCCTGAGCGTTGAGTTGAAGTCTCCACGGTCGAGGTCATTGGAGAGATCCCCCGAGAGGGTGAACAGCCGTTCGTTGAGGTCGGTGGTCATGCCTTCGACGGCGGACGCCAATGCCGGATCGAGCCCCAGGCCCAGTTTTCTTCCGTTTTCGGGGGTCAGTCGTCCCAGGATTGCCAGCAAGGCCACGGCAAAGAACGCGAGAACCGTCAGGGATCGGCCACCTCTGGAAAACAACAATTCCCGTGGCTCGACAGTGTATTCCTGGCGGAATGTCACCCGGTACCAGTCCTGGGCATTCAACCCGGCCAGTACCGCTGCGACCAGCGCCGCGGGGGCCAGTTCGCGAATCCCCATCAACGACAGCAATGTCAGTCCCGCCAGCAAGGTCACGTGTCCGAAATCCACACGCCTGCGATTCAGGTACAGGGTGACTCCGGTCGCCACCAGGACGAGGAGTCCTGCGATCACGTGGTAGTTCAGCCAGGCCCAGTTGCCCCAGTTTCCCTCGAAAAAGACAAACGTCGTCAACGGATAGTACTGCAGGCGATCGACTGCAGCAGCCTGTCCGGGGACCAGGAGGTTGTAAGCCTGCAGGGCCGGATACTCGGTGGTGTAAAGTTCCCAGGGAGCCAGCAGGGCATGGACGTGGAAAGGGTTGATCAGGCACGCCACTGCCGCCGCACCGGTCACTTTCCAGAACAGAGCTCGTTGTTCGACGCTTCCCAGCCCGGGACGTCCCCGTTTCGCCCCCCACCATTCACCGAGTCCGTAAAGCACGAGTACGAGCAGTCCGATCCATGCGCGAGGATCGAGGTTGACCCACAACAGTTGAACGCCGATCAGGGACCAGAGGTCACGTGACCGGCCGGAAACGCCATAGCGATGCAACAGCCCCATCTGGACAGCCAGGCCCAGCAAAGTGACTGATTCGGGGCCGGCGACAAATTGTGGAAATGCGGCCAGCAGGGCCACCGCGGCCAGGACCGATGTCCACCAACTGGGTAGCCCGGGACGGGAAATGTGGACCAACAGCCCGAGTGTCAGTCCGGCCATCGCCGCGGCAAACAGCGTCAGGCAAATGTCTTGGCCGGGCAGTGCGTACAGCGATGCCAGGATCAGATCGGTCCCCCATCCCAGATTGATCCAACTTCTTTCAGTGGCCGTCAGGCTGAAGACGTCCGTCGCGGGCGGCAACAGCCCGTTGGCAGCCATGTACTGGCCACTGGCGGTTCTTGCCAGGGTGGTTGTCTGATAGATCCCGTAGCAGCCCAGCAGGATTGCCAACAGGACGACTGCCCACCGGAGCATGAAGTCCCCCCGTTCGGCCTCCTCCTCAACCAGCTCGGGGGTTAGTGGTTCATACTCGGGCAAGTCGTCGTCACCGACATCGTCGGAGGAGTCTTCCTCGGATGGTGACGTGGCGTCGGACTCGACGGTCTCCTCCGGATCTTCGACCGTATTGGTGCCGTCGTCAATCTCCGAAACAGGCTCCTGCTCTGTTGACTCACCGGAGTCAACGATCTCGTCTGTTTCGTCATTGCTGAGGTTGTCGTCGTCACGTCTCACGGCGATCATCCCGGGATAAGGTAGGGGCAAAGAAAGAGGTTGGGTGGCTCAGCCGATCTGGTCGAGGCCGACCCACGGGCGAAGAACTTCGGGGATTCGAATTGTGCCATCGGGCTGCTGGTGGTTCTCCAGCAGTGCGATCAAGGCCCTGGAGATGGCGACCGCGGTTCCATTGAGCGTGTGCACGAACTCGGTCCCCTTCTGGCCTGGCGTACGGCAACGGATGCCCAGTCGACGGGCCTGGTAGTCTGTGCAATTGGAGGCGGAGGTGACTTCTCCCCACGCCCCGCCGTCTCCACGGCCCGGCATCCAGGCTTCCAGGTCAAATTTTCGGTAAGCCGGTCCCCCCAGGTCCCCGGTACACGTGTCGACAACCCGATAGGGGATTTCCAGGGACTGGAAGAAATTCTCCTCGATTCCTACGACTTCCTCGTGGAAGGCGTTGGACGCGTCAAGTGTCGGTTCGGTGAAACCGAACATCTCGACCTTGGTGAATTGATGAACACGGTAGATACCCCGGGTGGCACGTCCGTGGGCACCGGCTTCGGTGCGAAAACAATGCGAGATCCCCGCATAACGAATCGGCAGGTCATCGATTTCCAGGACCTGATCTTTGAGTGCTCCACCGAGAGTGATTTCGGCGGTGGCGACCAGGCTGAGATCCGTGTTCTCGATCGAATAGATCTGTGATTCCGGTCCACGCGGCAGAAACCCAATTCCCTCGATGATCTCGTCTCTCGCCATATCGGGCGTGGTCATCAGGGTGAAGCCGGCATCCCTCAGTCGGGTGACGGCCAACTGAATCAGGGCCAGTTCCAGCAGGACAGCTTCGTTCTTGAGGTAATAAAACCCATGGCCGGCGACCCGGGATCCCGCTTCGAAGTCGATCAGGTTGTGGGCCTCGGACAGTGCCACATGGTCCAGGGGCTCGAAGTCGAATGTGGGCACATCGCCCGATCGTCGGATTTCGACATGGCCGTCATCACCAAAAGCCACCGGGGCGTCGGGATGCGACATGTTTGGTACGCAGGATTGGATGCTCTTCAATTCGGTCTCGACCGCGTCCAGTTGACCGTCAAGTTCCTGCAGTTGCTCTCGCAATTCACGACCGCGGGTGATCAACGCCTGCTTGGTGTCTTCACTCTCGGCAGTGGGAATTTGTGACGACGTGGCTTTTTGTTCCCGTCGCAGTTGGTCACCGCTGGCGATCAACTCGCCGCGACGACTCCTCAAGGACAGGATCGTGTCGAGGTTGACCTCGACACCTCGGTTACGGCAATTCTCGGCGATGTCGTCGAGATTGTCACAGATGTATTGCAGGTCGAGCATCGAACCGGATGTGCTCCGACGAGTGGATTGGTGGGGATGAAAGGGGGGGGGAGAGCCGGGAAGGCGTGGTGGGTGACACGAGTGCTTGATTCTGGTCATCAACCAGGCAATGGAAGGATTCTCGAGTCATCGTCATTGTAGTTGTCGTCGTCACCCAGCGGAATCACCTTGTCGTCGTCGCTGGAGAGCGGGATTGCCGGGATGTCAATCAACTGTGAGGAATCGCTTGCCGAGATGGGTTCGGCGAGGATTGCGTCGCCCGATGCATCGGACACGATCACCTGGGAATCCATGCTGGCATCGGGTTGGCCGAAGGAAGCATCCTCTTCCTGCAGATGGTCTCTTTCGCCGTCATCGGTCGTGAGGCGGAAGCGGACATCACCGATGGACAACTCGTCACCGGGACGCATCGTGCCGGTGCGTTTGACTCGCAGTCCATTGATCCAGACTCCGTTCATGCTGCCGAGGTCTCGTACGAGCAGTTGATTGTTGATGTGGGCCAGGCAGCAGTGCTTTCGGGACACCCGTCGACTGTCACTCAGGACCACGTCACACTCGCTGTCACGGCCAATGAAGATCACTGGCTTGTCGATCTTGATCGACGCCGCGTTTGTCAGCGAAACAAGTCGAGCGGCCATGGCGGATGTGGGCAGAAACTGGGTGCGGAAATGGAGTTGGCGTGCTGCGGCGGCCTGCCGTTGAACTCATTCTACACTCTAGGCTTGGCCCAGCACACGTGCGGTTTTCATGCCGGTCTGAAGTCGGGAACGACAAGAGTTGTGTCGTGTCGGGCAACCGGCGCAAGGGAGGGGGCACAGGTCAAGGTGATCGGTGGTGCGGGTTGTGGTGCCGGTTGCAACGGTTGTGAGCAGGTGAGTCAGGATGTGGTCGGTGGGACGCCCAGTGATTTTCCGCCGTCGATGCCGATCGATGTCCCAGTGATCATTGCCGACTGATCACTCACCAGGAACAGTACCGATGCGGCGATCTCCTCGGGCGCTATCATTCGGTCCCATGCCGCAGCCAGCGGGCTGGCGGCAATCATTGACTCGGTCAGGGCACCGGGATCGGCGACGGAATCCAGGTCGGCATTCATCATTGCCGTGTCACCGACTGGTCCGGGACAGACCGCATTGACCCGGATCCGGTCCGGTGCCAGGCACAAGGCGAGGCTACGAGTCAGGCCGACAAGGGCCATCTTGCTGATGGAATAGACCGGGTCGTGTGAACGTGGCAGCAACCCGGCGTTGCTGGACATGTTGACGATTGCTCCTCCACCGTTGGCCCGCATGGGTTCCACGGCGTGGCGGCAGCCGAAGAATGCGCCCTTGAGATTCGTGTCCATGCACGCGTCCCAGTCCGCCTCGGTGATTTCTTCAACCGGCTTGACCATGCCGATCCCGGCGTTATTGACCAGGATGTCGAGCCGGCCGGTCCGTTGGACCGCTTCGTTGATCGTGTTGGCCAATTCGACTTCCTGTCTCACATCACAGGAAATTTCGACGATCCCCAGTTCCTCAAAGCGATCGGTGTTTTCCTCGAGGTGCCGGAAATCAGCTGCCAGAACCGTTGCTCCGTGTTCGGCCAACAGGATGGCGGTGGCTCGTCCGATTCCGTTGGAGGCCCCGGTGACAATTGCCGTACGTTCCGAGAGATCAGCAGTGCCGTTCATTGTTGAGCATTTCCGCAAGCAAAATGGTTGAGGACGTCATCGTGGTGTCAGTCACATCCGGTGTGATGCTAGCAGATCGCAGCAATCGGGTGATTCTGGCCGAGACACCAAGAAAACAGAAATATTTCAAACTGAAGAACCATAAGGAGTTACGCTATTTTGGGTGGCCCTAATCCGATTAACACCGCAAAATAAAGACGAACGTTTTTGGCTCCACCGTGGTTACTGGGGTGGAGTCGGAGTCTGTCCAAACGAACTGGCCGAACGGGCCGGTGAAAAGGGTCCAGGGAGATCGGGATCAATGCAATCGTGGTGGGAAACACGTACGACAAAAAGACACGGCGTGCCCATGTGGCGCGCGGGGATACTGGCGGTTGGGTTGATGGCTCTGCTGGTTGCACCCGGCAGTGGTTGGGCCGCTGGGGCCAAGAAATCGACCGCGAGGAAGCCGACGGTGCGTCGCCGAGGAGTGCCTGCAGTTGCAGTGCCCAAGGCGGCCTTGACCGGGTCGGCTCGTGAAATTGTCGACTACACCAACACCCAGATGCGGCAGGGGTGGACAGACAACGAGGTCAAGCCGTCAGCTGTGGCGGGTGATGCCGAGTGGGTTCGGCGAGTGCACCTGGACCTCGTGGGTGCCATTCCTCCCCTCGAGACTGTCGAGGCGTTCCTCAAGGATCGGGATCCAGCCAAACGAACCAAGTTGATTGATGACCTGCTGGATAACCCCGGTTACGTCCGGAACTGGACGACGATCTGGAGCAACCTGTTGATTGGTCGTCAGACACCGCGTCGTGTCAGTCGGACGGGCATGCGGAAGTTTCTCCGCGAGGCGTTTGCCAAGAACCGGCCGTGGGACAAGATCGTTTTTGACCTCGTCTCGGCCGAAGGGCATTTCGAGCGCAACGGCGCGGTCAATTACCTGTTGGCCCAGATGACCATGCGGGACGAGGGGGTCCAGGCAACCGCGAAGACGACACGCCTGTTCATGGGAATCCAGGTCCAGTGCACGCAGTGTCACAATCACCCGTTCAACGACTGGAAACAGAACCAGTTTTGGGAATTCAATAACTTCTTCCGCCAGGCTCGGCGGGTTGATCATCGACGTTACGATCCCAAGAGCGGTCGCATGGTTGATGATTACTCGGAGTTGGTCTTTACCGACTTCAACGAGAAGGTCTTTTTCGAGCAGCGTGCCGGGACCTTGCAGATGGTGGAGCCGCGGTTCTTCGAGACCCGCGTCGACGCCAAGCCGTCGACCGATCTGCGGAAGGAACTCGCTAAGTTGATGGTCGCCGGTGACAACTCGCTGATCTCGCGAGCCATGGTCAACCGGATGTGGGGTCATTTCTTCGGCTACGGGTTCACCAAGCCCCTGGACGATATGGGGCCGCACAACCCGTCAACGCATCCGGAGTTGCTGGATCGGCTCTCCCGGGAATTCGTCAAGGCCGGCTATGACATCAAGCAATTGGCCCGCTGGATTTGCAACAGCGAGCCGTATCACCTGACCAGCCAGGTGGGGTCCGGCAACGTGGTCGACAATCCCGGGGCTGGCGAGGCCCCGTTGTTCAGCCACATGTATCTCAAGGGGATGGAGGCCGAACAGCTCTACGATTCCCTGATCGTCGCCACCGGTGCTCACAAGGCCGGAGGATCTGGTTGGGAGGAATCCGAACAACAGCGGCGGACGTGGCTGCGTCAGTTCGTGATTGCTTTCGGAACGGATGAGAATGACGAGGCCACCACCTTCAACGGGACAATTCCCCAGGCGCTGATGATGATGAACGGCGAGTTGGTCGAAAAAGCGACCAGCGCCGAGCGTGGTAGTTTCCTGAACAAGATTCTCTCCGGGGCCGGTACCGACGTGTCCCGGGTTCGGAGATTGTTCCTCTCGACACTCACACGCGAACCGTCCCGTCGCGAACTCGCGGCGGCTCAACAATTGCTTATGGAAAACCGCAACAGCCCGATCACGGCCTACCAGGACCTGTACTGGGCGTTGTTGAATTCCAACGAGTTCATTTCCAACCACTAGGATTGCGATAGACATTCACCAGGCGGGAGAGACGAAACAGTTTTCAGTTGGTTCGTCTCGGTTTTTGTAGGGTCCCTGCGACAACACTTCGACGGGCCCCAAGAAAGGACAGATTGATGCATCTTCCGACACCCCAGGGCATGAGCCGACGGCACTTCATGCAACACATGGCCTCGGCCGCGGCCACCGTGCCTGCCCTGCAGTTCATCTCCGATGTCAGGGCTCACGCCCAGGACATCAAGAAGGCCCAGAAGGCCTGTATCCTGATGTGGATGGGTGGTGGACCACCGACGATCGACATCTGGGACTTGAAACCCGGATCGAAGAACGGCGGAGAGTTCCAGCCGATCGACACCAAGGGCGATTTGCAGATCAGTGAGCATATGCCCAAGACGGCGATGCAGATGGACAAGTTGAGCGTGGTTCGTTCGATGAGTACGCGCGAAGCGGATCACGGGCGAGGTCGTTACTACATGCACACCTCGTTCGTCCCCAACCCGACTGTCGTGCACCCGACCTTTGGCAGCGTGGTGAGCCATGAACTGGGTGCGAAGCGGGCGGCGTTGGAGATTCCCGCTTTCGTGTCGGTGAACGCTCCTTCGGGTAGCCCCGGTTTCATGGGGGCTCGTCACGCACCGTTTGTTGTCAGTAGCAATGGCCAGATCCGTAACGCCAGCCTGGGCGACAAGAAGGATCGGTTGGGCCAGCGGCTGAGAATGCTGAGCGTCATCGAGACGAACTTCATTGACTCCAAACGCGGTGAAATGCCCAAGGGGCACAAGGAGATCTACAAGAAGGCGGTCAACCTGATGACCAGTGAGCAGATGGAAGCCTTC
>CAWVUS010000174.1:0-11314 GCA_963933195.1 uncultured Planctomycetaceae bacterium
GTGTTCGACACGCTGTACCGCATGTAGTTGAGCCCGCCCTGGTAGAACAGGTCGACAATCAACTTCAATTCGTGCATGCACTCGAAGTACGCCATCTCGGGCTGGTACCCCGCCTCGACCAGCGTGTCATAGGCGGCGGCGACCAGGGCACTCACTCCACCACAAAGCACGGCCTGTTCACCGAACAGGTCGGTCTCGGTCTCTTCGGCAAACGTCGTTTCGATCACGCCACCACGGGTCCCGCCGATGCCCTTGGCATAGGCCAGGGCCAATTGGCGAGATTCCTCCGAAGCACCCGGCAACAGCGCGATCAGAGAGGGAACTCCGCCGCCGTTCTCGTACTCGATGCGGACCAGGTGTCCGGGCCCCTTGGGGGCAACCAGTGCCGCGTCGACACCCTCGGGCGGGACAACCTGCCCGAAATGGATGTTGAAGCCGTGCGAGCACAACAGCACGTTGCCGGTCTCGAGATTCGGCGCGATCTGTGATCGGAAGACATCACCCTGCACCTCGTCGGGCAGCAGGATATTGACCAAGTCGCCCGCCTTTGTCGCATCCTCGATCGACATCGGCTCGAATCCCTGCGAGACAGCCAGGTCGTAGTTCGCACTGCCGGGTCGCTGTCCAACAATGACGTTCAGGCCACTGTCACGCAGGTTCTGAGCCTGCGCGTGTCCCTGGCTGCCATAGCCGAGAATGGCAATTGTCTTGTCCTTGAGCAGTGAAAGATCGGCGTCGTCCTCGTAATAAATCTTGGCAGCCATGATGTTGATATCTCTTCGGTTGGAAGTTCGTCAGTAGGTGTTTGATTTTCAGGTCGCAGGAAACATGAACCGGGGCCCGATCAGTCGGACTGCTTTTCATCCTCGTCCGATTCGACCCCATCCGGTTCGGGCTCGGGATCCTCTTCCTGTTCGGCCCGCAACAGGGCCACCCGGCCGGTCCGGACCATCTCGATGATCCCGTAGGGACGAACAAGGTCAATAAACGACTCGATTTTTCGCGACTGGCCGGAGATCTCGACCATCACGTGTCCGGGACTGACATCCACGATCTTGCCGCGGAAAATCTCGACAAGCTCACGGATCTCACCACGGCTGCCGTTGCCGGTACCCGACGTGATCCCGCTGTCGGTGCTGACCTTGATCAGCATCAGGTCCCGCTCGACGTAGTTGCGATTCGAAAAATCGAGCACCTTGACGACGGTGACGATTTTTTCGAGTTGCTTGCGGACCTGGTCGAGCACCCGGGCGTCACCATTGACCACGAATGTGATCCGGGAAAACTCCGAGTCCTCGGTCTCGCCCACCGCCAGGCTGTCGATATTGAAGGCGCGCGAGGCGAGCATCCCGGAGATGTGCGCGAGCACACCCGGCTGGTTGGTAACAAGGGCCGAAAGCACGTGTCTCATGTCTCGTGTCCGTCTTCGATCGGGTCGACTCACCGGGAGCAACCTGGACCCGGCACCAGGGCACCGGGGGAACGTTTCAGTGTAAGGAAGCGGTTGAGCACGTGGAAGCTTGACACCCGGGTGCGGGCGGTGTTGGATTGCCCACCTCGACGAAAACACGTGTGATTGGGGCAGGCAGTAGGGAGCCGACAGCATGGCCAGAATCTGGCGATACGCGGTCCACGATGCGCCCCGGGTGAAATCACTCTCGGCCAGCCTGGGAGTGCCGGCGCTGGTTGCCCAGGTGCTACTGGCACGTGGGGTCGAATCGGCCGAGGACGCTCGGGAGTTCCTGTCAGCCCGACTGCTCGATCTCCACGACCCCTCGCTGTTGCCAGGAATCGATGAGGCCGCCGACCGAGTCGTCTCGGCAATCGGTGACGGCCGACAGATCACGATCTACGGCGACTACGACGTCGACGGCGTGACCGGCACCAGCCTGCTGTGGCACTGCCTGACACTGGCCGGGGCCCAGGTCGATTACACGATCCCCGATCGGCTCAACGACGGCTACGGGCTGAATCCCCGGGCCATCCGGTCGCTGGCCACCGAGGACCAATCGCGGCTGGTCATTTCGGTTGACTGCGGCATCGCCAGCATCGAGGAGGCAGCACTGGCGGCCGAACTGGGGATGGAACTTATCGTCACCGACCACCACACGATTGGCGAGACACTGCCCGCCGCGGCCGTGCTGGTTCACCCGAGACTGCCCGGCAGCGAGTATCCTTTCGGAGATCTCTGTGGAGCCGCTGTCGCGTTCAAGCTGGCCTGGGCCATCTGCCAGCGACTGGGTGACGGTCGCCGGGCTTCGCCACGGATGAAGGAATTCCTGCTCTCGGCTGTCGGCCTGGCAGCCATCGGCACCATCTCGGACGTGATGCCGCTACTGGGAGAGAATCGCGTGCTGGTCCGATTTGGACTGGCCGGGCTCCCGGGACGAGCGAGTGTCGGGCTGAAGGCACTGCTGGATGTGTCCGAGAAGCAACCTCCCCTGGAGGCCGAGGACATCGCATTTGCGATCGGACCACGCATCAATGCCGCCGGCCGCCTGCAACAGGCCCGGCTGGCCGTCGAACTGCTGACCACCTCCGACGAACACAAGGCCCGGCAACTGGCCACCCACCTCGACAAGCTCAACAAGGATCGCCGCAGCCTGGAAACCCGTATCCTCAAGCAGGCCAAGAAACAGGTCGCCGAGAATCCCGAGTGGGAGGACGCTGCAGCCCTGGTCCTGGCCAGCCCCGACTGGCACGCCGGCGTGATCGGGATCGTGGCCAACCGCGTGGCCGAGGAATTCGAGAAGCCCACCGTGATGTTGGCACTCTCGGCCATGGAGGGCACCGGCAAGGGGTCGGGGCGATCGTTTGCCGGGTTCGATCTTTACTCGGGCATCGCCGCCTGTTCGGACCACCTGTTGACCTTCGGTGGTCACCACGCTGCAGCCGGACTCTCGATCCAGTCAGAAAACGTGGCGGCCTTTCGCGAGGCATTCTCCAGCCATGTCGCCGAGCATCACGTGGTGACTGACGCGGACCGTGAGTTGCGGGTTGATGCGGAGGTCCACCTGTCGGACATCAGCCGCAAGGCCGTCAACGCCCTCGATTCGCTCAGCCCTTTCGGCCAAGGCAACCCCCGACCCCGCTTCTCGGCCAGCGGTGTCGAACTCGCCGAGGACCCACAGACGATGGGCGAAGGAGATCGACACCTCAGGCTCTCGCTGAAAACCGGCAACCGGCCACTCAAGGCCGTCGCCTTCGGACGGGGAGAATGGGCTGAACCCATCCGCACGGCCGAGGGCCCCCTGTCGATCTGTTTCGAACCAATGATCAACCGCTGGCGAGGCCGCGAGTCGGTCGAGTTGAGATTGATTGACTGGAAATCCGGCACCGGCCTCGACTGAGCCACATCGGCAAGAATCGCCTCGCAGGAAATTCATTGAACTGGGCCCGACTCCGTCAACTCGACAAAAGCTTCCCGACTCCGCTGAACCCTCCCACGCCGGAATGCCGATTTGTCGTAAAGACAGGTGATCGACTACTCTCGTGGTTACCCGCACTTCCATCCCCCTCCTGGACCAGGCCAACACGATGTCGCTGCTGCTGGAGAACATCAGCAAGAACTACCGGGAACCCGACGGCGGTAGCCTGCCGGTTCTGGAAATCGAACGATTCGAGCTGATCCGTGGCGAGCAGGTGGCGTTGGTCGGTGCCAGTGGTGGCGGCAAGACCACCCTGCTGAACGTGATCTCCGGAATCACCACGCCCGATTCCGGACGCGTGGTGATCGACGACACGGTGGTGACGGGAATGCCCGAGCCGATCCGCGATCGATTCCGTGCCGAACGGATCGGATTCGTCTACCAGACGTTCAACCTGTTACCGGCCTTCACCGCCCTGGAAAACGTGTTGCTGGGAATGAGTTTTTCGAGAGGCCGTGTCGACCGTGACCGTGCCCTGCAACTGCTGGACAGCGTCGGACTCTCTCACCGGCTCGAACACCGGCCCGGACAACTCTCTGTTGGTGAACAACAACGGGTCGCGGTGGCCCGGGCACTGGCCAACCGGCCATCCCTGTTGCTGGCCGACGAACCGACCGCCAACGTCGACCTCGCCAACCAGCAGACCATTCTCGACCTGATCCGCTCGGCCTGCACAGCCGACAACGTTTCGCTGCTGCTGGTGACCCACTCGATCAGCGTGGCCGAGCAATTCGACCGAATCGAACGACTCGAGGAGTTCAACACGGCGGCCACACTCGTCCCGGAGGTGACGCCATGAGCTTGTGGGCGATCGCCATCAAGAGTGTCAGACAGCGGGCATTGGCCAGTGCCCTGACATCCCTCTCGGTTGCGCTGGGCGTGATGCTGATGATCGTCGTGCTCGTGGCCAATGGGATGGTCGAACGGATGTTCGTTCAGACCGCCACCGGCTACGACCTGATCGTCGGCCCCAAGGGAAGCCAACTGGAACTGGTACTCACCAGCATCTACCGCATCGGTGTCGCAGGCGAACCGCTGCCCTACCGGTTCTACCGCGAATTGACCTCCGGGAAGAACAACCGGATCGCCCAGGCGGTGCCAATCACCATGGGTGACGTGACCCAGCAGGGTTCCTTCCCGATCGTGGGAACCACTCCCGAGTATTTTGCCCTGCCCTACATGCACGAATCAGACGGCACTCCCAGGCGATTCCGAATCCGCACCACCAGCCGGGATGGACAACACTCCGGTGAGGGCCTGATCCGCAACCCATTCGATTCGGCCATCGGAGCGGTCGTGGCCCGTCAAAACGGATGGGATGTCGGCACGAAGCTCAAGCTCGTCCACGGAGGTTCCGACGGACACGTGCACGACGAAGAATTCACCGTCACCGGTGTCTTGGCCGCCACGGGCACTCCCAATGACCGCACCGTCTTCGTCCATCTCGATGGTTTCTACATGATCTCCGGACACGAAAAGCCCCTGTCGGAAGCCGTCGCGAGAGAACTCGAGTTCTTCGGAAACGTCAGCGAGGAATCGCGGAACGCCCTGGAGGCTGAACGGGGCTCCTCCGGTCATGCCCACGGCCCGGTACCCGAGGCCCAGAAAGAGGTCACCGCGATCCTGGTCAATATCCAGGGAACCATCGGCGAGAAGGTGCTGGCCGAAAGTCGACTGATGAGTGGGCTCAACGAGGGTGTCCAGGCCCAGGCGGTCAAGCCGATCGTCCAGATCGACCGCATGATGCAAACGCTTGTCGGTCCGATCCGCAGCCTGCTGATGGGACTCACATCGCTGATCATCGTCGTGTCTGGGATTGGCATCTTTGTCAGCATCTACAACTCGATGGCCGACCGCAAAAGGGAGATCGCGATCATGCGAGCCCTGGGAGCCCGCCGACAAACCGTGCTTTCGGTGATCTTGGCCGAATCCACCCTGCTGTGCGTCATTGGCGGCCTGACGGGCTTCGTGCTGGCCCACCTGATGATCCTGGCTCTCTCGCCGATGATCGCCGGCTATGGCCTGGTGATTGATCCGTGGACATTTGCCTGGGGCGAATTGGTGCTGCTGCCGGTGCTGATCGCCCTGGCCTCCCTGGTCGGTTTCGTGCCCGGCATGACTGCCTACCGCACTGATGTGGCACGGACATTGAGCGACTGAATTGGATCGTGATAAGATAGGAGCCTCGAGGAACTCTTCTCATGGCACAAACACTCTCATCTCCGACCGCAACACCCCCACCACCCGGTGAATTCGTCTACCAGCCGATCCCGGCCTCGGCCCCCCTGTCGGCAGGCGCCGGCGCATTGGCCTGCCTGGGTCCGATCTGGCACCTGGCCGAGGGTGTCAGCCCATTGTCCATCGTGGCCTGGACGTTCGTTTGCCTGGCCGCCGGAACCCTGGGACTTCTGACAATCGCGAAGATCCGCAAGACAGAGGGCGCCTTCAGTGGCACCAAGACCGCCACCACCGGCGTCGTCCTGGGCGGCGTGGCGGCTTTGTGCAACATCGGCGTGACAGCCCTGCTGGTCACCACCGAGGTGCCCGAGGGGTTCCGGTCCGTCAATTTCACCTCCGACATCTCACAGAAGGGGTTCGGGGCACAGAACGAGTTGCATCCGGAAATCGCCGCGATGAACGGCAAGAAGATCTATCTCAGGGGCTTCATGTACCGCGGGAAACAACGCCTGGGCCTGAACAGCTTCGTGATCGTCAAGGACAACCAGCAATGCTGCTTTGGGCGGCAACCCAATCAGTCGGACATGATCGAGGTGTTCTTGCCCGCCGGCGAGACCTTTGACCTGGAACTCGGGCTGACCGGGGTCGCCGGAACATTTCGAACATCCAACACCCGATCACAGAGCCAGTTGCAGTTTCGTCCGATCTATCGGATCGACGCCGAACTCTGCAAGCGGGCCAAGGTGGGCTTCTGATGCCGGCCGACAACACTCTGACAACCTGTCCCAGCAAACACGCCCTCACCCGGCTGGTCACCGTCGCCTGTTTTCTGCTGATCGGTGCCGGTTGCCGTGACGGCGGAGATGGGAATTACCGCGAGATCACCAAGGCCGACATCGTGGCCAACAACGGTGAAGAAACCACCTCGGCAGGCACCAGCGACGTCGTCCCACAATCAACCGGAACAACCAACCCCGGTGATCCACAACTCGTTGACACCAGGTCCGGCGACGACATCCCGACGAACGAGCCAGCCGATGGTTCCGCGGCACCGGCCGAACCTGCAACCGAACCGGACCCGGTCAACCCACTGCGGCCGGCGTTACCGGCCGGTGGTTTCGATCAGCCACCTGGTCGCTCGAACCGACGACCCGGGACGGCGAATCCTCAAGACACAAAGGCTGTCGAGCCGGTCGCGCCCCGCAAGATCAAGTTGCTGGTCAAGGAACGAACGTTCCAGTCCGAGGGTCCCGACAAGGCACTGCGTGTCTCCTACGACGACTTCGATCTGCTGAAAGTGCTCAACATGGAACCGGTGCCCCCCAACGCACCCGAACAAATGCCCGGGTGGCTCAAGCAACTCGATGGCAAGCGGATCCGTGTCCGCGGTTTCATGTATCCCACGTTCCAGGACCCCGTGGACGCCTTCGTACTGGCCCGTGACAACCAGATCTGCTGCTTCGGCCGTAACCCAAAGATCTACGATTTGGTCCGGGTCGCGTTGCGCAAGGGGGTCACGTCGCCCTACATTCAGAACCGCCCGTTCGACGTCGTGGGCCTGTTCCATATCGCCAAGAAGATCGAAGACGGTAGACTCTTGTATAGCATCGATGACGCGGTCGTCGTCGATCGTTGAGGATTCTTCACTCGATACGACCAGGCCGCATCCGGCCCAACACGGCAAATCGGAGATTCGTGTCATGTCACTGAAGCGAACATTCTGTCCGACCCGCGCACTGGCACTCCTGGTGCTCTCGGGATTTTTCGCATCACCACAAGCAGCCACCGCAGCCACACGGCACTGCCCGTTCTGCGCGGCTCCCTCGCTGACACTCTCCGAGCAACTCTCGCAGGCCGACGCCGCGGCACTGGTGATCTGGGCCGGGGCCAAGAAAGCCCGTGAAGTCAACGGAAAACGCCTGCCGTCGGAAACGACCTACGAGATCCGTGAGGTTGTCCGCAATGGACGCGGAGTCGTCAAGAAGGGCCAGCAGGTCCGCCTGTCCCGGTTCCGCACGGGCAAGAAGGGCGACATGTTCCTGCTGCTGGGCAGCAAGGCCACGCGAGTCGAGTGGGGCAGTCCCTTGCCGGTCACCGAAACCAGTTACCAGTACATCGTCCAGGCCCCCTCGCCGGAAACCGCCGCGACCAAGCGACTGGCCTACTTCATCAAGTTCCTGGAATACCCCGACCGACAGATCTCCGATGACGCCTACGCCGAATTTGCCAACGCGCCCTACAAGGAAATCGCCGCTGTCAGCAGGTTGCTGCCCCGGGCCAAGGTCGCCAGTTGGATCGCCGACGCCGAGACGCCTCCCACGCGGATGGGACTCTACGGACTGCTGCTGGGACTCTCGGGCAACGAGAACGATGCCAAACTGATGCAGCAGAAGATCTCGACTCCGTCCGAGGAGTTCCGGTTGGGAATCGATGGCGTGATGTCGGGGTACCTGCTGCTGGCCGGAGAAAAAGGCCTGCCACTGATCGAACAACTCAAGCTCAAGAATCTTTACCTTGTCGACGCAAAGGGCAAGGTGCTGACCGACGCCAAGGGCCGCAAGAAACTTGTCCCCTTCAGTGAAACCTACGCCGCCATGCAGGCGTTGCGGTTCATGTGGAGTTACGCCGATGGACGCATTGCCAAGCCGCGATTGCGACAGTCGATGCGGATCCTGCTCGACCGTCCCGAGTTGGCCGACCTGGTGATTGCCGATCTCGCCCGCTGGAAGGACTGGAGCATCCAGGATCGGCTGATGACGATGTACCAGGACAAGGCCTTCAACGTCCCCGCGATCAAGCGGGCCGTCGTTCGTTACATGCTGGTCTGCACCAAGGACGTGCCCAAGAAGGGCACCGCCGGCCCACTGCCCAAGCACGCCCAGTCCGCCATGAAACACCTCGCGTTGCTCAGGAAACGTGACCCCAAGACGGTCATGGACGCCGAACGTTTCTTCTTCCTCAAGTAGCACGCCGTCGAGACACCCCCTGCCGGTGACCAGCAAGCTCGGCGACTGACAGAAGGTCGTTTTCGATTTATGTTCGACCCCGATCCGATCCAACAGGCGCTGCGAGAATTCAAACTCGACGGCTGGCTGCTCTACGACTTCCGCAACAGCAACGTGCTGGCACGACGCGTGCTTGGGCTCGATGGCGACCACGCCGGAAGCCGTCGCTGGGCCTGCTGCCTGCGAACCGACGGACCGCCACGGAAACTGGTGCACCGCATCGAAACCGGAGCACTGGACCAGATCCCCGGCGAGACCCGGGTCTACCTGGCGTGGCAGGAATTCGAGGCCGGGCTGGCGTGGCTGCTCGAGGGACTCGATACCGTCGCCACCGAATACGCGCCGCGAGCCGGCAACCCGTACGTGTCGCGAATCGATGCCGGCACGATCGAACTGGTCAACGAATCGGGATGTCAGGTCGTCTCCTCGGGTGACCTGGTGCAACGGTTCGAAGCAACCTGGGACGAGAATCAGGCGGGAATGCACCGCGAGGCTGAGGCGATCACGACGTCCGCCTTCGGCGTGGCCTGGCGAGCCATCGCCGAGGCCACCAGGGACGGAGGCCAGGTCGAGGAGACCACCATTCAACAGGTGATCATGGATCACTACCGCGATCACAACGCTGTCACCTATCACCCCCCCATCGTGGCTCGCAACGAGCACGCGGGAAATCCTCATTACGAGACCGGTGCCGGTACCGACACCGCGATCCGCGAGGGCGACCTGGTGCTGATCGACCAGTGGTGCAAGGTCGACCGACCACACAGCGTCTACAGCGACCTGACCAGGATGGGTTTCGTCGGGACCGAGGTGCCAGAACGCTACTCCGAGGTGTTCACAGTGGTCGCTGCCGCCCGTGACGCTGCGATTGACTGTGTCAGCAAAGCGTTCGCCGAAGACCGACTGCTCCAGGGATGGGAGGTGGACCAGGCCTGCAGGGATGTCATTGTCGAGGCCGGTTTCGGCGACGCATACATCCATCGGACCGGACACAGCATCGGCCAGGAAGTGCACGGCAACGGGGCCAACATGGACAACCTGGAGACTCACGAACTCAGGCGGGTGATGAGAAACACCTGCTTCTCGATCGAACCGGGCATTTACCTGTCCGAATTCGGGATCCGCAGTGAGGTGAACGTGTTTGTCGACGGAGACGGTGCCGTTCACGTCACCGGTGGACCGTGTCAGACGGAAATCGTGCCGATTTTGGGACTGGACTGACCGGACCAGATCGTGTGAGAGGTCAGCAGATGTCCGAGCCACTCACGACCGAATCCGGTCCTGCCAACAAACCGGTCGACCACGAGGTACTGCGGCGCAACCACCACCGCAATATGCTGATTCTCTGCACGACGGTGGTCATCCTCGCATTGACGCTGCAAACCCGAGACGACCAACGGGTCGAGTTCGCCTGGTTGCCGGGCGTGCCGATGCCCGAAACGTGTGCCAGTCGTAGCATTTTCGACATCGACTGCCCCGGCTGTGGGCTGACCCGCAGCTTCATCGCAATTGCCAGGGGAAGTCTCTCAGCCGCTTTCCAACAGAATCGCACCGGTTGGCTATTGGCCTGTGCGCTGCTGATTCAATTTCCCTACCGGGTCTGGATGCTGTACCACGTCAGGACCCGCGGCCTCCCCGAGCCCGTCCCGGAGCGGCTGAAGCTTGCCTTTGTATGGATCCTGGTGGTAGCCCTGCTCGGCAACTGGCTACTGAAGATCCTGGGAATCTGACCCGGGGATCCGATCACTTCGCCGCGGCCTTGGCCTTGGCTTCCTCGCCGCTGGACACCTTCGGATTCGGTGTGGCGTCGCCGGTCTCGAGATTCAAAATCCAGCGAACGGCGTTCTCGGTCGACTTCAATACCACCTTGTTTGTCCAGGTGGAACCGTTGTGTCCGAGGTTCGAACAGTAGATCTTGCCCGCGCCCCAGTTCCGACACCACGCCACCGGTACGTGGTATGGCCGTTTCGGATTGCACTTGGACATGTTCAGGCTCATCAACACCCGCACGTTCTTCGGCACCCAGTTGACGTACTGGTAAATCTCGTCCTTGATCTGGAACTCTTTGCCGAACGGCTTCATCGCCGGGTGCGACGTGTCGTGTACGCTGATCGTGACCGTGGTACCCGCCCCCCACGGATGACCGTTGAACGTCCCACCGGCAATCTCCTGGTACCACTTGTGTTCGGGATTCTTGGTCCGGTAGGTGTCGGTGGCCGAATGGAACCCGATGTAACCGTGCCCCTTGGTCTTCAACCACTTGTTGACAAAGTAATCGCGGTCCTTGTCGGCGATCGGCAGTACACCGGTCGTGTAGAACATCACGACCTGGTACTTCTTCAGGTTCGCCGCGGTGAAGTCCGCCTGGCAATCCTGTGTGCAATCGACGGTGAACAACCTGGTCTGCTGGCCCAACTGGGTCATCGCGATTTCAGCCGGTGCCAACTTGTTTGCCCGACGATTGACCGAGCCGTGGCGAAATCCCTTGCTCTGGGTGACAAACAGCACCCGTGCCGGGTCGGCAGCCTGCAGCGACAGCCCCACCATGAACACCGCCGCCAAGCCCACTCCAGACCGCAACGCACACAATTGAGACATCTTCACAGTTCGACTCCCTCTGGTTGTCAGTTCTTGAGTTGTTTCGACGTCGCGGCGACGGTGTCAAACGCCGTCCGATTGCCCCGGTTCTTCAGCAGCCGGTTC
>CAWVUS010000175.1:0-11308 GCA_963933195.1 uncultured Planctomycetaceae bacterium
ATCGCAAGAAGCAGGCCGCCGAGGTGAAGCGGCTGGACGGGTTGTATCGATTGTTGCAACTCCCGTTGTCCGGATCAGGACGTGTCGGGACGTAGATCACCGTCCCCTGCCCGGTGCCCTGCTCAGTTGATTACAATCGACCCATGGCTGGAAATTCTTTTGGACAAGCATTCCGTGTGACGACCGCGGGAGAGAGCCACGGGCCGGGCAACGTCGTGATCATCGACGGCGTTCCGCCAGGGTTGCCTCTCGAGGTCGATGACCTGCGCGCCGACCTGGCGCGGCGACGGCCGGGCCAGAGTCATATTGTCAGCCAGAGGAATGAGCCGGACGAACCCGAGATTCTCTCGGGGGTCTTCGAGGGACGGACAACCGGGACCAGCCTGGCGATCCTGATCCGAAACACCGATGAACGGAGTCGGGATTACACCGACATCAAGGACAAGTACCGGCCCGGCCACGCCGATTTCAGTTTCGATGCGAAGTACGGTTTTCGTGACTACCGTGGTGGTGGCCGTTCGAGTGCGCGGGAAACTTCGGTGCGAGTGGCTGCCGGCGTGGTGGCCAAGAAACTGTTGGCCGAATCGTTCGGAGGCTCGGTTTGTGCCTACGTGGTCCAGGTCGGAGACATCCGTGCCGAGATTTCCGATCCCGCATCGGTCGATCCGCGGGCGGTGGAGACACTGGCCGATGGAGAGCCGAACGTGGTGCGGTGCCCGGACCATGACGTGGCCCGGCAGATGGTGTCGTTGATAGAAACCGTCCGCAAGGACGGTGATTCGGTGGGCGGTGTGGCCGAGGTGGTGGCGACGGGTATTCCCGCCGGGCTGGGTGAACCGGTGTTCGACAAGATCAAGGCCGACCTGGGCAAGGCCTTGCTGAGCCTTCCGGCCGTGCTGGGAGTCGAGTACGGGATCGGGTTCGGTTGCGCCACCATGCGTGGAAGTGAACACAATGACCTGTTCACGACTGATGCCCAGACCGGAGAGATCACAACCACCAGCAATCGGCATGGTGGAATGCTGGGCGGCATCACGACCGGTCAGCCCCTGGTCCTGCGGGCGGCGGTCAAGCCAACCAGCAGTCTGCCCAGGGAGCAACAGTCGGTCACCAGTGACGGGGAAGTGACCACGATCCAGACTCGAGGGCGTCACGACCCGTGTGTGTTGCCTCGATTCGTGCCGATGGCCGAGGCAATGGTGGCTATCGTGTTGGCCGACCATTACCTCAGGTGGCGTGGACAGACCGGGAGCGTCGGGCAATGACCTGGACACAACGGCACGTGCAGTTGCCGCCCCTGTCGCGTGGCTGGCATCTTGTGACCGGGGAACTGGTGTCTGCTTTGCCCGAGTTGGCCGAGACCGAGCGGGGAGTGTTGCACGTGTTCATTCAACACACCTCGGCGTCGCTGTCTATCAACGAGAATGCCGATCCCGATGTGCCCACGGATCTCGAGGCGTCGATCAACGCGATTGCTCCGGAGGACTTTCCCTACCGGCACACGCTCGAGGGGCCCGATGATATGCCAGCACATGTGAAGAGTTCGCTGTTGGGGTGCTCTCTCTCGATTCCGGTGGCCGGAGGCCGGTTGGCCCTGGGGACCTGGCAGGGGATTTACCTGGTCGAGCATCGCAACCGCGGCGGTGGTCGGCGGGTGGTGCTGACACTGCATGGGGAGTGATGTTCTGCAGGATTCGTTACCCTAGGCTGCCTGGCAATTCCATTCACGACGAGTGTTCTCACCATGCGAGTGACCCTTGATTACGGAAAAACCGGACTCGATGTCGAATTGCCCGACGGGAACATTGTCGGTCCGTTGTCCATTCAGCCGATGGAGCCGCTTGCCGATCCTGCTGGGGCCGTGGCCGCAAAGGTGACCAGCCCCACCGGAACCCAGCCCCTGCTGGAATTGGCACGTGGCCGCACGTCGGCCTGCATCGCCATCTGTGACATCACGCGGCCGGTACCCAACCAGGTCATCCTGGAATGCCTGTTGCCGACATTGGAAGCAGCCGGGATTCCTCGACAGGAGATCCTGGTCCTGATCGCCACCGGGATGCATCGACCCAACGAGGGGGACGAACTCGTCGAGCTGGTGGGGGCCGAGATTGCGGCCAATTACCGCGTGGAGAATCACCACGGGACGATTCGCGACGAGCACACCTACCTGGGCGAGTCTCCTCGCGGCGTGCCCGTCTGGATCGACAGCCGGTACGTTGAGGCCGATCTGAAAATCACAACCGGGTTGATTGAGCCACACCTGATGGCCGGGTTTTCCGGTGGTCGCAAGTTGATCTGTCCGGGACTGGCGGCGCTCGAGACAGTCAAGGTGTGGCATGGGCCGGATTTCATCGAGCACCCTAAGGCTGACTGTGGGATCCTGGATGGAAATCCGGTGCACGAGGAGAACACGGCGATTGGCCAGATGGCCGGTTGCGATTTCATCGTCAATGTCACGCTGGACGAACAGCGACGTGTGACCGGGGTCGTGGCCGGTGACATGATCGACGCGTTTCAGGAAGGTGTCGAGTTGATCCGGGGAGTGGTGACCGCCGAGGTATCGGAGGCCTGCGACGTGGTGGTCACCAGTTCGGCCGGTTATCCGCTGGACACCACCTTTTACCAGGCCGTCAAGGGGCTCACCGGTGCGTTGCCGATCGTCAAGGAGGGGGGGCGGATCATCATTGCTGCCGGCCTCTCGGAGGGGGTGGGCAGTCCGGAGTTCCAGAGCCTGTTCGAAGAGAACTCGAGCCTGGAGGTGTTCATGGAACGCATCCTTGGCAAGGACTACTTCGTGATGGACCAGTGGCAACTTGAAGAACTGGCCAAGGTCCTGCGGAAGGCCAAGGTCACATTTGTCAGCGACGGGCTGACAGCTCAGCGACTGGGTGAGTTGTTCGTCGAGGCGGCCGAGTCGGTTGAGGATGCGGTGGCTGGCGCGTTGGAAGACTACGGTCCGGATGCGCGGATCGCGGTGATTCCCAAGGGGCCCTACGTGCTGCCCGTCGTGGTCTGAAGGGCTACAGTTTCGGCGGTGGAATCGGCTTTGGCCGGGGCGTGTTTGGCCGGGGCTTGGGGGGATCGTACCGCCAGCTGCGGAAGGTGGCTCCAAAGCGGCGTCCCTCTTCCCATTCGGCTCTCATCGCCCACGGAGTCCCCTGGTGGGCTTCACGAACCGAGGCCAGTTGCTGCAACGCCTCACGATGGTAGCTTCGCAACTGGTCGGCAGTGACTCCCAGGGCTTTCTCCTGCTGGGCATCGGGCATCAGCAACTTGTTCGACCCGTGTCGAATTTCCCAGCGGTTGTGGGGTGGGTTCTTCGCTGGGATCAGCCGTGGCATGTTCTTGCCGAATTGTCCCAGGGCAATGCCATACTCGAACAACCTCACCCGGTACGCCATCAACTGGGCGGTCATCAGGTCGTAGTTGGCCCGCCATCTCAGCGAGGGTTCCGCGTCCCGGAGTGAACGGACGGCACCGAGCGTGTCGTGTGCCCTGGCCATGATCTGCAGGACCTTGGAGATCTGTTGCAGCCGGGAGATGACCCGGGTCGTCGACTGGATCGGGTCGACCACAAAGTGCTCGATTTCTGGTATTTCGAGTCCCTTGTTCTGCGGATTGAGTGGATTCAGCAATGCGATTGCCGTACGGATCGCCACCCGAAACTTACTCTTGGAGACATCGTCGATATAGATGCGTCTCGAACCCAGGTTCGGCAGGTACTCGCGCATCTTCAACGCGGCGAATTGCTTTTTCTTGAAATCGTTGAGGTTCTCTTCCTCGTGTGGCAACTGGAAAAAGATGCCTCCTGAATCGCGGGCCAGTCGGACCTGTTCGTAGGGGCCAAAGCCGCTCATGTGAGAGTCAAATCGCCGACGGAATCCGTCGTAAAGAAGTTGTTCGGCCGAGGGGGCTTCCGGACCGCGACGGATCGGAAGTCGGTGGACCTGTCCGGTCTGCGGATGTTGCCAGCGAACGTAGGCGTAGAAGTTCCCGAAAACCGATTCACGGCCAAGAATATAGATCGGGCTGCGGTGCGACTTGAGCGTCGTCAGGGCGTTTTCGAGTTGATCGGCCGCCGGCGGCAGGTAGGGATCGCCGTCGTCGCCGGATTCGTCGCTGACCACAATTACGGCCACTTTGCGGCCCCGTGCCATCCGGCCGTACTTCTTCATAGCGGCCTGGATGGCCGTGCACATGTTCTCCTTACCGGTCCGATCAATCGGGATGCGGTCGATTGCCTGCATGATCAGGCGGCTGTCAGAGGTCGGCTTGGGGGTGTGGACGTGAAAACCGGCGCCGAAGCTGGTCACCGCGGTCAACAGGACATCGTCATCCTTGGACCGGAGCGATTTTCCTTTGTTGAGTTTCCGGGCGTCTTCCTTGACCAGTTTCAGTTCTTCGTAGACGCGGTGCAGCCGCCCCTTCAATTCCTCCTGGTCGTCCTTCATGCTCTCGGATTCATCGAACATCCAGACTGCCAGCAACTTGTCGGTCCGCATCAGCCGCAACAGTTCCTGTGTCAGTCGGTCCAGGGCGGCTCCGTATCCTTCCACAAGAGCCCCCACCTCGCCGGTGACTTCTGCTTCGCCGAGGTCATCGCCAAGTTGATCCAGTCCGGGCAGATTTGCGTCGGCCAGCCTGACCTGGACATCCGGTTCCTTGACGACCTGGTCGAGTTCGACCTTGGTTTGCTGGGCAAGTGGAGCATCCGAACCGCCGACCTGTGTCGACTGGATACTGCCGGCGGTGAAGTTCATCGTCTCGGCGATTTTCTCCGAGTCGTCCAGTTCTTTTTCGAACTCCTCGCGATCACGCTCTTCGGGGGCCATGATCGTTTCGAGAATTGCTTGCGTTTCTCCGAGCACCAGTGGGCGAGTCAGTACCGCCAGGGTGATCACCACAACGACATGCACGCCGATGGAAAACAGCAGTGACGAGGATTGTCTTCGCTTGAAATTCATCTCGTCGATCCCCTGGCGATCGGTTTCGGATCCCGCCTTGATGGACCCACACCGTGACTCCACGATGACACAAAAACAGGGATCGTGCAACGGGTTGTCGCGCAGGGAACCGCGACAGGCGAACGGTTTCAGGTTTGCATGTGACTCGGTCAATCTGTAGCGTCTGGCGATCAATCTCCTACTTTCCGCTGACTTTTTCCCCGAGAGGACACTCATGCGACGTAGCCGGACACGGGCCCGATTGGCCAACGACGAGGCGGTGAGGATCTGTTGCCTGGGGCACTTCGTGCCTGCCTTCATTCGCCATGCAGCCGAGTTCGGTTTCGATTGTATCTGGCTGGATTTTGAGCACAGGTGTTGGACCGATCGCGAAATCCAGGCCATCCTGCCGCTGTTTCGGCTGTATGACATCGATTGCCTGTTGCGGGTTCCCACGACCGAAAAAACCCGGCTTTATCGTTACCTCGAGGATGGAGCCACGGGATTGATGGTTCCGCATGTTTCGACAGTCGAGAAGGCTCGGGAACTGGTGGAGTCGGTGAAGTTTCCTCCCATTGGCAACCGTGGCATCGACGCGGCTGGACTGGATTGTGATTTTTCCTTGCCGGACCATCTGGAATACGTGCAGGAAGCGAACGAACAGACGGTGCTGGTGGTTCAGATTGAGACCCGTGAGGCGGTGGAAAACGTTGAGGCCATTGCGGCGCTGGACGGGGTCGATGGACTGTTTATTGGTCCGGGAGATCTGGGGATGCGGTTGGCGTTGGATGAGACGACTGACATGACCGTCGAGAGTGCGACCGAACGGGTGGCAGCAGCAGCGGCGGCCAATGGCAAGGCCTGGGGACGTCCGGCGGCAACCGAAGCGATGGGGACGCTGTTTGACCAGGGAGCCCGGCTGTTGGCCCACGGTGGTGACTTTGGAGCCATCATGGATCACCTGCGTGAATGCGGTAGCCATTTCGACGATCTCGCCGCCAGGTGACCAGTCGAGAAATGCCAGCGGAGGTGTGACCGGATGCCGATCCGTCATGCGATTGGCGGACCTCACGGACTTCCGAATTCAGCTGGGTGCCCGGAGGTGATAGACTGCAGGCATGAGCCCTGTTGGACGACTCGCGTGTTTGCTGGTTTCAGTCGCCCTGCCGCCGATGATGGCGGGATGTGGCGGAGACGGTTCGATGGATGTTCCGGCATCACCGGCGGCCTCCGGTGGGCACGAGGTTCTCTTTGAAGAGGCCACCGAACGGCTGGGGATCGGTTTCGTCCACGATGCAGGCCGGGTTGGCCGGTACCTGATGCCGGAGATGGTTCCACCGGGTGCGTCGTTGTTTGACTACGACCGTGACGGAGATCTGGACCTGTACCTGGTCAATAGCGGCCAACTGGATGATCGGGGCCAGCCGGTTGCCGATGTCACTGTTGCCAATCGGTTGTACCGGCAGAACGAGGGTGGCCGTTTCGAGGATGTTTCGGCGATCAGTGGCCTGGCCGACTCGGGATACGGCATGGGAGTGGCCTGTGGCGACATCAACAACGATGGATTTCCCGACCTGTATCTCAGCAACCTGGGACCGGACCGGTTGTTCCTGAACAACCGTGACGGCACGTTCAGTGATGTCACCGCTGCAGCCGGAATCGACAATTCGTCGTGGTCCACGTCAGTTGTGATGGTTGATTTCGACCGCGACGGCTGGCTGGATCTCTACGTGACCAACTACGTGGATTTCCGTGCCGACATGAAGTGTCCCGACAACAGTGGTCGTCCCGACTACTGCGGCCCGCAGGTCTTCGACGGCCGGGCCGACAGGCTGTATCGCAATCTTGGCGGCGAGGCGACAGGTGGAAAGTTGTCGGGTCAGCCACGTTTTGCCGATGTCAGTGATCCGGCGGGAATCTCTCGGCAAGGAGGCCCCGGCCTGGGAGTCGTCTGTGCCGATTTCAACGACGACGGCTGGCCGGACATTTATGTTGCCAATGATCACGCCGCCAACTTCCTGTGGATCAATTCACACGATGGGACATTTGCCGAGGAAGCCTTCTTTCGAGGAGGCGCGCTCAGCGCGGAGGGGCGACGGCAAGCGAGCATGGGGATTGCCTGTGGTGACATTGATGGCAACGGCCGCATCGATCTGTTGTTGACCCACCTGGAGGGAGAGAACAACGCGCTGTACATGGGGCTCGACGAGACGGGTTTTCGTGAATCCAGCCACCGTGCCGGGCTGGCCATGCCGAGCCTGGGGTACACCGGGTTCGGAACTCAATTTCTCGATCTCGACAATGACGGTGATCTCGACCTGCTGGTTGCCAACGGTCGGGTCAAGCGGGCGACTCGAGATGACAAGAGCCAGCCGGACAAATCGGTGCCAGAATTCTGGAAGATCTATGCCGAAAACAACCACGTGTTTCTCAACGATGGCACCGGTCGCTTCAAGAGGTACGAGAATCCGGCAGATCCACTGGTGAGCCGTGTCGAGGTGTCTCGTGGGCTGGCGACCGGCGACATCGACAATGACGGGGACGTGGACGTTGTGATCAGCAACACGGCCGGTCCGGTGCGGGTCCTGATCAACAATCAGAACAGGCCAGGCCAGTCGTCCGCCAGGTCTCACTGGCTGATCGTCCAGGCCGAGTTGACCGATCGGGGCGGACGGATGGCGCTGGGAGCCCAGGTGACCGTTGTGGCCGGGGACTCCGCGTTCGTGCGTCTGGTGCAGCCGGCGACCAGCTTTCTGTCCTCCAGTGATCCACGTCCTCATTTTGGTCTGGGAGCTGTCGAACGGGTTGATTCGATCCGGGTCACCTGGCCGGATGGAACCCACGAGTCGTTTGATGGGGGCGAGGTGGATCGGATCGTGATTATCCGGAAAGGGGACGGCCGGAGTGTTTCTGCAGGAGCGGGAGCATGACTGGAGTCGAATCCGGAGAGCTACGAGTCGGCGGCGGTCGTGGTCCGGCCGCCATTGTTGCCGTGTTCACGGGCCTGGTTCTCGCCGTCGGTGTGGGCTGGTGGAACTGGCGGGAAAACACACCGCCGGTTCAAATCGATGTCGACTTCTCCGGCGCGGTTCCAGAGGTCCGTGAGGCGATCGAGACAGCTCGAGATCGAGTCCAGTTGGCTCCCGAGTCCGGCGAGGCGTGGGGGGAACTGGCCATGTTGTTGCGGGCTCACGGATACGATCGGTCAGCTGACGATTCGTTCCGCCGGGCCCAGACGCTGGACGCCGACGAGTTCCGCTGGCCGTACTTGCTGGGGGTGAGCCTGGAGAACGTGGATCCCGTTGAGGCCGAACGGTGCCTGCGTCGGGCCATGGCGTTGGCTCCGGGTCGGGCACTGCCCCGGCTGCCCCTGGCTGAGTTGTTGGTGACGGCGGGACGAGCCGATGAGGCGGCGACACTGTTCGGCGAGGCGAACGAGTTGGAACCATTCAACACCCGTGCTTTGCTCGGCCTGGCGAGACTGGAGTCCGATGCGGGTCGGCTGATCGAGGCCGAGGCGCTGTGCCGGCAGGTGGAGGAGATTGAACCGCAAAGCCGGATGGTTCAGGAATTGTTGGCTCGGGTCCTGTTTCGTCAGGGCCGGCGCGAAGAGGCCGAACGATTGAGGCGACGGCTGGAGACGATGCCACAGGTCGAAACCAGTGACGATCCGTTTGTGGCCGAGGTGCTGGTCCTGCGACGGGACCCGAACTGGATCGCCGTGAAAGCACAGACGATGCTCGAACAGGGACAAACTCAGCGTGCCGTGGAATATCTCGAGACGGTGATTGCCAACCATCCCGGACGGATCCGGTTTCCGCTTCAGTTGGCCCGGACGCTGGGAGGTGCTGGCCGTCCGGCACGGGCCCGGGAAGTTCTGGAACGGGCGGTGACGGAGTTTCCCGAATCGGCCGAATTGCGATTGGTGTTGGGGCTGGTGCTGGGAGAGATGGAGGAATTGACTGCTGCGGCGGAGAGTTTCGACGCGGCGATCCAGCGGAAGCCAGACTACGCCGAGGCGTGGGTGTGGCGGGGGCGGACGTTGCGAGACCGAATGAAGCCGGAAGAGGCCGAGCGGTGTTTTCGACAGGCGATTCGGTTTCGGCCAGACTTGCCCGACGGACACGGCGAACTCGGGTCCCTGTTACTGGCCACCGGGCGAGTGGACGAGGCGGTCGACACCCTGGAGACGGCCGTTGATCTTTCGCCGGGCAATGTGAGTTGGCGGCGACGATTGTCCGAGGCACGTCGGCGATTGGACCAGTGAAATGTCTCGAGAACGGATCACTCGTCGTTTTCAACCCGCGAGCGGATCGAGGTTTCTATCGATGAATGCGCGGTGCCGGAATGTCCGGCGTCAACCGAGGAACCTCCGGTGCGATGGGCCTGCTTGGCGGCGATCTTCTTCTGGGCAATCTGGGATCGCTGGATGAGCACCTTGTCGAAGGAGAAATCGGCAGGGCTTCGCTCGGAGAAACGCGAGAGTGCTCGACAAACATCCACGGCCTGCTGAAACCGGGTTTCGGGCCGCTTGGAGATCATCTTCTCCAGTATCGCGGAGATTTCCGGGGGGAGGTCCTCGACAAAACCAGCCACCGGTCGAGGTTTTCGAGTCCTCTGGGCTTCGAGTTTCTGTTTCGTCGTTTTCAACGGGAAGGGCAGCTTTCCCGTCAAAGCGGAGTAGAACGTGCAGCCGAGGCTGTAGAGATCGGCACGACCATCGACAGCGTTGCTGTCGATGGTCTGTTCGGGCGCAATGTAGTCGGCGGTGCCGAGGCAATCGTGACCGAAGATCATCTGCAGTGAGAACTCGTCGTCGGCCTCGGCCTCGATCTTGGAGAGTCCAAAGTCGGCGATTTTGACGTGTCCGGTAGTGTCGACCAGCAGATTGGCCGGCTTGATGTCCCGGTGAATTGTCCCGTTGTCGTGAGCATGCTGGAGTCCGGCGGCTGTCTGGCGGACCACGTCGCATGCGGCAGCCCAGGGCAGTGGGCCGTTGCGGACGATGAGTTCTTCGAGGCTGATGCCGTGCACGACTTCCATGACGACGTAGTAGACATCTCCGTAAACCCCTTCGGTCCGTTGATGCTCGTAGGTCCGGACGATGTTCGGGTGGTTGAGCAGCAGGCCAGCCTTGGCCTCGAGTTCGAACCGGGCGACCATGCCGGGGTCGCCCTCGAGACGTTTGGGGAGCATCTTGACGGCGACGGTGTTTCCACTGTCTGTGTCTGTGGCCAGGTAAAGCCAACCCATCCCCCCGGTCCCCAGGATGTGATCGCAGCGGTAGTGATCGATGAAGAAACCCCGGTGGCGACCCTCGAGAAGTCGATCAGCCTGGAACCGGGTGAGGTGGTTCGAGCCGACCAGCGCGTCGGTCAACTCGACCGGGGTGGTCTCGACTGGAAGTTCAAGCCGATCGATGACAGTGCTGATTTGTTCGTGTGTCAGCAACAGGCTCTTTTCGAGCAGTCCGAGCAAGTCGCTGGTGACCTGTGGTGGTGGCATCGAAGGGGTGCTCTACACGGGATTGTCTAGATTGTAACACGGAGCGGATTTAACGAAACACGCCCGGGTGATCCGTGAGGGATCGACCCGGGCGTGTCATCGTTCAACTCAAACGCACGGTGCGTTATTAGTTGAGGAAGCTGATGCGACGGATACGCGGGAAGCGAATCCGGTCCAACAGCGTCGTCTTCTTCTCGTAATCACAGCTCTTGGTGGCCGTCTTCGGAGCAGCAGGCTTGGCGCACTTCGGGGCGGCAGGCTTGGCGCACTTCGGGGCGGCAGGCTTGGCACACTTCGGCGCGGCGGGCTTGGCGGACTTCGGGGCGGCGGGCTTGGCACACTTCGGGGCGGCAGGCTTGGCGCACTTAGGGGCGGCAGGCTTGGCACACTTCGGCGCGGCAGGCTTGGCACACTTCGGCTTCGAGGTCTTGACTTCGCACTTGTGCTTGTCGCCATTGTTCAGGCGAAGGAAGTCCAGAAGACCGGCGTCAGCGGATTGGGTACCAATAAACAGAGCCGCAACAGCGGCGATCACAGTTGTCAACTTCATCGGGAGATCTCCTTTAGTCATGGTGTGTGACACGTGTGAGGGTTCATCTCTGCGGGGTCACCTACAAGCCACCCCACCTCGACTCGACCTTGTTGATCGAGCGTCACAGAGTTGGTTTTCGACATTCCGGAGGCGGTCGTTGCGGTGAAACCGTCCACTCGGGCCGCTAGTCTCTGAGTGGGGAAGGGCGGTGGCGGTCGTAACAGTCACAACGCGGGCGTGTGTCGGCTGTTCGGGAAATGACGGATGAGGGTTCGGGTTGTGCGGGGGGGAGAGCGATTCGGGTTATGCATGTCATGACGATCGCAGC
>CAWVUS010000176.1:0-11271 GCA_963933195.1 uncultured Planctomycetaceae bacterium
GAGGCCCACATCGATGCAAACGGCAAGCTGTTTCCGGCACTGGCATCCATCAACGTCAAGACGACGCCCCCGGGAGGACGGCGGCCCAGTGGACTGGACTTCAGCAACCTGCCCATTACCGATCAATGCCTCAAGTTGGTCGCCAGCGACAAGAAGGCCTTTGCGGGGCTGAAAGAACTGAACCTCTTCCGAACCTTTGTGACCGACCAGGCGGTCGACACGATCGTCGGGTTCACCGGGCTCCGTCGACTCGACCTGACCAACACGCAGGTCACCGAACGTGGTGTGAGCCGGCTGGCCGAACTTCAAGAGTTGGCCGACCTCTCGCTCTGGGACACACCAATCAACGACAACGCTCTGCCCCCCCTGGCCACTCTCAAACGCCTCCAGCGGCTCAACCTGCGGGTCACGCCGGTGACCGACACGGGCGCCAAGACCCTGGCCACGTTTCCCGCACTCCGACACCTCCTGCTCGGGGCCACCCTGGTGACTGACAAGGGACTCGCCTCGCTGGCCAAACTGGACAATCTTGAACTGCTGGACCTGCGTCGCACGGCCGTCACCGACGCCGGGCTGAAGTCGCTTGCCCGGGTCAAGACACTGCGGGTGTTGCACCTGGCCGACACACCGACCACCATCATCGGCCGCTTGAAACTGGGCAACCAGTTGCCCAACTGTCGAATCACCGACTCCCGGACGCCTCCGTCTCGGTCTCCGGACGGGCCACCGCGTCGTCCCTGACCACCGCCCAGTAGGTTCGGTTCCTGGCACCGTCGGGCATCAGTTTCAGGCCTGGCACGAGGCTCAGCAGCAGGGAGAACACGACGGAACTGACAAATCCGACCACAAAGACCCACAGTGAAAACCAGTCCGAGAACACCTCGGCAAAGGTGAACCACAAGGTCACCACCGCTCCGGCAAACGTCCCCAGAAACACCCCGGTCGCCGTCGTCCGTCGGACAAACAACCCCAGCACAAAGACGGCCAGCAGGGGTGCCGAAAACGCGCCGACCGTCTTCTTGGCCACGGCAAACACGTCTCCCAGTTGGCCGACAAAACAGGCCAGCGTGATCGCGATGACGCCGATCAACACCACCAGGACCCGCGCCACCAGCATCTCACCGGCCTCGGTCTTTGGTCGCCAGCTGGGAACCAGCCGATCGCGGAAATCGATTATCAAGGTGGTGGTGATCGAGTGGATCCCGGAATCGACACTCGACATCGTGGCCGCCATCAACGCCGCCACCAGCAATCCCACCACTCCGGGGGGAAACTTCAACCGGACAAAACGGGGCAGTGCCTGGTCGTGCAGACCCAGCGTCACGATGTCGGCGTGCAGTTCGCGTGGATGGGTTGAGTAGTACGTGGCGATCGCCTGGTCACCGCCCGGTATTCCCGCAGCAGCCAGCCGGGTTCGAACGGCCACCACCTTGCTGCTCTCGGCATTCTGCAACTCGGCAATGGCCACGTCCGACAGCATGTCGGGGTTGTGATGGAAATAACTGAACAGGCCCATGCCGATCGCCAGCAAACCCGGGATCACGATCAGCATGCCCAGTTGAGACACCACGAAACCGACCTGCGACGTCCGGGCATCTCGAGCCGAGATGTAACGCTGCACGGCAACCTGGTCGGCACCAAAGGACGAGAGTCCCTCCAGAAAACTGCCAATCAGGATCGCAAACGTGCCAAAACGAACCGTCGGATCGAGCCGGAAGTCAAACACCAGGTTTTCGCGACCAGTGAAATAGGTCTCGACAATCTCCGAGGCCCCTCCTTCGGTCTTGGAAATCAACAAGCCGGCGGCGAACAGGATCGTTCCGAAAAAGACGAAGAACTGGATCACGTCGGTCCACATCACCGCCCGCAGGCCACCAAACATCGTGTAGACAATCGCCACCACTCCCAGGCCGATGATGACCACGTACTGATCCAGGCCCGAGATTCCCGAGATGGCAACCGAGGCCGCGAACGTTGCCGCCGCCATCCAGGCAATCCGCAAGACCACGAACAGGCTGCTGGCCAGGCAACGCACCGAGACATGGAATCGCTGTTCCAGGTACTCGTAGGCGGTGTTGCAGTTGAGTTTCGAGTAAACGGGAATGAACACCCAGACCACCAGCGGCGTCGTCGCCATAAACGCGACGGCCGCCAGCAGAATTTTCAGGCTGTCACCGTAGGCGGTTGACGGGTACATCACGAAGCTGTTGGCCGAGAACAACGTCGCCATCACGCTCAGGCCAACGGTGATCCGCCCCATCGATCGCCCGGCCGTGAGAAACTCGTCGCGGTTGGATTGTCGGCTGAGTGCCAGGCCCAGCCCCAGCGACACCACCAGGTAGCCCACGACAACCACCAGGTCCAGCGGCCGCAACGAGCCGCCCAGGGCGTCAAGTCCGTCAGCGAACATTGGGTGTTCCACAATCGATCAGCATTTGTCGAGCCTTATCGCGAAAACGGTCTCGGACATCACGGGTCGGCGGACGGCACCGACTCGAGGCCAACCCGACCAGTTCCATGCACAGCTTGTCCAGGTACCCATCACCACTGGTGTAGGTCTCCATCTCGGCCCACAACCGATAGTACGGTTCGACGACGTCCATCAAATCCCGCTGCACCCGCTCGTAATCACCGGCTTCGAGCAACCCGAACAACCGCACTCCCCATTCGGGCCAGTGATTGCAAATGTGCAACTCGATCGACCGAGCCCCCAACATGTGGCTGGCGACAAACCGCAACTGGTTGTCGATTACGGCCAACTGCTGGCCAAATGAGTCAATGACTCGCTCGAACCCCAAAAAATCATCTCCCGGGCTGCTCCATTTCAACCCGACCATGTTGGGCAGGCTGACCAGACGTTCGACCATTCCCTCCGACACCCCCATGCTGGTCCAGTGGGTGTTGTAGACGATCAGTCCCACTTCCGGAGCCGCCTGGGAAGCGGCCTGGATGTACTCGAAGAAGTCATCCTCGGTGTGCGAGAAATAAAACGGAGGGGACACCTGGATGAAGTCGGCACCCAACTCCTGGGCTGCACTGGCGAGTTCCACCACCTCCACCGTGCTGGTTGTCTGTGCTCCAACCGTCACCGGAATTCGTCCCGCGGCGGCTCCAACCACCGTCCGGGCCACCTCGATTCGCTCCGCGATCGACATCGTCGAAAAATCCCCGGCTCCCCCGCCGGAGAGAATCAGGCCGGTTCCTTCCCGCAATCCCCCGGCGATCAGGAATTCAACGTGTTGCCGGATTCCCTCATGGTTGACCGCCAGGCTGTCGTCGTCAAACAACGTGGGAATCGTGACGTAGCAGCCCTGTAGCCGCGACCGGAGTTGTTGCTGGTCCATGAAATGCCCATTCAAATGTCGCGAATCACACAATAATGCCCCCGGCGGGACCGGGAGACAACATGATACCAATTCCCTTCTTTGCCTGCGTCTGGCGGTACAATCCGCCCCCAGTATCCCCTCGAGAACACCTCTGCGAGACGTCGCGATAGAATCACTGGCCGAATACCGATACTATCTATACAGTTCGCGACATAGTGGCCTTGGGCAGGACGCCCTGGGCAACACCATCAACCCTGCCGGGATTCGAACTCCATGTTCAGCATTCTTGGATCAGCACACGGCCCGTCCACTGGTTTCTGTGACGGCTTGTCACGTCGAAACTTCCTCACCGTCGGTGGCATGGCGTGTGGAGGCCTGTCACTGGCACAGGTACTGGCTGCCGACAAGCAGGCCGGCACCGGATCGAATCACCGGGCCATCATCAACGTCTACATGCCCGGTGGCCCATCACACATCGATCTCTGGGACCTCAAGCCGAACGCTCCGAAGGAAATCCGGGGCGAATTCCGCCCGATCGAAACCAATGTTCCGGGTATCGAGATCTGCGAGTTGTTCCCGCGGATGGCCAAGATGATGGACAAGTTCATCCCGGTCCGTTCGATCTCCGACGCCGATGGACGACACGATGCCTTCCAGTGCATGACTGGCTGGAAGAAAAGCGATCAGATGCCGCGCGAGGGCCGTCCCAACTTCGGTTCCTGGGTCGCCCACAGCCAGGGCCGGGTCAACAACTCGGTCCCGCCCAACGTTTCACTGTGCTACCCGACGGGACACCGCGAATGGGGTGAAACCCAGTTTGGTGGATTCCTGGGTGCCGCCAACGCTCCCTTTGGCCTTGTCGAAAAGGATCCGAACAAGAAGTCCAGCAACATGGTGCTCAAGGGCATCTCCCTGGATCGGCTCGGCAACCGCGAACAACTCCGGGTCGCGTTCGATCGATTCCGTCGCGATTCGGATGCCAGGGGGGTGATCGAGAGCATGGACGTGTATCACCAGCAAGCCCTGGGCATCCTGACCACCACTGCCCTGTCCAATGCCCTGGATCTGTCCAAGGAGAGTCCGAAGGTGTTGGCCCGTTACGGCGTCAACGATCCGGCCTACCAGCGGGACGGCGCACCGAAGATGGTCCGCAACTTCTGCGTTGCCCGTCGACTGGTCGAGGCCGGGGCCCGCGTGGTCTCGATGAATTACAGCCGCTGGGACTGGCATGGCGGCGACGGGATGAACTTCCCACGCAGTCGCCAGGAATTCCCGCTGCTGGACCGGGGTCTCTCGGCACTGGTCACCGACCTCCACGAGCGGGGCCTGGACAAGGACGTCTCGGTTGTGGTCTGGGGTGAATTCGGTCGCACGCCCAAGATCAACAAGCGAAACAGCCGCGACCACTGGCCCCGCGCGTCCTGTGCCATGCTCGCCGGTGGACACATGCCCGGCGGACAAATCATCGGCTCGACCAACAGCAAGGGCGAGCACCCGGTCGACCGTCCGGTGAAGTTCCAGGAAGTCTTTGCGACTCTCTACAAGAACATCGGCATCGACTCGACCAGCACGCGGTTCTTCGACACCTCGGGCACGCCCCAGTACATGGTCGCCCAGGGTATCCAGCCCATGCCCGAACTCGCCTAATCGTCACCGGGACAGCATGACCAGCTTTGGCGTCCAGGCCGAACAGGTCGCCCTGCCCCGCGGGGCATTCCACAAGGCCCCCCGGACCTACGTGACTTGGGACGGGCGTCCCGTCCTGGGGCTTAGCCAGAATGACCACCGGGCCTATCTGTATCCGGTCTGCACTCCCGCCGGGGTCCCGGTCACCAGCGAGTCACCCACCGATCATCCACACCACAACTCGGTGTGGGTTGGAGCCGACCACGTCACGGCACTCCTCCCGTTCGCCGAGGACCGTGTCGAAGAGGCCAACTACAGCTTCTATATCAACCAGACCTTCCAGGGTCGCGCCGCCGGCCGCATCGTCGCCCGTTCACTCGACCAGCGAACTGTGGCCGACGACCATCTGCAACTGGTTCAGACCCTCGACTGGATGGGTCCGATCGAGTGGGGAGCTCCCCAGGGACGAACCATTGGCCAGGAAACTCGAACCACGAGCATCCGCCACGTGGCCGGACACACCGGGGACCAGTCGGCATTTCTCGTCGACGTCACCTGCGAACTGACATCCGCCACGTGGCCCCTGCGGATCGGCCCCACGCGTCACGCCTGGTTTGGAATCCGCCTGGTCGAGCCCCTGCGTCCCGCCCTGGGAGGTCAACTCGCCGACCCGACCGGCCCGCAGACGGTCGCCGGGATCGTGGGGCAACCGGGTCCCTGGATCCAGGCCTCCGCCGAGGTCGTTTCCGGCCACACCGCCGGACTCGTTGTGGCCCGCGACCCCGACACCTCGCGGTTGCCCTGGAGCCTGTACGAATGGGGAACGATCGACGTCAATCCTCTCGGCACGGTGGCCCGGGACCTCGCGGATGGCGATACTCTGACCTGTCGCCTGAAACTGATTGCCCACGACGGCCCGTACACTCCCGAACAGATCGATCACCTGGTGAGGCTCTGACCATGACCCGCATCCTGTCCACAGCAGTTGTTTCCCTACTGCTGTTTCCAGCAATACTGGCCGCCGAACTCCCGAAGCCGACGGCCGTCCTGGATCTCTGGCCCGATGGCGCCCCCGACACCAACGGACTCACCGGACCGGAAAAAGGCAAACGGTGTGTGGGCAACATCAGCAAGCCAACGCTGCTGGTCTACCTGCCCCCCGGCGACCGCAAACCGACCTCCGCAGTCGTGATCACCCCGGGTGGCGGCTATGGAGTGGTGTGCGTCGAACCCGAGGGCTATCCGATCGCTGAATTGCTGATCGAACGTGGCATCGCGGCGATCATCTGCAAGTACCGTTTGCCCAACGGGCATCACCTGGTTCCGGCCAATGACGCCCGGAGAGCACTCCGCACCGTGCGACACAACGCCGCGAAATGGAACATCGATCCCAAGCGAGTTGGTGTTTGGGGTTTCTCGGCCGGTGGTCACCTGGCCAGCACCGTCTCGACTGTTTTCGATTCCGGTAAAGCCGACTCCAGTGACATGGTCGAGCGGCAATCCAGCCGACCCGACTTCTCGGTGCTGTTCTACCCGGTGATCACGATGATGGATGGGGCGGTGCACAAGGGCTCGCGGAGAAACCTTGTCGGGGCCTCACCCCAGCCGGCATTGCTGCAAAGGTATTCCAGCGAGAACCGGGTCACCAAGCAAACACCACCCACCTTCCTGCTGCACTGCACCGATGACCGTGCTGTTCCGGTCGAGAACAGCCTGGGGTACTACCGCCAGTTGGTGGCCAAGGGCGTTCCAGCCTCGTTGCTGATCTTCGAATCGGGGAGCCACGGCCCCACCGCCTTCAACAAGAATCCGTCCTGGCTGACGGCCTTCGACAGGTGGCTGACCGCACGTGGTGCGAAGTGAACACCCCGCACCGCTAGGCGATCAATTCCTCCACGACCTCGCCACCGACGTTGGTCAACCGGAGATCGAAACCACCAAACTTCTGCGACAATTGCAGGTGGTCGAGACCGAACAGCCGCAGCAGTGTGGCGTGAAAGTCGTTGACGTGGACGGGACGTTCAGAGGGCGCCCACCCCAGGTCGTCCGTCTGGCCCACCACCTGCCCACCCCGCACGCCACCACCGGCCATCCACAGGCTGTAGGCGTAGGGATGGTGATCGCGGCCAGGTTGCTGGCCGTTGCCCTCGTGGGTATCGGCCAGTGGTGTGCGACCAAACTCGCCGCTGAAAACGACAAGGGTCGAATCGAGCAGCCCCCGTTGTTTCAGGTCCTTCAGTAACGCCCCCACGGGCTGATCCACCACGCTGGTGTTGTACTCCAGGTCCTTGTCGAGCGCGTCGTGGTGATCCCAGGAAGCATGATACAGGCTGACAAAACGGACTCCCCGTTCCACCAGCCGTCGAGCCAGTAAACAGTTGCGACCGAAGGTCGCGTGGGCGTTGCCCGTGTATCCCCGGTGTCGATTGTTGGCAGGCTCGGGCCGATCAACGCCGTAGGCCTCGAGCGTCCGTCGGGTTTCTCCCGACAGGTCCATCAGTTCAGGAGCAGCCGACTGCATACGGAATGCCAGTTCGTACGCAGAAATCCGGCTGGAGATTTCCGGATCGCCTGTCAAAGCGAAACGTCGCTGGTTGATCTGGCGGATGGCATCGAGGCTCCGCGACTGATCGTTGCGGTTGATCCCGGTGGGATTCGCCAGATTCAAGACCGGGTTGCCCTGGCTGCGGAAGACCACACCACGGTACGAGGAGGGCAGAAACCCGTTGGACCAGTTCGAGGTGCCACCACTGGCCCCAGCTCCCGCCGAGAGCACAACGTAACCCGGAAGGTTGTCACTGGGGCTGCCAAGGCCGTAGGTCACCCAGGCTCCAACACTCGGACGCCCCAGTCTTCCCACGCCCGTGTGCATCATCAGTTGGGCCGGGTGATGATTGAATTCCTCGGTGTGCATCGAACGCACGACAGCAATGTCATCCGCACTACGGGAAATCCAGGGCAATCGATCTGAGAACTCGGTGCCACACTCCCCGGCCGGTGTGAACACGCGAGGACTGCCCTTCAATCTCGCGGTCTTGGCATTGGTGAATGCCAGACGCACCCCCTGGGTCAATTCCCGGGGCAACGGCTCACCATCGTGCTTGACCAACTCGGGTTTCGGATCCAGCAAATCAATCTGGCTGGGAGCACCGGCCAGGAAGACAAAGATGCAGCGTTTCGCGGTCGCTGGGAAATGGCCCGCCCGAACCGACAACGGGTTGGACCGGTCTGCTACCGGGTCGGCAGCCATCAATCCGTCCCGGCCCAGGCAAGATGAAAACGCCAACGCCCCCAACCCGCTAGCTGAGGACAGCAGGAAGTCTCGTCGAAACGCGTCAACGCCAGAGAAATCGGACATGAGACCGTCACTCACGGGTAATGAACTCGTCGAGATTCAGGACAACGCGTGCCACGCTGATCGCCGCCGCCAATTCGGCGATCGCCGACGTGTGCGGCACCTTGCCCGGACCAATCACCTGCCGCGCCGCTTCCTCGTCACTCCAGTATCGCGCCATGTTCTGACGATACAGTTTTTCCAGCACGCGTTGCTCGAACGGACTCGCTTCCCGTCCCAGCCCGATCCGCACAGCCCGACGTGCCACCAATCGGGCCCGCTGATTGTTGTCGGTGACCATCGGCAGGAGAGTCACCAAGCGTCGCCCCATCCGTTGCCCGCACTCGACGAACACCGGATCATTCCAAATCGTCAGCGCCTGCAACGGAGTGTTCGAACGTTCGCGACGAGTGCAGGCGGCGTTGGAGTCGGGGACATCGAAAGTCACAAGCATCGGGTACGGGACGGTCCGCTGAAAGAACGTGTAGAGCCCGCGACGATAGCGATCTCCTCCGGCACTGACCTGCCACGAGAGACTGTTCTGGAACCCGAGCTTGACCAGATCAACCGGCTGCGGAGGACGAACGCTCGGACCACCAACACGAGGATCCAACAACCCGCTGACCGACAACGCCAGGTCGCGAACAATTTCGCCCTCGACCCTCAGGCGATTTTGCCGAGTCAACCACGAGTTGTACGGGTCCCGCACACGGAGTTCCGCACGAGCAGCCGACGACTGACGGTACGTGGCCGAATTGACAATCAACTCGTGCAGCCACTTCATACTCCAGGCCCCATCGTCCGGATCCGAAAACCGGAAGGCCAGCCAGTCCAGCAATTCGGGATGTGACGGAGCCTCACCCTGGCTGCCAAAATCGGCATCCGTCGAAACGATTCCCCGGCCAAAGAACTGCTGCCAGACCCGATTGACGGTCACCCGCGCCGTCAACGGATTGTCACGGGACACCAGCCAACGAGCGAGATCCAGGCGATCGGCGACCTCCCCCCTGGGTTTCAGTTCCGGGAGATCCGCGGGAGTCGCCCGGAGAACAACATGTCCCTTGTCCAGGAAATCGCCCCGGTGATGAATCCGAGTTTCCCGGGCCGGGTGAAATTCTGTCACCACCCGCGCCCTGGGCAGGTCTTTCTCCAGCGGCTTCGTCTTCGCATGCGCGTCAACAGCCATGACCAACTTGTCGAGTTCCGGCTCGCGGTAGCCAAAGAACCGGATCAGCCCGAGCACCTGCTCACCGGTCCGCTTCGCGGCCGGAGTGTCCAGCGTGGCGACCAGGTCCGCGTCGGGAACTTTTTGTGTTGATGAGACTGCGGCACTGGAAACCGACAACCGAAACCGACCGATGTTGTGGTCGTCGTGCACGCGATGATCCAGTTCCAGCCGCAATCGCACCGGCCCATCGCTCACGGTGATCGGTCGTCTCAACGCAAAAATGGCAAAATGATCCTGTCCCACTTTCGGATGAACCGCCCAGCCATCGGTGGCATCGTCGCCAATCACCGAGGTCACCTGGCGACTGCTCTGCGAGAAATCGGCGACTGCCGACGCCAGGCGGTGCCGCCTCGCGTCGGTGTCTCCAGGCAATTCGACAAAGACCCGCAAGCTGGACAGCACGAAGTTTCCGTTGGACGCCCGTCCCGGTCCCCGGCTGGGCAGCCGCTCATCAGCCAGCACCTGCAACCTGATGGCCCTGATCGTTTTCGTTTCAGCCTTGGTCCAAACGGTGTAGGTCTCGGGCTGACTATTGGGGCCAGTGGCCAGGACCGAGAAATCCTTTTCGACACTCAGCTTGCTGCCCGCCGACCCCACCAGCGTCTGCGGTCGTAACACCTCCCAGGTGCCCTGGGGCAACAGCACGTTTTTCTGCCAACGGGTGAAGGCCTCGCTGCGAAACTCAGCGAGAGCTTTCAGCAATTTCACCTCACCCGCCCGATAGGCATCCAGTTTCTCGCCAAACAGGGCGGCCTCACGCTTGCTGGGTACGGTGATCAGCGGTTCATCCAGGCTGTTGAAAAAGGCATACATGCCGAAGTATTCGTCCTGGCTGAACGAATCGAACTTGTGGTCATGACACTGGCAACACCCCAGCGTGACTCCCAGCCAGACCTTGCCAAGCGTGTTCGTGCGATCGACGGTCCGCTTGACCCTGTCCTCTTCCCGATCGACTCCTCCCTCGGTATTCAACAACGTGTTGCGATGAAATCCGGTCGCGATCTTCTCCGCGGCTGTCGCACCAGGCAGCAGATCACCAGCCAGTTGATGAACGGTGAATTGATCAAACGGCAGATCGCGGTTGAGCGCTTCAATCACCCATTGACGGTACCGCCAGGCGTGGGGTCTCGGACCGTCGGATTCGTACCCATTGCTGTCCCCGTACCGGGCCATGTCCAGCCAGACACGTCCCCATCGCTCACCGTAATGTGGAGACGTCAACAATTGACGCACCACGGCCTGGTAGGCCGTGCGACTCGGGTCGGACAGGAACGACTTCACCAGGGCCGGGTCCGGCGGCAGGCCCGTGAGATCCAGGTGAATCCGCCTCAGCAACGTGGACGGATCGGCCGGCGGTGCGGGACGAACCGATTCGGTGGCCAGCCGGCGCAGAATAAAATGGTCGATTCCGTTGATCGCTTGTCCAGGCGTCTGGACCCTGGGCAATTCCGGCCTGACGATCGGCCGATAGGCCCAGTGCCGCTGGACCGGGCGACCCGGTTCAGCAGCCGGGACGACAGAACAGGCGGTCACGACCAGCAACACACAGGTCCCGCATGAACGTCCCCTCCGTGATCTCGGATGCCCGACCATGCCTCGCCTCAGGATTGCCCAAACAACTCGCGCATCGGTTGTCCATCGGCCAATCGCCATGGCCGACCGGTCCGGTCGTGGACTTCCCGCTTGGGATCAATCCCGAATCGCCAGTAAATCGTCGCGGCCAGGTCGGCCGGGGTCACCGGCAGATCTGCCGGGTA
>CAWVUS010000177.1:0-11234 GCA_963933195.1 uncultured Planctomycetaceae bacterium
CCGACTCATCATCCGACTCATCATCCGACTCATCATCCGACTCATCATCCGACTCATCATCGACGCCGCCAGAGTCGTGCTCCTGTCGGTCAGAAACTTCCCCTGGATTCTCGTCCGCGGCCTCTTCGTTCTCACTGGTTTCCCGGGCGTCCGATTCCGAAGCCACCTCGTTCGTGCCACCGTCCATATCACCGGTTGACGGACTCTCTGACGTCGAATCAGACGCTTCGTTCTCCGGAGATTCGTCGGCGTCTGGAACCTGGTCGATCATCGATCATCTCCTGTCGGCTGCACCACCGAGCACATCCTGCAAGTGGGGTCGTTGATTGGAATCATTGGGGCCGGCCAGACAGCAACCCATCACGAGTTATTGCTGGAACAGCAAGTCAGGTCTGGGTGTTTTGATCCGCGGAAGGGGCAACCAGTCGGTCACCAACAGCGGCAGGGGAGGGAAGACAACTCTTGAGGTGTGGGGACATCCTGTCACAAGTGGGGGTGGGATCAGTCAGTTTTGGGTGGGCGACTGTAATGCTGCAGTCAGTGCGTCGATCAACCGGGCCAGTCCTTGTTCAAATGGACCATCAAGCACGGCACCGGATGCCTGACGATGACCTCCTCCGTCAAACTGCTCGGCGACCGCAGCGACATCGACATCACCACGGCTACGAAAACTCACTTTCACCCGACCATCTCGTTGTTCGTGAGCGATGAAGGCACACTCGACACCGACAATCCGAAAACATCCATTGACCACATCTTCGGTGTCAGCCGGAACGGCACCGGTGCACGCAAAATCCTCGCTTCGGGCCGTCAGCCACGCCAACCGACCGTCGCAAGCCAGCTCGATCCGCTCGAGTAACCGACCGGTCAGTCGGACTCGAGCCTGCGAGCAACGCTCGTAAAGTTGCGGGTATAATAGGTGGGGCTGGGCACCGAGGTCAATCAATCGTCCGACGGCTTTCAGTGTGCCTCCGTTGGTTGAAGAGAAGCGGAACCAACCGGTGTCGGTGGCAATGGCGCAAAACAAAGCGTTCGCCGCCACGGGAGAGATCTCCCAGCCAGCCGACTCGGCAAGGTCCACGATCAGTCGCCCGGTCGCCTCCGCCGACGTGTCTTTGAACTCCACCGCGCCAAGATCATCGCTGCTCTGGTGGTGATCAATCACCACCTTCACCGCTTCGGTGGCACGGAGGACCTCGCCCACGCCCTGGAGCTGGCCCCAGGCACTGGTATCCAACACGACATGCACGTCGGTGTCGCACGCCGACGCCACATCGACATCCTCGCCGATCGCCTTGACCCGGCTGTCCGGATCAAGAAACAACAATCCATCGGTGATCGGCGAGGGATTGACGATGCGAACCGTCTTCCCCTGGGCCTCGAGCAATTCGGCGAGCCCAATTTCCGACCCGACTGCATCCGCATCGGGCCGCACGTGGCTCGTCAGCACAAATCGCTCGTGCTGTTCAACAATGTCACAAAACGCCCGCCAGTCGATCGCCATCGATCCCTCTCGCCGTCGACAAAAACAGGCCGTCAGGATACCTCGTCGCGATCCGCCCCGCCAGTTCCGGACGTGCCTCCGGGATTCGTCTCGAGATAACGCCACACCGCCTCGATGTCTGCAGACAACTGCTCACGCAATTGATCAACCGAGTCAAAGGCCCGCGTCTCACGAACTCGACTCAGGAACTCAACAACCAACCTCTGGCCGTACAGGTCCCCGTCAAAGGCCAGCAGGTGCACTTCCACTTTTCGCTCGGTCTCGTCGAAGGTCGGGTTGGTTCCCACGTGAATGGCCGCTGGTTGAGGCCGGCCGTCTATCACGACACTCCCCACATAAACCCCGTCGGCAGGAATCAGTGTGGAAATCGACGTCAGGTTGGCCGTTGGCACTCCCAGTTGTCGCCCACGCCCTTCACCGGTCACCACGAGCCCCTGCACCGAATAAGGTCGCCCCAGCAGATCTGCCGCCGACGCGACATCCCCAACACTCAAACTGGTACGGATGCGACTCGATGAGATCAGTTCCCCTTCCCACGTGGTTGGTTCCACCACATCCAATTCAATGCCCGCTTCCTGGCACAGCGATGCCAGAACATCCACATCTCCCTTCCGGTCTTTCCCAAAAAAGAAACCCGGACCTTCGACCATCCCCCTGGCGGCCAGCCCTCCCACAACGACGCGAGCAAAAAACTCGTCCGCCTCCAGAGCGAGCATCACGGGCGTGGTGGGGAACGCCAGCAACACGTCAACACCCAACTCGGCCAGCCAGTTCGCCCGATCCTCAATGGAACTCAGCAATGGCGGAGCGGCATCCGGACGCAACAATTCAATCGGGTGAGGATCAAACGTCATCACCACCGACGGCACAGAGGCGGCGGTCGCCGCATCAACCACCTTCTGCACGATCCGCTTGTGGCCGTTGTGAACCCCGTCAAAATTTCCAATCGAAACAAAACCGCCACGGCTCGCGGCAGCGGTGTCAATGTCCCGAACCAACTGCATCGCCTGGTTCCGATCTAGGAGTCCATCGTGTCCACGTCGCGTTCTTTCGCGACACTCAACTAGCGAAACACGCGCTCCGAGGCGGTGTAACGCGCCACCCGTTCAGGATCGAGACGGCGTCCCAGGCCTGGCTCCGACGGAATCTCCAAGCACCCGTCCTCATCCAGTTCGAACGGACGGTCCAACAGATCTTCGATGTAGCCGCACGGTGTCAGGTATTCCACAAACAAAGCCACCGGGATCGCTGCGGCCAGTTGGAGATCCGCGGCCAATCCCACGGCGGTATTCCACCCATGCGAGACCATCTGGACGTTGTGATCATAGGCCCACCCGGCAATCCGTCGCGATTCGGTCAACCCACCGTTCTTGGTCGTGTCGGGCTGGATGATGTCGACCGCACGTCGACTGATCCATGGTAAAAACGACTGGCGACGCGTCAGGACTTCGCCCCCCGCAATCGGAACCGGCGAACTCCGGGTCAACTCCGCATACCCGTCGATGTCATCAGGCGGCAGCGGTTCTTCAAACCACTCAACCCCGTATTCAGCCAGCATCCGTGCGGTCCGTTTCGCCCAGTTCACACCATGCGGCCAAAATTGTTCACTACCGCCGGCATCCACCATCAAGGAAACGTCGTCCCCAACCGTCTCACGCGCCGTGCGAACCAGCAGTTCATCTGTCTGGTGATCTCTCCGGCCAAATGGCCGCCAGCCCAACTTGATCGCGCGAAACCCACGATTCACCGTCGCCTCGAGGGCATCTCGCAACGGCTCAGGTTCATCGAACAACATCGACCCGTACGGCCTGATCCGATCCCGATAAACGCCCCCCAACAGCCTCGAAACAGGTTGGCCACAGGCCTGGCCCATGAGATCCCAAAGGGCAATATCAATCCCACTAATGGCGTGTTCGACAGCGCCACCGCGGCCCTGCCAAAACGTCGACTCCCTCAACGTATCGCTGACCCTCTCGGGCTCGACGGCCGACTCCCCCTTCAACAGCGGCCACAACAATTCGACGGCACCCTCGACCAGCTTCCCCGACGTGAAGCAACTGCCCATCCCGACGAGGCCATCATCGGTTTTCACCCGCACCAGCGTGTGCAGGTTCTCTTCGGCCTCAAGGTCCTGAGGCCAGCCACCGTCGACCGTGGCGCCGGTCAATGCGGTCAGTTCCAGTTCGACAATTCGCATTGCATCAGCCTAGGCCAGATCTCGTGGAAACGGAAGTGTGTTCCAGCCGACCACACTCTCATCCCAGGCAGGCCACGCTGGCGGTAAAACCGTGCACGAAGTTTTGCCCACCAACTGGGCCAATTTCTCCCTGAGCAAAGAAACCGGCCAGTGGAATCTCCCCCAACTCACGACGAATTGTCGACGCATCGTGATCGGGGTCACCAAACATGCGGGTGCCTCGACCATTGCAACTGAACAACAAGGCACCCCGGGTCGTGGAACCTGCCTGGCGGTGTGAAACCAGCAATTCCACAAGGTCCTCATCGGCGGTGACCGCATCACGCACGTGAAACCGCACGGTCTGACCGATCCGCAGGGGGTGACCAATGACCACTGCACCCACCTCCCGATCGACGCCGATCACGTTGGAAACCAAAAAGTCACCTCGTTCGAACGTGTCGCAATACTCGTTCATCGCCAACCCCAGGTGCAGGCCTTGGCCAATCAATTGGCGGTCCGAGTCACCAAGCGACTCGATCATTTCCTGCAGCACCTCCATGGCCACACGCCCGCCCAGTGCCTGCACCACGTTTGCCTCTGCAGCGGTCACCACAAACGCCGGACCTATGGGCCGACATCCCTGTGACACAACCGAACCCACTCTCCCTGGCCCCCTCACCACAACGCCCACCGCACCGTCTCGGTAGGACTGGCTTCCCAGGAACAGGTGGTTGTCTCCTGGCCGACGTCCGCCGCTGGCCATGCCCCCCAGGACAGGAATGTCACGACCGACGCTGTCGGCCTGCTGTTCAGAAATCCGATCGAAGACAGATTGTGGGCTCGACGAAAATGGGTCCGCCAGGAGAAACACCGAATCCACGTCGTCTGGTTCGCCCAGATCTTCCGGACATCCACTCGTCAACAGTCCGTCGGCGGTTGGTTCGAACGTCACCCGGAACGGCTCCACCCGTGAATCGGGCATCACTACGGCAAGAACACTGAGAGCTGGCCCTGATTCAATTTCTCGCCCTCCCCCGGCGATCATTTCACCACTGCAACCCAGCAAGACCCCGTCACCCACCAACCCGGACAACGCATCGGGCAAATCACCCAACGACTCACTGTGGTCACCACTGGCGAACGCAAAGACCAGGGATGCAGGGGCATCGGCCAACCCGGACTCGATCAACCCGATGCACTCCGACACGGCATCCTGCAAACGAGGTTCGGTGCTCAACCCCGCGCCGCACACCCACTCCGTCACACCTCCACCCCCTTCACCCCCCGGTCAACCCCGATCGACTCATCCTAACGACCGGCCCGAACGTGTCGACCCGGACGTGATCAGTTCCGCAATCGGGTCGCCCCACGCCCAAGCCCGGTCCCAACCGGAACGTGCGATCCAATGGGTTCATACCAGCCCGCGCCCGGATCCCCCGCCCCTCGAACCGCAACTGAGGCCAGTCTCGGACGAAACACAACCAGCAATAGAAGTGGCAGGTACCACAACACGTACACTCCACCCTGGTGGGAATACCAGAACTGTGTGGCGACAACCAGGGCCGCCGTATGCGAGATCAGGTGTTCGAGAGTCTTTCGACGAGGCCAGATGGTCAAGCCTCCCAACAACACGACGAACACCACGATCACGGGAATACGATACGCCAGGTTTGTCTCGTTCCAGACTCCACCGCTGCTGTCATTTCCTTCGGCAATTGTCTCACCAGCAAACTCATTGACGACCGTCTGCACCGCACGCTGCAACCGGCCAGAAAATTCCGGAACGTCCGGAGAGGTCAACGCCAGAACACCGACCTGCAACGCTCCCCCCACCACCAACAACGCCAGGGCAAACAGCAGGCCCCGCTTTCGCTCGTAGAACACAAACCACAGCGGCAACAGAGCCAAAAACACCGGCAATAGCACCAATGACCCACAAGCCGCACCCATCAGAGATCCAGCCAGCAGCGGGCGTCGTACACAGACAAACGCCCAAATGCAGAACGCCGCCGGCAAGACGTGCTCCACTTCCCCCACCGCGTACGACGTACAGGGCACCAGCAGATACAACGTCGCCATCGCCACGCCCTGGCGTCGGTCGCCAAAATGCACTCGCCCCACCAGGTACAGTCCAATCACAACCGCAAGGTGAGCGATCACCGGGATGATCCTGGCAGCCAGCTCTCTGATCTTGGCACGATCCTGCCAATTTCCCGCTGGCGGAGCCACCACCTCGACCACAGCCGTGGCCGCGGCCCCCGCCGCCGTCGACGTCGCACCACCGGCCGTTTGAGGCAGGTCCTGGCGACGCAGCATTTTCTCGCCCTGCGTGACAGCTGTCTGAGCAGCTGACGAGGGGGGGTCGACCACCACCTTGGCCATCAGAAAGGCGAAGGCTGAAACGGCCAAAAACACCAATCCCTGGGCCGCCAAGTTCGGCTCAATCAATGGTCGCCGTTTGAACAACGGATCACACAACAAACGAATCAGGACCAAACCTGCACCACCAAATAGCCAGGTTGTTCCCAATGTCTGCAAGAACCGGTAACGATCCGGCTGTTCGACCAGCACGACCCCCAGTTGTTCGGGATCGACCATCAACAAGCCGGGGGCCAGACTCAGCAGCAGCAGTACGTCGACATTCCGCAACGACCAAATGCGGCCGAAGCGAAAGAAAACGGCAGTAATCAACAGGGACGACAGGTAGAACCACGTCGCCTCGTTGACCTCGTAACCGGTGAGCAAATCGCGCATAAACCGGACGCCTGACCCAATGACCGCCAATGATCCATTTCAGCTTACCCGCGCTCGTAGTTCCCAGCCCCGAACGCTTGTTGGATCAAACCACAGCATACGGATAGAAATCCGAAAGGCAATCCCTTGCTTTAACTCGCAAGCCACACAAGGGGAGACACGACCACCAACTTCAAACCGTTGACACCCCCCCCATACGGGTTACAATACCCCTGATTCCGCTCGACTGACCTGCCCAATTCCGGTGGGTCCAACGAGTGGGCCTCCGAGGGCCTCCTGCCCCGAACTTGCGTGCTCGCCACGACTCCGACACTCGGGACCGGCGGAGCGGGTCGCTTTTTTCACAAGGCCGGTTGACCACTACCGCAACGCATCTCGCACCAGCCCATGTGACTCGACCAACGTCTTGATTCCACCAGATTCAAACAACCATCAATCGCCTGCAACTCAACATTTCCCGAGGCAATTGCCAATGATACCCGGGCCTCTTCAAATGCTGCTTGTGGTATTCATCATCATCTTGCTCTTCGGAGCAAAACGCCTGCCGGCGTTGATGCGGTCGGTTGGGCAGAGTGTGACTGAGTTCAAAAAGGGTGTTAGTGACACCACTGATGCCGACACCGACGACAACGACACGCCCACCGACAGCCCCTGAATCCGTTTTCCAACACACTTTCTGAAGCCCATCTAAAAAGGTCGTTGCAATGAGCGCCTTCGTTGCCTTCTTCGGTATGCCCGGGGGGCCTGAATTACTCATCGTCCTGTTTATCGCCCTGATGCTCTTCGGAAAACGGCTTCCAGAGGTCGCTCGAAACATGGGCAAGGGACTGACAGAATTCAAAAAAGGAATCCGTGGCGTTGAAGAGGACGTTCACGCAACGACTTCCTATGACTCGGATCCAACGGCCGAGAGACCGATGGCCGACGACGACCTCGAAAATGTTTCGGCACCCAAGTTCACCCCGCCCGCGGCGGCCAATGAACCCGACAGCGACACTCCGCCAGACAGTGGAGAGGCTGCCACAGACGGTGAAAGTGGTACCGACGTCGGAAATGACGAGACCGTAACCGCCGGCGACGGCTAGTCGCCTGAGCGGGCCGCCTGCACCGCCGCGACATACGCTTCGGCCTGGGTTCGAATCCGGTCCATGTTGCCCTCGGCAACCGCCTGCTTCTCGACCAGGGCACTGCCCAGCCCAACCGCGCAGGCGCCGGCATCAAAAAAATCACCGATTGTCTCCAGGTCAACACCGCCAGTCGGCAACAGCTTGACCTGTGGCAATGGGCCGTGAAGGGCCTTCAGGTAGCCTGGCCCTCCCACGTCGGCGGGAAACACCTTCACGATGTCCGCCCCGGCTTCCCACGCTGTGACAACTTCTGTGGGTGTCAATGCCCCGGGCATCACAAGCTTGTCGTAACGCCGGCACATACGAATCACATCCAGATTGACCGTCGGGCAGACAACAAATTCCGCTCCGGCCAGCATCGCCGCACGCGCACTCTCGGGATCCAAGACAGTGCCAGCTCCCAATAGAATTTTGTCTCCCAGGGAATCCCTGACGCCTGAAATGATGTCCAGGACACCGGGTACTGTGAAGGTGACCTCGATCACTTCGATTCCACCCGCGTACAGTGCCTCGGCCACCGCGACCAACTGCTCACCAGAGGCCGCGCGGATGATTGCCACCACCCCACCGTCAAGAACCCTCTGCAAATCCGACTCACGACTCATGGTTCACCTTCACCCAGCCGCCGAATACAACTCGGCGTATTCAAGAACCCACAGATCAATATTCTCAGCAAAACTTTCCAAATCCACCTGTCCCAGCATCTGATACCGGGACCGATTGAAGACTTCCCGATTACGAATCGTCGCCTTTGTCACCATCTCGACTATTCGTCCTTCTGAGAAAGGACGAATCAAAATCTGCATTCGACTGTAGAGATTCGTCGCCTGGCCCGATTCACTCAGTGCGATGTCATCACGATTGACAACCGCCCCCCAACCGTCTTCTCCAACAATCGACTCGAATTGAAAACCAGGAAATTGATCGACCAATTGACCAAGAATCTCTCCAATGCGTTCGGAGAGGTCCAGGCGGTATTGCGAATGCAACGAGCGCGACTCTTCCTCGGAAAGAGCTTTTGCGGCTGCCACGCGACTACGAGTGTCGCGGGCCTGCTGCCCCCGTTCGACGGCCCGCTGCAGCCTCTCCTGGAATTCCATAGCCAACCGCCCCCGTGATTTACCCTACCAATCGACGTGATCTTAGGTCTCACCAAGAAACACCGCAACGACGTGACAAATCCCGCTGGCACTTCACGCCCAACTTGCCCAACCACCTTTCCCAACGATAATTACTATCCTCCACCATTCTCGCCCCGCGGATCCCACAATGTTTGCCGACGCAACACCAACCCAGTTAATTCGAAATTCCAATTTCCTTCCCTCAATCGCCGTCCTTCTCGGCATCCTGGCCCTGTTACTGGTGGCCGGCTTCCAAATTCGCACACATTTTCGTCAAAACGACACCGGCAATAACGACGATCCGGAACAAATGCTGATTCTGTACGAAGAAATGCGGCGACAGGGTGAGCTTACCGACTCAGAATTCCGATCCATCAAGAACCAGATACTACCAACCCGCAAAAACGATCCGGAAACCGATCGTGACACTTGAGTAGCTGTCTGGCACGTTTTTTTTAACACGGCCTGCCACCCCGCCAACTCGGCGCAGACAACGAGAACGACATGCCTTCGGGTCGAGATTTCACGCCCACAAATCGGGGCCCTGGCGGAAAAAAGAACGCCAGTTGCTCTTTTTGTCGAAAAAGTTATCGCGAAGTCGGCCCGTTGGTAGAAGGGCCCGACGATGTGTATGTCTGCGGCGAGTGTATCGAATTGTGTCAGTCGATCCTCCAACAGGAACATCAACGCCGTGGAGACGCCAAAAAGCTCTTCACCGAAGTTCCGACCCCACGAGAGATCGTCGCGCACCTCGAGGACTATGTGATCGGCCAAGAGCATGCCAAGAAAACGCTCGCCGTCGCCGTTCACAACCACTACAAGCGATTGATGCATTTCGAAGAGTCCGACGACGAGGTCGAGCTCGAAAAATCCAACATCATGATGATTGGGCCAACCGGTTGCGGAAAAACTCTGCTGGCCCGCACATTGGCCCGTTTTCTCCAGGTGCCGTTCGCAATCGGCGACGCCACCACCCTGACCGAAGCTGGATATGTCGGTGAGGACGTAGAGAACCTGTTGTTAAAACTTCTCCACGCCGCCGATTTCGACGTTGAAGCCGCACAGCGAGGCATTCTCTTCATCGACGAAATTGACAAGATCGGGAAAACCACCAGCAACGTCTCCATCACCCGTGACGTTTCCGGCGAAGGTGTCCAACAGGCACTTCTTAAAATGCTCGAAGGGACCGTGGCCAACGTTCCACCACAAGGCGGTCGCAAACATCCCGAACAGCAATACATCCAGATCGATACAACCAATATCCTGTTCATCTGCGGTGGGACGTTCGTCGGATTGGATGACATCATCGCCAAAAGACAAGGTCGCCGAATGATCGGTTTCGGCCAATCCGACGACGCGGATTCCGCCGAACGTCAACGCAGAGAATTGCTCGCCGAAGTCACGGTCGACGATGTTCTCGAATTCGGTTTGATCCCCGAACTCGTCGGACGTCTCCCTGTCCTCAGCAGCCTCCTGCCCCTCGGCCAGGACGAGTTGGTCCGTATCATGACCGAACCCAAGAATTCCCTGGTCCGCCAATACCAGAAGTTCTTCTCGATGGAAAAAGCGGAATTGGAGTTCACCCCCGAAGCGCTGTCTGAAATTGCTCGGATTGCGATGAAAAAGGATACCGGCGCCCGTGGTCTCCGAAGCGTGATCGAATCGGCCATGTTCGAGATTCTTTTCGAATTGCCCGAACAAGGGGATGGCGGTTCCTACCGTTTGACCGACGCGATCGTCCGAGGCGAAGAGCAGATGTTCCCTGGTGGCCCTCGCGACGGTTCGGCCGCCGCATAAAGCGGTTTGTGGATGGCACCCGCTGCTCGCTATCATGGACAGCTCGTCATGCTGTTTCACAGCTGAGCCGCGTCTCATCCCCCTGACCAACCATGTTCACATGGACGTACGGCTTGAAGTCGTCCACGAAAAGACCCGTGCCAAACAGGTGCCGCTGCGCCGCACTACCATCGTTGGGCGAGGGCGAGACTGCCAGTTGAGAATACCGGTGGCTGACGTCAGTCGGCAGCACTGCGAATTCACACTGAGGGACGGAAACGTCTATCTCCAGGATCTTGGCAGCTCAAACGGCACGCAAGTTGACGGGCAAACCATTCCCACCGGGAATGACATTTTGCTCTCCGATGGCGATGAGATCACCGTTGGACCAGTTCAATTCATTCTGCGGATCTCTGAGGGCGATGAAACTACCGGTGGCTCGGCTCGCGATCACTCGCCGCTCGAGGACACCGCTGAATTCCAACTGGTCGCCCCAACTCCAGAACCCGATGACCACCAGCCCGACCCGGACGCCGACGACGCCTCGCCAGTTACCGAGACGTCGGCCCACACTCTGGCCGAAGACCTCCCTTCCGAAACAACTGACGAATCTGTCATCGACTTGGAACTAAGTGTCGAGCCGACCGAACTCGACTCCGAGTCGGTGGTCGAACCGGTAGTCGAACCGGTGGTCGAACCGGTGGTCGAACCGGTGGTCGAACCGGTGGTTGAACCGGTGGTTGAACCGGTGGTTGAACCGGTGGTTGAACCGG
>CAWVUS010000178.1:0-10986 GCA_963933195.1 uncultured Planctomycetaceae bacterium
GGCAACGCCTGACACGGCCGGAAACCCACTCCCACGCGATCATCGCCAATCATCGGTGATCATGACGTCGGTAGTGCCCGGCCAGCCATTCGAGCGACGCACCACAACGCCAGCCACACATCAGGCTCCAATTGCGCAACGTCTGCCGAACAATCCCACGTTGACGCCACCGCCTCGCATCAACGCCCAACGGCCCATCAACCAACGCCAAACGGCCAATTCGGCGCAGCTTGCGAGCCAGCATCACATCATCCATCAGCGGCACCTCGGGAAAACCGCCGGCCGCTTCAAAACACTCCCGCCTGACAAACAGGCCCTGATCACCGTAGGGCACCTGGCGTCGAGCCGCTCTCCACGCATTCCCTCGCTCCAACCACCGAAACAACCAACCACGAGCATCAATCTCCTGGCGAAAGGCACCACCCACCACGCTCGCATCGTTCAATGCCTCGTCAACCTGGACTCCGGCTTCGACCGGCAACCGGCAATCCGCGTGCAAAAACAGCAACACATCACCGTGTGTTGCCCGAGCCCCCACATTCTGCTGCACGGCCCGTCCCGGGCGACTCGAAATCAGGTGTGCACCAGCCTCGACCGCAAGGCGACAGGTCTCGTCCTGGCTACCACCATCGACAACGACCACTTCAACCGCGCCAGCCGCCCAGGCCGATGACACCGCACCAGTGATACGGGACTCCTCATTCACTGCGGGAACGATCACTGACAATTTCATCTCGACACGCCCAAATCCTCTCCATCCCCACTAATCTGGCCACACCTGCCCCGGCCGCGGTACCATACCTGTCCAGGTCCATCATTTCATTCGGCCCGAAAAAAACATCATCCTCGTGCACACACTTCCTAAAACCTGCCTGATCCTTTTCATCGTCGCCTCGACAACAACGGCCGCGGCACCACCGGTCGCGCGTTGGCAATTCGACCGAGTGCACCTTTCCGGCGACACCTTCAAGGCACTGGCTGGCCGGCTCCCGGCCCGTCTTTCCGGCCAACTCCAGTTCAGTCCCGGCAAGGCCCCCGGCCCTCCTTCCGCTCTCCGGCTGAGCGGAAAAACCGCTCCTCGCCAAAGGCTCCACGTTGGCACTTCGATCACCGACGCGGCCGCCATACTTCCCAAGACCCAGATGACCGTCTCGACCTGGCTTCGAATCGACTCGGCCGGGGAATGGACCGGATTCATCAGCGCAGTACAAGACAACGGCAACTACGAAAAAGGCTGGCTACTGGGTCAACACAGGTCTCACTTTGCATTCGCCCTGTGCAGCCGCAAGACCGGCCAACTGACCTACCTTGAATCACCCCGGCTTTTTGAAACCGGTCACTGGTACCATGTCGTCGGCACCTACGACGGACGGCGTCAACGGCTGTACGTTGACGGAGAATTGCAGGCCGAGGCAACCACACAATCCGGCCCTATCGATTACCCGCCCAAGGGTGTACTCGCCGTCGGTGCTTACGAAGACGAGAACGAGTATTACCCGCTGACAGGCCTGCTCGAGCGAGTCAGCATCTGGCACCAGGCACTTTCGACCAAGGACGTCAAAGCACTGTTCCGGGGGCGAGTCAAACGCTTCCCCGGCATCCTCGCCCAGTCTCCCAAGGTGGTCGACTGGCCCACCTTCAATCGTGACAACCAGCGAACCGGCATCTCGAGCCAACCCCTCAGGCTCCCGTTGGTGAAACAATGGACCCACACCGTCCCCGCATCGACTCCGGCCTGGCCCGACCCTGCACGACAGGATTTCTGGCACCGCAAGGAAGCACTGCGAGGCCGTGTCACCTACGACAGGGCCCCACACCTGGTCGCCGTCGGAGGACGGGTGGTTCTGGGCCACTCCGCCGACGACACCGTCCGTTGTCTCGAGTTATCCAGTGGCCGACTGCTGTGGTCCTTCACCGCTGGTGGCCCTGTGCGCCTCGCACCCACAATTTCCGGCAACCGGGTTCTGTTTGGATCCGACGACGGACACGTCTATTGCATCCGACTCGCCGACGGCCGCCGTCTCTGGAAGCAAGCCGCCGCCCCCGATGTCAGGTGGATCGCCGGCAACCAAAGACTCATCAGCGCCTGGCCGATCCGCACGGGTGTGCTGGTCGAAGCGGGCGTCGCCTACTGTTGTGCCGGAATCTTCCCGACCCAGGGTGTCCACCAGGTCGCAATGCGGGTCAGCGACGGACAGCGTCTTGCCGCCAACCGAGTGGCCGTCTCGGCGCAGGGCTATCTCACGCGTCGTTCCGGCAGGCTGTTTGTCGACACCGGCCGTGATCCGGCGGGCGGTTTTCTCGCGGAACTGAAACGGCGAGGCAAGGGAGTGGGCCGGGAACTATCGACGCTGCCCGACGACTATCGGTTTGCATTCGTCGGTGCTGGCGACCTGCGAATCGGTGGAGCGGACGGTCACGTGGCCGCCTTCGATCGCCGGACTGGAGCCAAAACCTGGTCAGCTCCAGTCGCTGGTCGTGCCTGGTCATTGGCTATCGCTGGAGGATACCTGCTTGCCAGCACCGACACCGGCCAGGTGACAGCCTTTGGACCGCGACCAGTTGACACGCCCTTCACACACGACTCCCGTCCCAAATCACCCAACGCGAAGCCGTCACCATCAACAACGACCATCGTCAAGACTCTGCCACACCCCCGCGGATACGCCATCATACTGGGCGCCTCGAACGTCCAGTCGGGGATCGACCTGGCACGCCACACCCGGTTGCAGGTTCACGTCCTGTTGCCCAGTTCGCAAGCCGTCACACGGGCCCGAAAGACGGTATGGAAAAACGGCCTCGCCGGCCGTGTGACGCCAGTTCATTCGGCAACTCCCAATGCGGAAACCTACGTTGACTCGTTGTTCAACCTGGCCCTGGTCCCGTCTACAGCCACCCCGGCCACACTGGCCACGGCAACCCGACTGGTCCGCCCATGGGGTGGATTGGTTGTTGAATCCACCACTGGCAAAACACTGTCCCGACGAGGGCCGCTCGAAGGTGCCGGCCACTGGTCTCACATGTACGCCGATGCAGCCAACACTGTCTGTAGCGACGACCGTCACGTCAGCGGCCCCCTGGACCTGCAATGGTTTGGGCCTCCCGGCCCCCGCCAAATGATCGACAGACACCACCGCACGGTCGCTCCACTGTTTGTCGCCGGGCGTCTTTTCATTCCCGGTGATGACCGTGTGATTGCCGTGGACGGCTACAACGGCACCGTGTTGTGGAACAACGCCGTACCGGATTCGCGACGGATCGGAGCCTTCCGGGACTGCAGTTACCTGGCAGCCACCGAGGACTCTGTTTACGTGGCCAGCCGGGACCGATGCCTCCGGTTCGATGGCGACACCGGCCGCACCCTGACGACTTTCACCGTCCCACCCGCTGCCGACGGCAAGCCCCGGGAATGGGGCTACCTGGCCGTTGTCGACGACACGCTTGTCGGTTCGGCTGTCTCACCCGGCGCCTCCCGCCGGAAGCACTCACGGGAGGCCATCCAGGAGGGAACCTATTACGACCGCCGCCCAATTGTTGGCAGTGAGTACCTATTTGCCTTTGACCGCAAAAATGGGCGTCACCTGTGGAGTTACCACACCGGAGCGGGCCTGCTGCCCAACCCGGCCATCGCGATCGGGAACGGAGCGGTGAGCCTGATTGAAAGCGACAACAAACAAACCGTCACAAAAGCCATCGGCCGCGCCACGCCCAAAGACCTCTTTTCTCAGGGAGCCCGGCTTGTCTCGCTTGACCTCAAGACCGGGAGCGTCCGCTTCAGTCGTCCGCACGACTTCTCGGCAATTCAACACTCGGTCTACCTGGCCGTTTCCGGAGGCCGCCTGGTGGTTGTCGGGTCCCGCAACGACGGCGAAGACTCCAAAACATCTCGTGTCTGGTACGACATCCAGGTCTTCAACGACACCGAGGGAGACCGGCTCTGGACAGGTAGCCAGAAACAAACAACGCAGATTGGCGGATCCCACGGCGAACAGGATCATCACCCGGTCATCGTCGGGTCAATGCTGTACTGCGAGCCATTCGCCTGGGACCTTCTCACTGGCAAACGGATCGCAGGTTTTGGCTGGAAGAACCAGCATCGCCGAGGTTGTGGCACCCTCACTGCGTCGGCTTCAACCGTCTTTTTCAGAGACGGGACAGCCAGCATGTTCGATCTCGAATCCAACACCTATCGCAAGGTGACCACCACGACGCGACCGGGCTGTTGGATCAACATGATTCCGGCCGGGGGACTACTGCTGGTCCCAGAAGCCAGTTCCGGATGCACCTGCAACTTCGCGATCCAAACATCACTGGCGTTCAGACCGCGGAGGCCGTGACCGGGGCATCGCGTGATGCCAACCCGGAGACACTCCCCGCCCTCATCAGTCGACAGCAACAGCTTCGACCTGCAGCGCCTGTTCCCGCTGGATTGCTTCGAAGACTTCCTGGCGGTGCACAGTCACGTTGGCGGGTGCCTCGATCCCCAGCCTGACCTTGTCACCTCGGATGTCGACGACCAGCAACGAAATCTCGTCGCCAATCATGATTCGTTCGTCTCTCTTACGGCTCAACACGAGCATCGGTTCATCTCCGGAGTGGTGTCCCTCGGAAACACCGCGACCCGGCATCTCCAGCCCAACAGTAGCCCGCTCCGGACGGCGAGACCGGTGTAGAAACCTGAGGACACCCCTCCGGGATTCCGGTTGCAACGGTCGTGCCATGTCAAACGGCGTCGATGGCCTCAAGCAGCCGCTCCAGCAAAACAAGGGGGTCGGTTTCTCGAATGAACAATTGTCGGTTCCCGGGTGCCATGAAGCCCTCGTTGATCGACAACTCAATCACCTGGTGAAACGGTTCGAAAAAACCACCCATGTCGAGCACGCCAATCGGCCTGGAATGGATTTTCAGTTGCCGCCAGGCCAGGACCTCGAAGAGTTCTTCAAACGTCCCCACTCCACCAGGCAACGCGATGTACGCGTCGGCCAATTCGTGCATCTGGGCCTTACGGACATGCATGTCAGGAACAACACGCATATCGGCAACACCCGAGTGCATCACTTCATCAACCGCCAAGCCATCCGGGATCACGCCAATCACATCCCCCCCCGCCTCCAGCACCGCATCGGCCACGACCCCCATCAATCCGATTCCGCCACCTCCGTAGACCAGGCCGACACCGCGATCGGCCATCCCGCGTCCCAGATCCCCAGCCATCTTCGCGTACGACGGATCATCACCGGTTCTGGAACCACAAAAGACACAAATTCGCTGCACCGAAGCACTACTCCACCGACAAGGCGCCTGTTTTCCTTCCAAAGACTCTGAACTCCAACACGGCAACCATCAACCCTCCAGAACGTGCCATCGGCACGGTAGACGACTCTCGACACCGGGCCACCGCCACAAACGGTCGACAATTCCTCCAGTGGGACAGCAGAACGAGTTTGCAGGGTAGGGGGGTGAGGATTAGTATGATCGGGACGCCCAAACCACACTGGACTGGACGACCGATTCATGACCGAACAATTGACACGCCGCGGGTTCACCACCAAGACCCTCGGAGCACTACTGACCTACACACTGCTGGAAGACCTGGGCAATCAGGATCTCTTCGCTGCCGAGATCAAACCGATCACTCGAAAATGGCTGGCGGACGTCAACGACCTCGCGCGTTCGGTCAAAAACAAGAAGATCAAACAGATCGCCTGGCAAAAACAGGTCGAGTCCCTCTTCGAGAAAGTCGAACTCGCCGACCTGTTGAAAATGGTTGACTTCGAGAAACTCGCCAAGGGCACCAAGTTCGCCGAGAGTGGCGCCCGAAGCCTCAGGTTCGAGTTTCCCAAGATTGAAGGACTGCCAACCCAATTCGTCTTTGGACGCCAGATCTTCGCCCTGAAAAAAGGGCGGTCGGTCGTGCCCCACGGGCACAACAACATGGCCACAGCCTTCCTCATTCTCGACGGCAAACTCCGAGGCCGTCATTACGACCGAGTCGAGGACCGTGAGAAGGAGTACATCATTCGGCCGACGATCGACAAGATGTTTGCCCCCGGCGGACATTCCTCCATCAGCGACTACAAGGACAATGTCCACTGGTTCAAGGCACAAAGTGAGAAGGCCTTCATCTTCAACATCCACGTGCTGGACGTCACCCCCGGCGCGAAGCGGACCGGCCGCATCTACGTCGACCCCAACGGTGAAAAACTCAAGGGCGGCCTGATTCGGGCTCGCAAGATCGCCTACAAGGAAGCTCACGACCTTTACGGCTAGATGCCAGATTCCTGAGAGACATGCCAGCACTGCTGGTAGGAGACCCCCTTCGGTGCACCCTCGACCCCTGTCGGGCCTGCGGGTCCTGGACCTCACCCGCGTACTGGCCGGGCCCTATTGCACGCTGCTCCTGGCCGACCTGGGCGCTGATGTGGTGAAAGTCGAGCGTCCCGGGACTGGCGACGACGCCCGTGCCTTCGGCCCATTTCTCGACAACGGGCAAAGCGCGTATTTCGCCAGCATCAACCGTGGCAAAAAAAGTATCGCCCTGGACCTCAAGGACGAGGCGGACCGCGCCACCTTCCTGCAACTCGTCACACGTGCTGACATCCTGGTCGAGAATTACCGGGCCGGCACGATGCGCAAGCTGGGATTGGACGCAGAGATCCTCCGCCAACAGAACCCCAGGCTGATCTACGCCTCGCTCTCCGGCTTTGGACAGACCGGAAGCGACACCGATCGAGCAGCCTACGATATCGTCGTCCAAGCACTCAGCGGACTCATGAGCATCACCGGATCCGGACCGGGGCAATCCGTCCGCGTGGGCACTTCGATCAGTGACATCCTGACGGGCATTTTCGGTGCCGTGGCAATCGTTTCGGCCGTGCACGGCCGAACAGCCTCCGGAGAGGGCACAGTCATCGACTTGGCAATGCTCGACTGCACTGTCGCAGCCCTCGAAAACGCCATCAGCCGCTTCGCGACCTCCGGCGTGGCTCCCGCACCGCTGGGAACCCGGCACCCCTCGATCACTCCTTTCCAGTCGTTCTCCACGGCCGACGCCCCGATCGTCATCGCCGCCGGCAACGATGCACTCTGGACTGCACTGTGTGGCTGCCTGGACCGCCAGGACCTCGCTACCGACAAACGGTTTGCCAGCAACGTTGACCGAACCGAACACCACGAGGAACTCGATGCGGAACTCGCCCAGACCTTTGCACAGCGCCCCGCTTCCGAATGGCTGCAGCGACTGGCCACGGCCGGCATCCCCTCCGCACCAATCCGTTCGATTGCAGAGGTTGTCGCCGACCCTCACCTCGCCAGTCGTGAAATGTGGCACACGATGGACGACGGCCAGGGGGGAGAACTCCTGACGGCCGGATCCCCCTTCCGCATGAACGACACCGCACCACCGTTGTCGTCAACCACCCCGGATCTCGACGAACACCACCAGGAGATCCTCAGTCAATGGCTAACGACCGACTCACCCTGAGGACTGTTCGGCACGAGGACCTCCTCGAATTGGCCGAGTTGGAAGCAGCCTGTTGGCCGCCGCCACTCGCCGTAGACCACGAACAACTTGCCGCGAGACTTGTCGCTTTTGATCATGGTCAACTGGTGGCCCAAATCGGCGGACAGCTTGTCGGCTACAGTTCTGCCCAACGCGTTCATGCCGAACTGATCGCAACCGATCCGCTCCACTACAACACGGTGACTGACAACGACCTTTTCACCACCACGCATGCCAACGATGGAGAGATCTACCAACTGGTCGGCGTCTCCATGGCCCCAGAATTTCGCGGTCGTCAGATCGCACGCCAACTCATCGACCTGCAAATCTCTCGTGCATGGAAGCTCGCTGGCATTCGTCGTGTCATCGGATTCACCCGCCCCGCGGCACGACACCTCCTGCCGGAACTCTCGTTGGAGTCGTACGTCGACACCCAACTCACCGACACTCCGTCAGACAAAACTCTCGCATTCCACCTCAACGCCGGTGCAATAATCGTGTCGTGTCACGACAATTTCCGCCCCTCCGACCAGCAGAGCCTGGGGGCTGGGGTGCTGATTGAGTACTTGCGTTGACCGGTGACAGGATCGATTTCCACGAAATCGTGTTTTCCAAGCGAAAATGGTATCACCGGACAACAGTGGACTCTGCCGTCCCACAGCAGAACCGCAGTTGTCCACCCTTGAGAGCCGAAGTAAACTAAAGAGGACGAGGTGGGACGGCTCCTTTCGTTGGAAAGGGCGTTGAATGCCATTTATTTTCCGGCAACTATCTCCACATCGGGCCAGAAGAGGGATTTGGGCGTGAACACAGTCCAACAGCCAACCGTTCCCGGGCACGAAGCCGACGGAACAGCCGGCATCGTGACCCCCAAGGAACGTCCGGCCTGGGCCATGAGCTTGGTATTCCATGTCGCCATCCTGGTGGCGCTATACAGCATCACCCAGGTGACCTACTCGGGGCTGGATTCCACGGAGTTGGACAGCCTGTTCCAGGAGTTCGATGCCGAGAACTACAGCTTCGACTCGGTCGTCGTCGAGACGATGGGCAACCAGAGCGACCTCAACGAACCCTCTCCGTCCCAGGCAGCCTCCACCAGCCTGAGCACAACACCGCAGCAGGAGGTCCAGAAACGACTCGATGAAAAGGTGCTCAAGATCGAGTCGCCTCAAACCGCAGAAATTGCCCTGCCGCCCGAGAACGAATTTGCCGACGTAATCGACATCCAGGGCCAGACTGAGAACCCAGGCGGTATCGAAGGCGCAGTGGACCGAATGGCCGTCGAGATCGATCGATCACTCCAAAATCGCAAGACGCTGGTCATCTGGCTCTTCGATGAATCCGGGTCCATGGAAACTCGCCGCAATGCGATCGCTGATCGTTTCGAGAGCGTTTACAAGCAGCTTGGCGGGTTGAAATCTTCCGACAAAACAACTCAACGCCGCCCATTGAAGACGGCCGTCGTAGGTTTCAGCGACAAGACGAACTTCTACACTCCGCAACCAGTCGACGATGTCAACGAGATCGTCACCAAGATCCGAAACATCAAGGCGGCACAATCGCCGGACGAGAATGTCTTCACTGCCGTGAGCCAGGTCACCCGCAAATGGCTCAACTACCGGCGACGGATGAGATACGACGTGATGGTGGTCATCGTCACCGATGAACGCGGCAGTGACTACGGCCAGGACGGAGCCGCCCTGGAAAAAGTCATTCAACTCACCCGGACCAACGGAATCCGTGTCTACTGCATTGGCAATGCAGCGGTGTTCGGACGCGAGAAGGGCTGGGTTCTCTACACCTATCCTGATGGGTACAGCCAGGAATGGGATGTCGACCAAGGCCCTGAAACGGTGATGATGGAACGGCTGAACCTGCCTTTCTGGGGCACACGAGGCTTTGGGCGTTTCCAGATGTCTTCCGGTTACGGCCCCTACGCATTGAACCGGCTCTGTTCTGAGTCCAAGGGGATTTACCTGATCGCCGACGAAGGACGTGGCCAGAAATTCAATCCGGCCGTGATGAGAGGTTACCGACCCGATTACCGCCCGATCCGCACCTATCTCAAGGATGCTGAAACCAACGATGCCAAGCGGAGCCTGTTGCGGGCGGCGGTGATCACTCGCGAACGACAGATTCCCGTCCTCTCGCTCTCCTTCGATGCTCCCAACGACAACGTTCTCCGCACCGGACTCAACGACGCCCAGAAACCTGTCGCGGAACTCGATTTCCGACTTCGCGAACTCCAGGCCGAACTCGAGGCCGGTGAAGACGATCGCGAGAAACTCTCCGAGCCTCGCTGGCAAGCCGGATACGACCTGGCGATGGGCCGCGTGTTGGCCATGCGGGTCCGAGCGTATGGCTACAATGTCGTCCTCGCCCAGATGAAGGGCCAACCAAAGTCGTTCAAGAAAAAAGACAGCAACCTGTGGCGGCTGACCCCGAACCGCGACATCACCTCTGGCGGAGCCGTCAAACGATTGCACAAAAAAGCGCTTGAGTACCTGAACCGGGTCGTCGACGACCACGCCGGAACGCCGTGGGCACTCCTGGCCGAACGGGAACTCAGTGCCCCAATGGGATGGGGTTGGCTGGAAGCTCATCGTGCTGCAACGACTGCGGGCAACCGAGGCGCCAACAACAACCAACCGCGAGTTCTGTTTGTCACCGACCCCAAGACCGGCAAGAAGAAACGCGTGATGGTCAAAGACAAGAAGAGACCACGCCCGCCACTCTAGCCCATTCGCCAGTCGCCAAATGCAAACGCAAACCCAAAATCTCTCCGCACTCTCGACTTCGATCCTGGTTCACGGGACCGTAATCGTGATGCTATGGCTCCTCCGGATCGATCTGCTCCCGGCCATACCCGACGTCGTGGTCGAGACGTTCTTCAACGACGAGCAGACACAAGAACGCTTCGTCAAAGAACTTGACGAACAAACAGAGATCTCCGAAACCCAGAACATCAACGCCGGCGGGGTGGTTTCTACCACCATCGGAGGCGCCGGGACCGTCCAGGTGGCTCAAACCAAGATCGAGGCATCCGAATCCCTCAAGGAACCCGACATCCAGGTCAACATCTCGGATGTCAACCTTCCGGGACAGGAGTTTCTCGGCGAGGATCTTGGTGTCGGAGAGGTCAACGGAGAGGTCGGCGCGGTTGTCGAAGGCTACGGGGCCGCATTGTCGAGAATCACCCAGGAATTGATCCGCATGATGCGGGAACGCAAGGTGATGGCCGTCTGGCTCTTCGACGAATCCGAGAGCATGAAAGACGACCAGAAGGAGATCGCCACGGAGTTCCATAAGGTCTATGAGGAACTTGGCATCCAGCAGAAGCAGGACCAGGCGATCAAGAAGAAGGGAGAGGTCCTGATGACCTCGATCCTCGGCTTCGGTGACCAGATCAGCGTACTGACCAAGACACCAACCGGCGACGTGAAAAAGATCCAGCAGGCGATCCAACAGATCGGGATCGATCGCAC
>CAWVUS010000179.1:0-10888 GCA_963933195.1 uncultured Planctomycetaceae bacterium
ATCCGGGTCATCCGGGTCATCCGGGTCATCGCCCGAGGATCGATCCTGACCGGCCAGGCGGCTCAGCGGCCCCAGGCGGCCCTGGTACAACAGGATCAACCACGACGGCACCAGCAGCGGCATCACGACCATCGTGTCCAGCAGCACGCCGAAGGCCAGGGCGAACCCCAACTGCTGCATGCCGACCAGCGAACCGGCCAGCAAAGACGAAAACGTGCCCGCCATGATCACACCACACCCGGCGATAATGCTTCCGGTCCTCTTCAACGCCTCCAGCACGCCTCCGATCAGCCCGTGCTCGGCCTGCTCCTCCTCGATCCGGGTCATCAGGAAAATGTTGTAGTCTTCGCCGACGGCGATCAGGATCGTGAACAGAAACATCGGCACCTTCCAGTCCAGCCCGCCGAAGTCCTCCGGACTTCCCACCACGTGTTCAAAGACCACAAACGTCACTCCCAGCGCGGCGAAGTAGCTGAAAAACACACCGATGATCAGATAAAACGAGATGCCCGGACGACGTAGCAGGACCAGCAGGATCACGTAGACGCCGGCCAGGACAAAGACGTCGATGCGAACCTGGTCGGAATCGGTGACGTCCTTCAGATCCCGGATGCTGGCCGTCGAACCGATTGACAGCAGCCTCGTGCGCCGCCCCAGCAGTTCCGTGTCCGTCTCCTCGCTATCCGCCTCCGGATCGATCGCCGGACGACTTGCCTTGATGTGACCGCGGACCGCGGCTTCCACGTCGCTGAGTTGCCGGATGCTGTCACGGGAAAACGGGTCCTCTTCAAAGACGACATCGACACGAGTGACCCAGGCATCGGGCTCCGCGGGATCATCATCCGCATCCTCCGTATCTCGCACACCTCCGGCCGTCGCCGCTTCCGAAGCCAACTCGGCCACGTAGTGCTGCCGGATCCGCTGACGACGGATCCGTCTTTCAATCCGGCTCCCGGTCAGCCCACTGCCGCCGGAGAGCCCATAGGGTTGAGTGACACTGCGGACATCGGCCAGTTTCAACGGCCCCTTCCTGGTTTCCAGAAACCCGGTCAATTGTTCGATAAACTCGCGACCGTCGGTGGAATCAAAATCAAGTGAGTCGTTTTCCAACAACAGGGTCACCGGGCCGGCATTGCCGGCCGGGAAGTGCTTTTGCACTTCGGTGGCTCCACGCACGCTGGCGTTGTCCTGGGGAAGTTCCGAGAGCAGCCCGTAACTCAGCGACGTGTAGTTCCAGACACCCCATACGGCAAATGGTGCCATCAGTAGCACGCTGGTCATCCAGATCGTCGCCGGATACCGCACCAGCGCCTCGGCCAGGCGATTCCAACCGGCCTGGACGGGATTGCTGCGAATCCAGCGCCGAAACGGATCGTCGGTGGCCACCCAGCCGGCACGTCCTCCACCACTTCCTCCCGGACGTCGCGGCCAGAATGCCCAGCGATCGGCCAAACGCAACAACGTCGGCGTGAACGTCAACGACGCCGCCAGTACCACGGCCAGTCCAAACGAGATACCGACTCCGGCCTGCCGAAATTTTCCGAACTGCGCGAAGACCATCATGCCGATCCCACACATCACGGTGCCGGCACTCGCCGTCAACGCGGCGCCGACTCGCGAGAGTGCCCGCCGCAGTGCAGTGGTGACCGGCACCTGCGATCCGGTCCCCTCGGACGCTGTGACCACCAGTTCCTCGCGGTACCGTGCGATCAGGAAGAAGCAGTAGTCCACCCCCGCCCCATAACACAGCACGGTCACGTAGACCTCGATGCCACGGAACAGATCGACAATCCCCCACAGGGCACCCAGTTGCAGCAGGTTCATCGCGATTTGAACCGCCACCGCGACGGTCACCATCGGAATCAATGCGACCACGGGGGCCCGGTACAACAGCACCAGCAGAAAGATGACCAGGACCACCGTCCAGAATTCCGTTGCGTTGGCACTCTCGTCACTGGCCCGCAGCATGTCGCGACCTACGGTCGCCTCCCCACTGGTCGCCACTCCCAGCCTCTGCTGGATGATCCCCGGCTTCAGACCCGACTGCTTCCACACCGGCCGGTCGGCTGCCCAGAGTGTCCCAACCGGTTGCTCGACCTCGTTACGAATCAATTTCTCGATCGCATCAATCGTCTCCCGGTTCTCTCGATTGAGGAACTCAGCTGTGAGTTCGACAATCACCAACGATGCCCGGCCGTCACTGCTCTCCAACAACTTGCCGATTTTGCGATCACTGAAAGTTCGCACATCGTTGATCAACGAACGAGAGCGGACCTCGCTGGACTCCAACTGCTCAACGTCATCTCCCGCGTCCTCCTCCTTGGCCAACCCCCCCATCGACTCGGCCAATTCGACAAGCGCCGCTGCCAACACCTCGTCGATGAAACGGTGATCGTCGTCGTTGAGTTGTTCGCCTTCGGCCTTGCAACTGACCACGATCACGACGCGACTGGGAACCGTTTCTCCCCACGCCCGCTCGAACAGATCCTCGCCACGACGGCTGGGAGAATCGGCTGGCAGGAAGGCGAATTCACCCGAGGTGACCACGTCGTCGAGTGCAGGGGCCGCCCAGGAACTGGCCACCAGCAGCAGCAGCCAGGCGGTCAGCCACACGGGCCAAAAACGAACGACGATGGCGGCCAGACGGGCGAACATGGTCAGGACCGCTGTGAGAAAACATCACGCCGGGACAGAAACCATGATAAGGACCATCGATTCGGCCAGTCAATTCTTGCCCGGATCATCCGCACCATCTCAACGGTCTTCTAGTTCAATCCATGCGGCGGGAATCCAGTCGGGAAGATCCGATGCGATCAGTCCCGACTCACCGAGTTCGACGACGGCCAAATCAGCGGCCAGGCCATGCAGGTGCACTCCCAACCAGGCCGCAGCAAACGGATCCAGGCCTCGCGCCAGCAACCCCGCCACCAATCCAGTCAGCACGTCCCCACTGCCACCGGTCGCCAGACCACTGTTGCCGGTCGTGTTGACCACCAACCGCACGCCATCGGTGATCACCGTGCCGGTCCCCTTCAACACCACCACGGCGCCACTGCGGCTGGCCAGGTCAACGGCCATCCCTTCACGATTCGCCTGCACGCTCAACACATCGGTTTCCATCAGCCGGGCCATCTCCCCGGGATGAGGAGTCAGCACGCGATCGGCAGCCGGCGTGTCCCCTGTCGCCAAGGTTCCGGCCGAGGACAAGAGATTCAGTCCGTCCGCGTCGACGACCAGGGGACAGTCGAGGGTCTTGAACAACGAGGCCGCCAGGCCCTCCAGTTCCACACTGTGGCCCCAGCCGGGACCAATCGCCATCGCGGTGGCATCCGTCGCGGCTCGCGACAATTCCGACCCCGCGTTTCCCGACGTCCGTCCGCCATTGTCCTCGGGCAACGGCAATACCAGGTAGGACGGCTCGATCGCTGCCACCACCCCAACCAGGCTCTGGGGAACCGCCAACCTCACCAGGCCGGCCCCGGACCTGAGTGCTCCCAGGCCTGCCAGTGCCGCCGCACCGCTCATCCCCACGCTGCCCGCGGCAATCAGCACATGGCCAAAGGTGCCCTTGTGCCCTGCCACTGGCCGTTCGGGAATCGGTGGATCCCCCGTGATGATTTCCATGCTTACTCCGGGTGAACGTCTGACTGGACGTCGCCGCCTGCGGATCCACGAGCAATCAGGCCGGCCACGAAACCCGCTTTGAATCCCGCGTCGATGTTCACCACCGTGACATTGGCCGCACAACTGTTGAGCATCCCCAGCAGTGCGGCCAGGCCACCCAGGGCCGCCCCATAGCCCACGCTGGTCGGAACAGCCACCACCGGGCACGACACCCAGCCCCCCACAACACTGGGCAACGCCCCCTCCATCCCAGCCACCACCACGATCGCATCAGCCGATCCCAGGCGGTCGCGTTGTTCGAGGAGCCGATGTGGACCGGCGACCCCCACGTCCTCGATCCGATCGACCTCGCAGCGCATCCACCGCAACGTCTCGAGAGCCTCCTCGGCAACCGGTCGATCACTGGTTCCGGCGGTGACGATCAGGACCCGGCCTCGAGTCTCGGCCCCCTCGTCGCGGTTCCAACGCACACAACCGGCCACCCGGTTCCATTCAGCCTCGGGAAAATTCTCCAGCAACGCCTCGCCCTGGGCCGGTGCCACTCGGGTCGCCAGGCAGTCCTGCTCCGCCGCGGACAACGCCCCGAAGATCTCGACAACCGACTCGACCGTTTTCCCTTCAGAGAAAATCACCTCCGGATAACCACAGCGGGTGAGCCGATCGAGGTCGACCTGGGCCGATTCGACAGCGACCGTCGTCGGGCGGGAGGGCGTCCCGGTCAAACCACCGAGCGCGGCTGTCCACTCCGATTCGCTCCAGTCTCCCTGCTCTCCCTGCCGCAGCAGGTCCTTCAACTCGTCCAGGATCATCCCGACTCCACACTGCGTTTCTGGTCTTCCCATCATACTCACCCGCCGACACCACGAGCAGCCAACCGGTGACGGTATTCGTCGTGTCCGTCGTTCGCTACGATGGCCACTCCGGACACCAATCCCCCGGCCAGCTCGAACACCACATGACGCAATCCCGTTTCATCCGACGACGACGCAGCCTGATCGCCCGCATCAGGAAACTCGGCCTGCAGGCCGCGCTGGTGACCGACGAATCGAACGTGACCTGGCTGACCGGATTCACCGGAGACAGCAGCTACCTGCTGATCGGCCCCAAGCTGGGCGTGTTGATCAGCGACACGCGGTACACGGTTCAGATCTCGGAGGAATGCGACGGGCTGGACGTCGAAATCCGCGATGCACGTCGGCCCATGCACGCTGCCGTCGCCAGTGTCGTCGAAGCCGCCCGGATCGACTCACTGGGAATCGAAGCTCATTCGACCAGCATGGCGACCTGGCAACAGATCTCCGATGCAATCAGCGGGGTCCGACGATCCACGCAAATTGCCCAGGTCGACATGGTCGTCAACCAACTCCGGGCCAAGAAGGACGCCGGCGAAATTGCCGAGATACGCCTGGCCATTCGCCAGGCCGAGCGGGGCTTTGCCGCGATGGCCTCGGTACTCGAATCCGACAAGACTGAATTGGAAGTGGCCCACGAACTCGAACACCTGATGCGGAGATTCGGTGCAGAGGGGCCGGCCTTTGAACCAATTGTTGCCGTCGGCCCCCGTGCCGCGTTGCCACACGCTCGTCCGGGTTCCACACGAATCGGCGAATCCGGATTCCTGCTCGTCGACTGGGGCGCCAAGACCACTGGCGGCTATCGCAGTGACCTGACTCGCATTCTGGTCACCAGAAAGATCCCGCCGAAACTTGAGAAAATCCACGGGGTTGTGTTGAATGCCAATCGGCAAGGCATCAAGGCCATTCGCCCGGGTGCCACGCTGCAATCTGTCGATCGAGCCGCCCGTCGGGTGATCGAGAACGCAGGATACGGCAAGTTTTTTGGGCACGGACTCGGACATGGCATTGGGCTGGACATTCACGAAGAACCCCGACTTAGCCCCGTCGCCCAGGGCATCCTCGAACCCGGAATGGTGATCACCATTGAACCTGGAATCTATATCCCCGGATGGGGTGGTGTGCGGATCGAGGACGACGTGCTCGTGACCCGGGATGGCCACGAGGTTCTCACCAGCGTGCCCAAGCGATTCGAAGACGCCGTCGTGGAAATCAATTGAACTGGCACGTCCCAGCATTACCTCAGCGGCAACGATTCAGACGATTCAGACATTTCTCTTCCTGTTGCGGAACACTCACCGATGGCTGACGACCAGGCATTCGACCTCGAAAAGATCAGGGAACTGGTTGCCCTGATGGACGAGCACGGGCTCAGTGAAATCAGCCTGAGCCAGGGAGACCGCAGTTGGAAGCTGCGACGTGGCCCGACTGAAGGAGCCACCGTATTTTCTCCGGTTGCCGCTGCACAAGCACCGGCCGTGGAGTCCGACGGTGGCAGCGATGACCAGGCGGCGGAATCTCAACTGCCGACCATCAACGCTCCAACTGTCGGCACGTTCTACTCGGCGGCCTCGCCCGAAGATCCATCCTTCGTCAAGGTTGGCCAGGCCATCACGCCGGAAACAATTGTCTGTATTGTCGAAGCGATGAAGGTGTTCAACCAGATTCCGGCCGAAACCTCCGGAACAATCGTTGAAGTGCTCGTCGAAAACGGAGAAGCCGTCGAATTCGGTCAACCGCTCTTCCGCATTCAACCCGCCTGACCCACATCGCGGCATTCATCTCGACCGCTGTCCCGTCGGTACTCGTCTCATGTTTCAGCGCATCCTGGTCGCCAATCGCGGCGAGATCGCCCTGCGGATCATCCGCACCTGCCGTGAATTGGGAATAGAAACTGTCGCTGTCTACAGCGAAGCTGACCGCGAGGCCAGCTACCTGGAGCTCGCTGACGAGGCCTACTGTATTGGAGGAAACTCCTCGGCCGAGAGCTACCTGATGATCAATCGGATTATCAGTGCCGCCGAAATTGGCAACGTCCAGGCGATTCACCCCGGTTATGGGTTCCTGGCCGAAAACGCTCACTTCGCCGAGGTCTGCCGCAGTTGCAAGATCGAGTTTATCGGACCTCCTCACCAGGCCATGAAAGAACTCGGGGACAAGGTCACCGCGAGAAAAATCGCTCGTGACGCCAAGGTGCACACGGTGCCAGGCAGCGACGGCTTGATCGAAAATGAGGCCGAAGCATTGCGGGTCGCCGAGGAAATCGGCTACCCGGTCCTGGTCAAGGCGACCGCCGGCGGAGGCGGCAAGGGCATGCGAGTCGCCATCAACGACATCTCCCTGAAGGGCTGCCTCTCGTCGGCAGCGGCCGAGGCTGAGAAGGCGTTCAACAACGCGGGAGTCTATCTCGAGAAATACATCGAGAACCCTCGTCATGTCGAAGTGCAGATCCTCGCCGACTCGCACGGAAATGCCGTGCACCTCTGGGAACGGGATTGCAGCCTGCAACGGCGCCACCAAAAACTCGTCGAAGAGACTCCGGCCCCGGACCTTCCCACGTCGGTCCGCGAGGACATCTGCAAAGCGGCGATTCGACTGGTCAAGGCCTCCGGTTACACCAACGCCGGTACCGTCGAGTTCCTCGTCGACAGCCAACACCAGTTTTACTTCATCGAGGTCAACGCTCGAATCCAGGTTGAACACCCGGTCACCGAACAGGTCACCGGCATCGACCTGATCGAACAACAACTTAAAATCGCCGCCGGCGGTGAGTTGGAGTACACGCAAAGCACGATCCCCTGCCTGGGGTCGTCGATCGAAGTTCGAATCAATGCCGAGGATCCCGAACACGACTTCCGCGGTTCGCCGGGGACAATCACCGGGATGAAGGTGCCCGGCGGACGGGGCGTCCGCTTCGACTCTCATGTTCATGCCGGTTACCGCGTCCCTCCGTTCTACGACTCGCTCATCGGCAAGTTGATCGTCCACCGGCCCACTCGCGCCGAAGCCATTCGCTGCATGAAACGGGCTCTCGAAGAATTTCAGATCGACGGCATCAAAACGACCATCCCGCTGTTGCGACGCATCTTCAACCACACGGCATTTGTCGAGGGCCAGGTCGACACGGGGTTCATTGAACGTGAACTGCTGTAACCTGCTGCCGACGAACGAAGAAACAGGACCACGACGATGAAGATCGGAGCTTTGACTGGCGGTGGAGATTGCCCGGGTCTCAACGCGGTGATTCGGGCCGTGGTCCGCACCAACGCCAATCGCGGTGGCACGACTCTCGGGTTTCTTGAGGGCTGGCGTGGACTCGTCGAGAACAACTACGTCGATCTGACGGCCGAAGGCACAGACGACATCATCGCCCGTGGCGGTACGATTCTCGGATCGTCACGCACCAACCCCTTCAAGGATGATTCGAACATCCAGCAGGTCCTGGAGACCATCCAGGCCACCGGCATCGAGGCGTTGATTGCCATCGGAGGCGATGACACGCTCGGTGTCGCTCATCGACTCAATGCCGAGCACGGCGTGAATACCGTTGGCATTCCCAAGACCATCGACAACGACCTGTCCAGCACCGATGTCACCTTTGGTTTTGACACCTCGATCAACGTCGTCATGGAGGCCGTTGACCGGCTCAGAACCACCGCCGAGTCCCATCGACGGGTGATGGTGATCGAAACCATGGGACGTCATGCCGGCTGGATCACGTGTTTCTCGGGCATCTCAACCGCGGCCGACTATTTCCTGATTCCCGAAGAAGAGCCCGACCTGGACCGCATGTGCGAATTGCTCAAGCAACGCCGCGAACAGGGCAAGATGTACGGGATCGTGATCGTCAGCGAGGGCGTCGAATTGCCACAGGCCGACGGGTTTGTCACCCAGGATGGCGATGTTGACGAGTTCGGACACGTGAAACTCGGTGGAGTCGGAGAAATCATTGCCGAGTTGATCGAACGGCGAACCGGAATCGAAACCCGGGTTGTGACCCTGGGACACCTGCAACGCGGTGGAGCTCCCAGTGCCTACGATCGGGTCCTGGGAACCCGGCTTGGTGTGCACGCCACTCGACTGGTTCACGACGGCCAGTTCGGACAAATGGTCTCGCTTCGCGGCACACGCATCACCTCCGTTGACCTCGGTGATGCTGTCGGAGAAATGAGAACGCTGGAATCGGAGTTCATGGATGAGGCCCGTGAGTTCTTCACCTAGGGCGGCCTTGCTGAACCGACCTTGCGTTGGACCACCGCATTCCTAGAATGTCGGCCCCTCCATTCCATCCTCGACGCAGATCACATCGATGTGGTGCGCGAAGTGCCAGGCCCAGGTGGGCCAACCAACTGACAACGAGGCCACGGCCTGTCCACGCTGTGGGACCGCGCTGACGATTCCACCGTCGGCCACCGATCAGGCTCGTGACCTGCTCCAGCACTGGGCCAAGGACGACCCGCTAGAAGTGCCGACCCCAGCGACCCCAGCGACCCCAGAACCGGTCGTCGACTCTTCCAAACACTCCAAACGCCAGTTCCGTGTCGATGCCGCTCACCCACAACACCAGAGCAAGCAACCAGACAAGCCGAAAATCGAAAAACCGGCCTCGGCCATCACACCGCCCGTGACAAAGCCAACCCCTCAACCACCACTCGCCACCCAACCCGTGAATCCCAAACCACCCCACACAAAATCGCCTGCTGCCCCGAAAGACTCGCTGGCTGATGTTGCCTCCACCCTGGCCAATTTCTCGGTTGATGCCCAACCCACAGCACCACCGACTGCGGCAGATCCCGAGGTGACCGTGAATCCCACGACCGACGCCGTTACGGATGAAATTGTCGAGAACAAGCCAGGCATTCCCACGGGCGGCACCACCAGCGCCGTGACCCACTCCACGTCTTTATGGGGCCAGATACTGGCTTACATTGGTGTCCTGGGGCTGACAGCCGGAGGAGCCTTGATCGTCTGGAATGGCTTTGGCCACGCCCCGCTCAACACTCCCACATCATGGCTGATCGCCACCGGTGGACAGATGCTACTGTTTCTCGGGATCGTGACGCTCGTCTCCAGCGGCCTCGAACAGACCAACGAAGACGTGAACCGTCAGATCCGTCTACTCGGTGAACAATTGCTGAGAATCGAACAGGGACAAACCCCGTCGGCAGACCAGCCACCCCACCACGCCTCGCCACGCACGAGTTCCAAGACGCCTCACCACGCTCAACCGAGCGGTACCGGGGCCACGAAACCGAAGTAGTACACCAGCAGGCCGGTGATCGACGTGGCCGTGATGTCGAGAGTGGCCAGCCAGCCCAGCCGCCGATGCAACCGGCTGTGTGCACCCGGCTCGGGGGGATTGGGAAAACGACGCGTCGCCAGGCTGATTGTTGCGACCCACAGCACGACCGTGGAAATGGCAAAAACCAGGTGCACGTAAAGCAACACGTGCATCGCGGTCGAGTGATTCCGCGACATGACCCAGAAGCCGCCATGCAGTCGCATGTCGATCTCGAACAACGACACCGCGACCAGCAAAACCACTCCCAACAGCAGTTGCAGTCGCCTGTGCACCAGGTGCCTTCGCCTGAACCGGACCTGGAACAGACTGACCATCAACACCGGCACAACCACCAGTAAAGCGACGACAACCACGTCGAGCATCACCGACGTATCATAACCCAGGAATCCCTCACCCATCTCGTCGCCTCATTCCGTTCCACGATCCTACTGGACCAGCCCCTTGGTCAAGTGCATGAATGCTGTCTCGAGGTTCACATCTTCCTCGCGGAACATTTCAATCCGAAAACCTCGCTCGATCAACATCGTCGGTAGTGCGGTGTAGTCCAACACTTCGGGAACCAGCGTGGCGAGGATCGTACCGTTGTCAATCGTCACCGCTTCCACTTCGTCGGCCTGTTCGATCAAACGAGCCGCCTGATCGCTCACCGCCAAGTGCCCCTCGTCCATCCCCTGGCCCGCTCGAACCCGCACGTGAAGCACAAGCCGTTCGCGGGCCTTTCTCATCACCTCTTCAACATTTCCGTCGACGATCAGGTGTCCCTTCTCGATCATCCCCACCCGGGTGCAGACATCGGCCAGTTCCGGCAGGATGTGGCTGCTGACAACGACCGTCTTGTTCAACTCACCAAGCCGCTTCAGCAGCGTACGAATCTCGATGCGGGCCCGAGGATCCAGCCCACTGGCTGGCTCATCAAGCAGCAACACCTGGGGCTCGTGCAACAGCACCCGGGCCAGGCCGATTCTTTGTGTCTGCCCCCTGGACAGTTGATTCACCATCGCGTCCCGCTTGAACGACATGTCAACCAGTTCCAGTTTCTCTTCACAAATTCCTCGGCGGGCATGCGCGTCAATCCGGTAGGTTGCCGCGAAGAACTCAAGGTATTCGA
>CAWVUS010000180.1:0-10874 GCA_963933195.1 uncultured Planctomycetaceae bacterium
TGTTGCGGAACCAGACCCGGTAGCGGGGGCCAAGTTTCTGGTCTGGATGGCCGGCATCAACAAACCGGACAGCAAGAAGCTGGAGGTCGCGGCCAGTCGCACGGGCGGGGGCCACGTCGACCCAGGTTCCACTGGAAACGACCGGCAGGCTGGTCCAGGCCGGGTAGGTCCAGATCACCCACGGTCGGCAGGGCCGGCATATCATCGGGCGGCAAAACACGGGGCGAGGGTCGCAGGCCGGGAGGCAGGTGTCCCACCAGCTCCAGGAGACCCAGGGACTCCAGTGGGGCATCCATGTGTGTGACGGGTAGCAGGATGGGCCAGCGTACCAGCTGCCAAAATGAAGGCTGACGAAACTGTTGTGAACGCGCCCGTGATAGCGGCGGGAATTCCAGCCGCCGTTTCGGTTGAGCGATCTCGACAAGCTCAGGCGACGTGCCACGTCGCCGCGGCGCGACATTTCGAACTGTCGCTGGAAATCCAGCTTACGGCCAATCCGGGTGTCGGAGAGCCGCCTCAACTGACCCGTTTTCAAACGGTCTGCGAAATTGGGACGTCGGCTGGCCAGGCCAACCTTTCCCTTCGGAGCACGAAGCTTCCCATTGCGTTCAACCGTGCGTTTGAGGGTGGGGCGGGGAGACGGGGTGTCGCCTCTGCGAGGCTTGGCCGCCGCCGACGTAGAGGGGCGGCTGGAGGGGGAGTTGTTTCGCTTTGCCGAATTTCGAGATCGGATTCTCGAAAAGATGTCCTTTCGAGTCCTGGAAGTCAGGGCGGAGTTTCGATTGGTGTCGCGTGCCGTGATTTTGGAAGGGGTGTACAACCGCTTTTCAGAACGGCTAGACGAGCCACGGGGGCTGGTTGATGGGGTGGTCTTGGTCGGACGGACGGGCCGCTGGTTGGCGACATCTCGCTTGGAACTGCTCGCCGGTGCCTTGGTTCCCCGTTTGGTGGTCTTGGTCGGACGGATGGGCTGCTGGTTGGCGACATCTCGCTTGGAACTGCTGGCCGGTGCCTTGGTTCCCCGTTTGGTGGTCTTGGTCGGACGGACGGGCTGCTGGTTGGCGACATCTCGCTTGGAACTGCTGGCCGGCGCCTTGGTTCCCCGTTTGGTGGTCTTGGTCGGACGGACGGGCTGCTGGTTGGCGACATCTCGCTTGGAACTGCTGGCCGGCGCCTTGGTTCCCCGTTTGGTGGTCTTGGTCGGCCGGACGAGCTGCTGGTTGGCGACATCTCGTTTGGAACTGCTGGCCGGTGCCTTGGTCCCCCGTTTGGTGGCCGTGGAAGGGGCGCGGAGCTCCCGCTTTGAGGACGGCGACGGTTTTCGGATATCACGTTTTGAATTAGTCGACGGGAGACGGGTGCGAGAGGAGGACCGAGGGATTGGTCCCGCCGACTTTGAGGTTCGTGTGGTGGTGACCGTTTTGGGCAACTTGGGGATGCGCAACGGGGATGTGGTTCGCGAGGTTGCCGGTGACTTTGTCCGGCGAGTTGCGGGCCTGGCTGACTTGCTGCGTCCGGAAGTTGTCTTGGAACGTGAGGGCTGTGCTGAACCACGACTCGATCCACGCGAGGGCAACTTGACCGTGCCGCGGGACGATGGGCTGCGGGAGGTGGAACTTCGGGGACTGGGACTGCGTGAGGCGGAACTGCGTGTCGAGGAAGAGCGTTTCGAGGGAGAGCGTGTCGAGGAGGAGCGTGGTGATGACGGGGCGGCCGAACTCCGTGATGAACCTGACCGCGAAGACGAACGGTTGACGGTGCGGTTCGAGCGACTGGAACGACTCGATGATCTCGGGGAACGGGAGGCACTGCTTGAAGAGCGACCGGAACTGGCAGACGAAGAACGGCCCGAGGTTTTCTGAGATATCGCGATGGATGGCGTCAGCAGTAGTGCCAGGATAGCCACGAAACTGACAATGCCGGTCAATGTCACGTCGCGACTGGGATGAAGGTTCAATCTTGGTTTTGATTGGTGTCTCATGGCCGCTCCCTTTCTCAAACTGATTGCCCTGCGATCAGGCTGTCTGAGTGGTTTAGTTGCGGATAACGTACCAACCTGAGCTTTGTCTTTGCAAATGAGGCGAAGTGGTGGTGTAAATGCGTTTGAGTAAACAGGTTATGGAAAATGTTATAAATCCGAACGGTCGGTCACGGTTCCGCATCGCACCCTTTGGCTGTAGTCATTGTGATCTGTTGTGGCGAAGAGTGTTGTCAAAACGAATCGTGGCCATTGTCCTGGAAAGGCGATTCTCGGGTTTGCTCTAGGCAGAGCAAGTCGCGATTGTTATCGTTCGCCGGATTTGTGTCGTCGAAATATCGATTTCGCCACGGAGTGGACGGAATGGGCAAGCATTGGATGTTGCGGTTGTTTCAGGTGGCGGTGTTGTCGACTTTGGTGGCGGCAGCCGGTTGTTTCAATGAGTCGTCGGAGCAGGTTACTTTCGACGAAGGTGATCTATTGCTTGAAGAGGAGTTGGCGGCGGGAGATGGAGAGACGTCGTTGGTCGACGCAAAAGGGTCGCCGAAACCGGCACTCCTGGCGGGTTTGTCAGAACCGACAGTTCATTCTCTGGAAAAACAGGTTGCGCAGACTTTGTCGCAATCTTCTCCTGACGGCCTTGAGACCAGTCGGGCTCAACTGACCGCGGAATTTGATGTCCGGGTTGAAGCTCGCGGTGGAGGGGATTTCAGTTACCGGGTGTCATATCGTCGGATTGTCTACTCGCACACTTTGCCAGGTGAGGCGCTCTCGTACGATTCGACTGTCCGGGACGCGGTTGTCCCGTCATCACTTGAGCACCTGGAAGAATTGGCGCGTAGTGGGTTCTCGTTTCAAACCACCGGTGGCGGAGTGGCGTTGGAACTGACGGAGGTGCCAGCGACGGTTTACGGCGGCGACTTGAAAGGAACACCGGCTTCAGAATTCATCGCAGATGAGATTGGCATGGTTCTTCTGGGGCGTGGTGAGGGCGCAATTGCGACCGCACCGGCACCTCAAACGAGACGCGTACAATTGCCGGTTCCGATGGATATCAACACTCGGTATTCGGTCAAGTCGACCGGACAGGACACGATCACGTTGGACATGCTTGCGAGCGTGACGTCGGGTGCAGGAGCCACCCAGGTGAAGTTGGTCGGTGGTTCGGCGTCGGTCAAGCTGGGCGGAGGGCATTCCTTCGGCGAGATGACCGTGGATGCCATCAGCGGCGTGCCCCGGCATGCTGACTGGAACCGGTACCTCGAGATCAGCCTGAAAACCGACAGCGGCGAACGAATCGAGCAACGGAAACACGAGGTGGTGACGATTCGTACTGCGGGTGAAACGGAGTTGCCGGCCCACCAGGGAGCGTCGTTGTCTGTCCCGGCGGTGAAGGCAGTTCAACCGAGTCGCTAAACGGTGTCGTCGGCCCCGAGGTGGTGGCAGGCCTCCGGATTGACAACGTGTTCGGGCATACGGCCGGTCAATGCGTTGGCAACCTGGTGTGCGGTTCTTCGCCTGAGTTCTTCAACCGATTCCTGCGAAAGGAATCCGGCATGTGGCGTGACTATCACGCGTTCATCGGCGAAGAGAGGTTGGTTGAGGTCTGGGGGTTCCGGGTCGAAAACATCCAGGGCCAAGCCACCAATTTGCTGTTGTTCCAGTGCTTGCCAGGCGGCGTCATGGTCGACCAGGCCACCGCGAGAGGTATTGATCAGGACGGCATGGCTTGGCATCGCGGCGAATGCTTGTGCGTTGACCAGGTGCCTGTTGTGTTCTGTCAGTGGGCAGTGGAGCGAGATGACGTCACTGGAACGGAAAAGTTCGTCCCGTGGGATCATCGGACACTGGGTTCCGTGATCGTGTTGTGAGAGGCTGTTGGCGACCACGTGCAGTCCCAGGGCGCGTGCCCGGGGGACGACTGCCTGCGCGATTCGTCCGAGTCCGACCAATCCAAGTTGGAGGCCGGCGAGCCTTCTGAGAGTGGGGCCAGCCGCCAGGTTGTATTCCCCTCGCTTTGTTCGGAGATGGTAAAAAGCCGTTTTCCGCAGTGAAGCGAGCAACAGCGCTATCGTGTGGTCGGCCACCTCCGGGATGCAGTAATCGGGGACGAATGTGACCGGGATGTCTCGTTCGGTACAGGCTGCAACGGGGATATTGTCCAGGCCAATGCCGAAGCGGGCGACGATCTTGCAGCGTGGTGCGGCTGCAACGACAGCTGGTGTGACCTGGGCCCAGCATGCGGCGATCGCGTCAGCATCGCGGGCCAATTGGATCAACTCGTCTTCGTCGGTTGAGGTTGGCTCGACGACCTCGGCTCCGACGTCGGCCAGGATTTCCCGTTCGATGTCACAATCGGGCCACGCACGGTCGGTGATCAGGACTCGGAGGGCATGGCCCATGCGGTGGCTCTAGGAGTTGGCAGTGGCAAGTTCTGCCATGCGGATGGCCGGTTCGACCACTCGGTCCCAATTCTCACGCAAGTAGTCGTCCGGACCGCCTTTTTGGGCAACCGCGTGTGCCACATCCGCGGTCTTGATCATCTCGATAGCATCCCAGGGGCAGACCAGCAATTCGTAAGGGTCGGACCGTTTTGTGGGAATGTGGACACAGACCTCACAACCCACACAGCGTTCGACGTCGATTTCGCACCAGGTCTGAAGAACCGAGATCGATGACCCGGGGACCTTGTAGATGCAGTCGACTGGGCAGACTTCCAGGCAGGCTTCACAACCTGTGCAGTTGTCGGCGTTGATGATTGCCACTTCCTTGGGCAATTTTTTGCGGGCACCTTGCTTCGCCATGGAATCAATCCGTCCTGGATCATCTGCTACGAAATGTCGTGTGTGTCCCCTGCACCGTGCGGGGGCGGCATAGCCATTGTGTCGGCTGTTCGGGCGGTCGGCAACCCAGCTTTCGATGCGTTTGACTGATCGCAGGGCTCGTCTTTACCCCATCGGTGACGGCCACTAGAATTCCGCACCCTTTTCTGTGAATCGTCAAAGAGCTTCGCGAAACCGAATGCGACGTTGCGGGAATATTCTCTGCAGTTGGCTGGTCGTGACATGCTGTGTCCCGGCAGTGTCGGCATTGGCAGCGGAGGCGATGGTCAAGGGATCGGGGGCACCCACTTCAGGGTGGCGGCCAGTTGTCGATCGAGCGATTGAGGGACAACGTCCCGGCCAAGATGTGACGGTTCCGGAGGCGGTCGAGGGCAATGGCTGGCTTCCGGTCGGTGCATCGTTGCCTGTTGCGACAGCCCGTTGGCGATCCTTGGTCGATGAGGCTGGCCAGGTGGCTCGCGTGTGGACGAAGCGTTTGGAGATTGGTGCGAGGGTGGTGAAGGGCAATACGGACCAGGACTTCGTACGGGTTGCGGGAGTGATCCTGCGTGAGCGAGAGACGTCATTGCACAGGATTGACTGGGGTGGCCGATTCGGGCAGGTCAACGGTGTCAGGAACACGAATCGCTGGTTCCTGGACAGCAATATTGACCGGGAGCAGCCAGCCGGCTGGCTGTACTACATCACCAGTAAGCATGAATACAACGAATTCCAGGGGGTGGACTACCGCGGGGTCGGTTCGGTGGGGGTCGGCTACAAATTCGTCGACGAGGAGGATCGAAAGATCCTGGTGCGGCTGGGGCCGGCGGTGACGTTGGAGTTCTACAGTGAGTCGGAAGGTCAGCGTGTGACCGAGGAATTGTTTGCAGAATTCGAGATCGAATGGCCCCTGTTCGAGCGGACACGGCTGGAGACCAAGACGACGATGCGACCCAGCGTGGTGGCTCTGGACGTGTTTCGTTTTCGGTCGGATACGGCCGTGCTGGTTCCGTTGGACGACGACGATCGCTGGAGTTTGAAGTTGGGCTATCTACTCGACTACAACTCAAGTCTTTCGTCGGTCAAGGGACGAGTGCCGATGGACCTGACGACAAACGTGTCGATCGTCTATCTCCGCCCCTGAGATGCTTAGCGTGGTTTGGCGAGAGTGATCTTCAGCGTTTTTTTCTTGCCGTCTCGGACCACGATCACACTGACCACGTCGCCGCCCTTGAACTTGCGTAGGGCGAGATCAAAGTCATCGAGTCCTCCGATCTTGGTGGGCCCGAATTGGACGATGAGATCGCCTCCCTTGAGGCCACCCTTCTGGGCTGGACTCCCGGGAGAAACTCCAGAAATCGGGTAGCCTTTTTGACCGTCGGATCCGAAATCGGGGATGCTCCCGAAGTAGGGGCGACTGCCAGTGCGATTCACCTGTGCCCGGCTCTTGATCTCAACATACTTGGGCCGTTGTTTTTCCAACGCCGTGTTGACGACGATTTCCTGGAGCATCTCGACGATGGATTCCATGCCCGAGAAATTGATCTTGGGCCAGTCATCGCCGGGTCGGTGGTAATCACTGTGGGTGCCGGTGAAGAAGTGCAGCACCGGGATCTTCTTGCCGTAAAACGAAGAGTGATCGCTGGGGCCGAATCCGCTGGGTTTGAGTGACAACGCAAAGTCGTGCTGTTTTCCGGTGGTTTGCACCAGCTTGTTCCAGCGAGGAGCAGTGCCAGTGCCGAAGATGGTCAGACGGTTGTTCCTGAGTCGGCCGACCATGTCCATGTTGAACATGGCGATGGTGTTCTCCAGTGGAAAGACCGGGTTGTCGACATAACGCGCCGATCCAATCAACCCGAGTTCTTCCGCCGTGAACGCGATGAAAACCAATGTGCGAGGCAATTTTTCTTTTCGGGCTGAAAGTCGTCGAGCCAGTTCGATCAAGCTGACGGTTCCCGACCCGTTGTCGTCGGCGCCGTTGTGGACTTCCTTGGAACCAGGTGCCAGGGAACCGGGGCCGCCGAGTCCGACGTGATCGTAGTGTGCTCCGATCACGATCAGTTCGTCCTTGTGGGGTCCCTTGCCCGGAAGAACGCCGATCACGTTTTTGACTTCGCTTCGAACGGTTTCGATAGACGTCTTTAGTTCAACTTTCCAGCCAGGGATGACCTGGCTCTTCGCGCGAAAGTCTTTGTCGATTGCTGTTTCCAGGCCGGCAAGACTGGTCTTCAACGCGGCCTTGAGGACCGGGTCAAGTGCCTTGTGGGTGACATGCACAATCGGGATGTTTCGGGAATTTCCGGAGCGACCGTAACCGAATTTCATCAACGGATCGGCGGGGCCCGCCTTCTGGCTGGCGGTTATACCCTGGTGGCGTTGCACGGCCGCCTTGAGTCGTCTGCGGGTTTCAGCCAGTTTCTTGTCGTCCCCGGCCTTGGTGCCGTCGAAAGCGATCGCCGCAGAGACAACTGCGTCGCGGGCGCGGTTGAGTTCCTGCTGGGCGTTGTGGCGATTTGAATGAGGATCGTTGACAAAGATGATCCCCTTGGCACCGGCCCCGAACGCGTTGCTGATTTTCGAACGGAGTGCGGCGTGCGGCGAGATTCCACCGTGGGGTGCGGCGAAAGGTCCGTCCTCGTCGTCCTGCAAGGGAGTCCGCCTCATGATGACTGCGATTTTACCTTTGAGGTCGACGCCCCTGATGTCACTGTAATGGGCTTTGGGGGCATCAATCGCGTAACCGAGGAACACGAGTTCGCCGGTGAGTGTGCCCGAACCACCGAAGGCACAAACCTCGAAATCATCGCCAGTTGTCAGCGCGTGAGCCTTTCCGTCAGGCCCGATGAAACGGACCGCGTTTGGCGAGGCCAGCTTGACGTCTGTGACCAGCGAGAATTTCTGGAAGGCATCTCCATCCACTCGCTTCACGTCGAGTCCCGCTCGTTTGAATTGATCACGAACAAAATCGGCAGCGAGTCCCAAACCTTTGGTGCCCACGCCGCGTCCCTCGAGTTTGTCCGCGGAGAGGAACTGCAAGTCGGCTTTGAGTCGAGCCTGGGTGCCGGGTACGGCCTTGACAGGCCAAGCGACCGCTGTGGCTGCGGCAAACAGGGAGATCATGGCCGCCGATGCCAGCAATCGACCAGGCAGTTGGGTGCGGCTGGCTCGAGAGTGGGACTGGCGTGACTGGTTGCTTTGGGCTGCCACGGTGCGGGCTCCTGGTAAAGACATCGAAAGCTGGCGACGTGTGATGGTAAACAACGGAGGTCGGCGGCGACCAGTCCCGGGTGGATGTCAGTCGAGGTCTGCCAGGGAGTTGTCGAGAAACTCTCGCAACCGAGTTTCCGGGAACAGGCAGAACGAAAACTCCCGGTTGGCAAGGACGCTGTTGGCGTTGAGTTGACGGTCGAGTTGTTGCAGGTCGCCTTCAAGAGCCTGGCGGGCCCCGATGGTGTGGCGATTGAGTTCCCGATTGACGTCCCGGAATTCATGATAACGGATCTGGCGTTCTCGGATGGAACTGTCGGAAAATTCCAGGCTGTCGGCCTGTTGTTGTGCGATCAGTACCGATTTGCGTTCGCACAACTTCGCGGCCTGTCCGTCGGACAAAAAGTCCTGGGCGTTGTAAATCATCCGCCGCCGGCGCGAGATCAGTTGGCTGCGGTCGTCCACGGAAACACCGTGGGGGCCACCCAGCGGGAGGTGGAGTGTGCCCGAGAGGGTCATGTATGGGGGCGGTGCGATCCCAAAGAAATCTGCCATCAACGCGTCGGTCACCTCGTCGTACTTCGCGCCTCCAATGCCGTGAATGAACAGGTCGGCCAGGAACACTCGCGCGAACAGCGTTGTTGAGAGCGCACTGGGGCGAAGTTTCAAACCTCCCTGTTGCCACTGTTGGAGGTGGGTGGCGAGTGTGTCGAGGTCGAAATCGGTTCCGAGGCGACAGTCTTCTTCGAGCGTGCCGCCGTCACTGATCGAGATGGTGGTGTCAGTGAGTCGGACCAACAGTCGTCGCCGGTGCGTGTCGCCGTGTTTCCAGCACCAGAACGGGGTTTCCAGCCATGTGTCGTGACGTTCGAGGTTTGCGGCGGGGTGGGTGCGACTCCGGATGCGGTTGGACTTTCGGTAGGCATCCAGTGCCCTGTTGTAGGCACCCTGAAAACGATCGGCGTGAAGCAGGACCATTGCCATGAAACGCAGGAACGGCTGCCGTGTGGCAAGTTGTGAGATTGGCAATTCGAGTGTGCCGTGCCCGAAGTGGTCTTGGAGTGAAATGCGAGCGGCGGAAAGACACTCGGCCAGCCCGTGGCCCTTTTCGGCTGCCGAAACTGCGGCGGGCCAGATGGACGGCAGGATCGGCGAGATGTTCCATCGCGACAGTGCGTCGGCGACCCTGTCGGGAAGGCCGGTGAACGCACCAGACAGGCACGGCTTGATGTCCTCCCATGGCCGGGCGGCATTGTCGGTTGAAAATGGGACTAGTCGCGTAGCCGGCTGTTCACGCGAGCCGTCCGGGAGTGCGAGGTGATGCGGTGTCGAGATGTCATTGTCGACGATCAGGTTCAACGCGGTTCCTTGAGTCTGTCGGGCCAGTCGCGAGAGCCCAAAATTCTTCAAGAGTACTCCGCAGTGAAACAGGGTTGGCTGGTGCCCCCCGACAATCAGTGGGCCAGCCGGGTTATGCGGAGGGGGCACCCGTCCACTGCGAGTGGCGTACTCACACGCCGCCGCGATCGTGTCTGTCGCGACGTTGTCTCTCCAGTCGGCCAGCGTGATGCCGGCAACCCGTACGTCACTGGAGCTGGAGATGTGTCGGGTTTCGGTCGCGATCCGTGCCGCATGGCGTAGCGGAGGGTCGGCCAGGACACCGCCATCCTGTTGTGGGATGCGGCGAGACTGGGGGACGATGGTGGGCGACGACACGGGCACTGGAACTGGGGACCCGGGCGAAACGGGGGGAGGAGGAAGCTTGGGGTCAGCGCGCCGGCGTGGCGGCAAGGGCGTTGTCCAAGATCTCCAAGTAGTATGACATCCGGAGGTTGTTGTCGTCGAGCGATCCGCCGAAGGACCGCTCTTCGTCAAGGTAGATCAACGGGACAGGGTATTCCACGATCCGCAGGCCGGCTCTCACCGCCTGGACCCACAATTCCAGCGGCATCCCGTAGCCGGGTTCATTCAAAGCCAGTTGGCGAAGGGCTTTGGTGCGGTACGCTTTGAATCCGCAAAAGGCATCGGTCAGGTTCAGGTCGAGTGCCTCGTTGAGTTTTCGGGTGATGTCGACATTGATTCGGCGGCGGTCCTCGGGTGGAGGCAGCGTGTCGTTGGTGATCTCCAGGTAACGGCTGCCCGACACAATGTCGGCGCTGTTTGCTTCGAGGGCCTCGATCAGTCTGTCGATGCGTTTGGGCTCGTGCTGGCCATCGCAGTCGATGGTGACCACGATTTCAAAATCATGCGAGATGGCATAATCGAATGCGGTGATCAGGGCAGCGCCGTAGCCACGATTGACCTTGTGTGTGGCGACACGGATGTCGGTGCGGCCTGCCAGGCGAGCGGCGGTACCGTCGTTGGAGCCGTCGTCAACAACAAGCACGTCCTGGCAATAGCTCAGGACCTCGTCAAGAACTGGGTCGACGTGAACGGCTTCGTTGTAGACCGGCAATGCGATCAGTGAGGCAGGAGGCATGCGACGGTTGGGGTGAGAGAGTGTGGAGTGAAGAGCGGTCCGGTGTGGAGACTGACCGGGCCTGTCTGGTGATTGTAGTTCGCAGGTCGCCTGCATGCTACGTGGTGCTATGGTTGTTGCCCGGAAGGAAGCCCGTACAATGTTGAACCAGTGTCGCCAAGTGAGGCGGCCATTTACAGGGGGCATCCCAGGAGACGAACAGCATGGCGTACGAGCTTCCAGAACTTCCCTACTCCTATGACGCGCTCGAACCGCATATCGACGCGCGGACGATGGAGATTCACCACGGGAAACACCACAACGCATACATCAACAACGTCAACGGGGCGTTGGAAGGTCATGACGAACTGGCTTCCAAAGGAGTCGAGGAACTTGTCAGTGACCTTGC
>CAWVUS010000181.1:0-10822 GCA_963933195.1 uncultured Planctomycetaceae bacterium
AGAAGGCTCGACTGGCGGCGGAGGCTGTTCAGGCCGAGAAGGCTCGACTGGCGGCAAAGGCAACCCGGGACGAGAAGGCTAGGCTGAAGACTAAGGCTGGCCAAATCGAGGTGGCGGCGGACTCAATATCCGGATCAAAGACATCGGAAACGCGAAAGATTCTCGGGAGAGTCGGGGGAAACCTTCAAAAAATTGTCCCCGAGCCAGCGCCGAAGCGACCGGATTTTGAGGAGATGGGGGTAGTTCCGCCGAAGCCGCAGATCCCGGAGTATCTGAAACGCAATGGGCTTGCCGAAACAAGTCCGGCGCTGAATCGCCCGATTCAGAAGTTGGATGAGAACGGGCAGCCGATTGTGGCTGCCAAACCAGTTGCGGATTCTGATGAAGCCGAACCGCTTCAACCGGTACCCGGGAACGCTGTCTTACCGAAAACACAAAGTGCTTTGACGAAGGCAAAAGAACGAGTGGATGGCTTGTTCCCTCTGATCCCGGGCCGATTGGAAACCGGTGTCCCGGAATCGGATGGCACGCGAACACGTGGGCTCGGCAGCCAGTTTGTCGCTAAGAGTCGGGAGGCGTGGGCAAAATTTCGAAAGGGAGTGACGTCCAGAAAAACAGAGACTTCGCAAGCTGAACGCTCTCCGTTGTGGAGACGTCTCAACGATGCTTTGGCGCGAACAAAAACAAATGTGTCGGAAAAAAAACGATCAAACTCCGACCAGGTGTTTGTTGACGAAATAACAGGGGCGAGTGAAATCGATCCTTCTGCCGGAACCGGGGTGACGGAACGTTTGCGTGATGGCCAAATTCTACCGCTGACAGTTTTGGAACAAATCGCAGCCGCGCAAACGCAACTGGAATTGGATGCAAGTGACCCAGCGGGACGTGCGGCGCTGATACAGTTAGTCGATTCCGCACCCGATTTCGAAGCGTCGCTGGCGGCGTACACATTGGGAACCCGAGCGAAAGGGCACGCCGATATTATGGCGGCCCTGGGGCAGCAACTCATGCTGCGTGGTGGCGTCGCGAAGGTGCACATGGCTGAAGCCATGTTGCGGCTCGATGGGAATCATGTGACCGCGACCGACGCGTTGTTGAAGTTGACCGCGTCGGAAGACAAGAGGGTGCGGATGATAGCAGCCTTTTCGATGCAGTCAGCAACGAATGGCCAGAGGGAACGTTGCATTACGGAATTGATCAAGGTTCTCAAGGACTCGGACAGTGACGTTCGGGCATCGGCGGTGTTGGCGCTGGGCGCGTATGGGCCCAGTGCGAAGCGGGCGATTCCGGCGATTGTGACCGTGATCCATGATGTGGATCCCGGAACCGCCCGCGCGGCTGGTGTCGCGTTGCAGTGCGTTGTCAGGAACTCCCTGGATTCCAAGACGATCAGGCCAGTTGCTGCAGAAACCGTCGGCGGCAAGTGAGACAAAGCTGTCAATGATCTGTCGTGTCGGTTGAGGGGTTCGAACGCGCTTGCGACAGGAGAAGGGGCGGCATAACGGTTTGAATGACCTGTGGCGGGAAGCCATGGTTTCGTTGTGCCACTGAGAGTTCTCGAAAGGATTCGAGTCGATGAAAAACCTCGTTTTTGCCGGCCTGTTGGTCGGCTTGTTTGCCGGATGTGCTGAACTCCGCGAGGGGGTTGGCGATTCGGTCATATCGATCAAAACGAGAACCGCTGCGTCGGCCGCCTGGAAAGAATCCACTGAAATCTTCAGGGGCATTGACCACGAACAGCATTTTGCTGACGGGTTCAAGGCCGGCTATTTCCGGACGGCGATCTACGGAATGGAAAGCCTCCCGTCGATTCCGAATCGCTACTCGGGAAGCGCCTTCCGTTCTCGCCGTGGCCAGCAACGGATCCAGGCCTGGAGGGACGGGTATGCCCATGGATCGTCGGTCGCGTTGGAAGAGGTGCTGGCAGACGCAGGGACCGACCAGTCCGGTGGCCTGGAAACTGTTGGACACGAATCAGCCACGACGGTCCGAGACGACAATTAGTCCGGCCGCGTATTCGACTGGCCACGGTCGTGAGTGACCGAATTTCGTGTTAGCTGAAATCGTCGATCCACGCGTTGAGGTCGGCGAATTCTTCGTCGATTTCCGAGGCACTACCAAAGTAGGTGTCGTTGCCGGATCCACCGTCGAGGGTGTCGGCTGAACCGCCCTGCCCCTTGAGAATGTCGTCTCCCGCGCCACCGAGTGCGATATCGTTTCCGGCACCGCCTTGCAGCCGATCATTTCCTGGCCCAGCCACGAGGATGTCGTCGCCGGCGTCGCCGGATAGCACGTCATCCCCTGTTCCGCCGTAGAGGCGGTCATTTCCGGCGCGACCGATCAACGTGGCGACGCCGGTGAAGGTTCGAGCGTCCAAGGTGTTGGCATCATCGCCACCGGTCAACGTCGCTCCGTCCAGCCCGATCAGTTGGTCGGTTCCCAGTCCCGTGAGGGTTGTGTCGGTAAGCAGGAAATCGCCGTTGTAGGTTTCAACGAGACGATCGAATCCTTGGCCACCGTTGATCAGGTCGTCGCCCAGGCCACCTGTTAGCTCATCCGCTCCGTCCTGGCCTCTGAGGATGTCATCACCGTCGCCACCCAACAGGACGTCATCGCCGGCTTCACCCATCAGCCGGTCGTTACCGTCGCCGCCTTGTAGTAGGTCGTTTCCGATACCTCCCTTGATCCGATCGATTCCGGGACCGCCATCGAGTTGGTCGGCGCCACCCTGGCCGTTCAGGAAGTCGTTGTCCGTTCCTCCATCGACGGTATCGCGACCGCCACCGCCGAGCAGTCGGTCGTCTCCGGCGTTACCGAGGAGTTGATCATTTCCACCCGAACCGTTGAGACGATCGTTGCCCGGCCCACCTACGAGAACGTCGTTGCCCGAGTTCCCCTGGACAAAGTCATTTCCATCGTTGCCATGGATCTCGTCATGGCCCCCACCGGCCAGGATACGATCCGCCCCCGAACCACCATGGATGACGTCACTCCCGGATTGGCCATTGATCCAGTCGTTTCCGTCGCCTGTGGAGACGCTGTCACTTCCACCGCCGGCCCAGACGGTGTCGGCGAACTGTGATCCGGTTACCGAATCGTTTCCATTACCGGCCCAGACGGTGGTGGCCTGGAGCCGATCGAAAGCGTTCACAGTCACGCCGGCCAGGTCGATGGAATCGGCTTGATGACTGCCTTGGACTGAAAGATTTGTCACGTTTCGGGAAAGAACCGTTCCCAGGTCGGGAGCCACCTGTCCGTCGATCAGCACCTGGACAGTGTCTTCAACAGAGTCGACCTGGACACTGGCACCACTGTTGAGGGTGATCGACAATTCTCCGGTGCTGGGATCGAAGGACGAGCTGGCAGCCAACGGTGGAGAGGTGGAAGCCGGTGGATCGAAGTTGCCGAAAGTGGGAACGGAGAGATTGTTGCCGTATTGGCCAAACTGGTCGTTCCCCAGTGGGATTGGTGCGAAGGAGTGGTCAAGTGCGGCGAGGGGGGAGCCGGTAGCAGTGTCCTCGCTGATCAAGAGGTACCACTCGAGTGTGTCGGCCGGCGCGTTGCCGCTCTGGTTGGGAACCGTCAGCCCGATGTCGTCAATTCCGTCGAGATTGAAGTCGCCGGAGAACGGCCGGTCCAGGACACCGGGGAAACCGAAGGAGATGGCGGCGTCGCCGATCCCATCGAGATCCAAGTCGAAGGTGAAGGTGTTCAGGCTGGGACTGTAAGCCGCGAGGTCGTCGGTGCCGTTGCCGTCAAAGTCTCCAACAATTGGCAGGCCGGACAGGTTGCTGGCCAGAACCAGGTCACCGGGACCACCGAGGTTGTTGTCGCCCTCGGTGTCGAGGAACCACGTGTTCCCGTCGAAGAGGCCGATTTCATCACCGGGATGGGAAGGACTGAAATCGCCGGCGACGGGAAGCCCGTCGACCTGAGTTCCGCTGACAGCCGAGTAGTCCAGGACCCCGTCGTTGTCGAAGTCCAGTTCCCAGCGGAATTCATCGTTGACCCGACCGTAGGCACCGAGTCGATCAAATCCGTCTGTGACCGTGGCCGTGGATGCGTTGAATTGGCCCGCGAAGATCGCGTCCGTCTGGATCCCAAACGCGAAGTTCAGATCGCGGTTGACGGAGTCGCCGGTTGTCGGGTCGCTGTTCCAGTTGCCGTTGGCGTCGACCAGGATGCCGGACTGGCCGACGGTCGCGATCTCCGGCCGGCTGTCGACGGTGAAGCGTGCCAGGAAGTCACCGCCCGGCTGGCTGTCGCCGGTGGGGAGGCTCGGGTTTCCGACCGGTTGGCTGGCGTTGCTTTCGCCGTTGAGCGAGTTTCCGGCCGGGTCAACCAACAGGTCGTCGATTGCCAGGGAGTAACGATCGTCGGGCAACGGCGTGTTGAAGGTCAACGTGATGTTGCTGGTGGCTGGTGATCCGTTGGTGGCGGTGTCGTAGTTGGTGGAGACACTCGCGATGGCGATTGTGCCGACGTTGTCCCCAACCAGGGTGTAGGCGCCAGCGTCGGACGCAGTCTCATCCTGCAACGCGTTGTACAGGAAGCCCGGGTCAGCGTCGGTGCGGTTGGCGAGATCCTGAAGACTGATGACCAGGGAGTTGACGGCCGGTGTCGGGCCGTCGGTCGAGGGCTTGGGATCAAAGAGGTCGTAGGCATTGCCGGCGTTGTTGATTTCAACAGCCGTGACCTGGGGGCCCTGTGTGTCGACGAAAATGTCGAACGCGGCCGGTGTCCCGACGTTTCCGGCAATGTCCTCGGCAGTGACGACAATCTCACGCAAGCCGTCGAGAGCGAAACTGCTGGCGGAGGTGGGGTCGTTCAGGTCCCGGACGTACGATGTCGTCCATGACGCCTCTGTGAAGACGTGGTTTCCGTCGAGTGGCGAGGCCATCGCCAGGGCGAATTCGCCCGGTGTCGCGATCGAATCGTCGGATGTCGAGTCGGCGTACAGCCTGATGATCGCATCGGCCTCGCTGGTGCCGGTAACCGAGGCACTGGTGTCCGAGGTGATTCGGTCACCCACGGTTGCGGTGACACCTTCGACGCCGGTGTCGGACCCGTCACCGGCCAGGCCGATGATACTGATCGGAGGTGCGATCGTGTCGAGAGTGACCTGCAGGGGTGTCGAGAACCCTCCCCGGCCATCAACCTGGGGAGTGGCGGCGTCACGGATGCGGACGGCCGCAGTCAGGAAGTTGTTGTGGCCTTCCTGAAGGTCTCCGTTGGTCGTGGCGAATTCCCAGCGGCTGTTGTTGTCGGTTGCGGTGGACGGGCCCTGGAACGTGGCGGCACCAAGTAGCACGCCGTTGTTGAAGACGTCGACGAAGAAGTCGGTGTCGGCGACCAGGTCCAGGTTCGCGTACTCTTCGAGTCGGTCGTCATCCAGGTAGATGTCCAGGACGGCCGCGGTATTGTTGGTGATGTTGTCGCTGTCATGGCGTCCCGAGTCCGAGGAGGATTGCAGGTCGACCTGGAACGGTACGGGGGCCGGTTCGTTGACCGCGGTGAAGCTGTAGACGTTGATTGCATCGGTTCCCGACGCGGCGGCCACGCGGAGGTAGTAGATCTCGTCCTCGACGACCGGAACGGTCAGCCGCTCGTCGTCGGTTGTCGTCGTGCTGGAACCAATGGCATCCCCGTTGACGTCGAAGGCCTCGATGTCGAGGTTCCCGTCGCCCGGGAGTCCCGCATTGCCGTTGCCCAGGGTGCCGATCTGTTCGAAGGAGACCTGGAAGTCCACGGTGCCGGTTTCGGACGGAACGAACTGGTACCAGTCCTCGTCACCCGGGATCCCGAACGCCCCGAATCCGCCCGGGTCGATGGTCGGATCGAGGTTCAGGTTCGTACCACTGCCCAGGTAAGTCGCGTTCGGCAGCGAGTTGTTGCTTTCCGTGGAGTCGTTCTTGAAGACGACCAGGCGGCCGGCGCCATCGGTACCGGTTCCTGCGGTCAGGTTGTCCAGCGGCGTGACTGTCAGGGATTCGATCCCCTCGTAGGAGACAGGAGCCAGGTCTCCTACGTTCACCGAACCGGACGTCTCGTTGGCGTTGATGCGGTGGATGACCACGTTGCCGTTGTCGGCATCGACGACGCTCAGGCGATCGTTGGCGTTGGGTGCGCCGCCGTCGACGTCAACACGCAAGCTGTCGCTGATCGAGTCGCCCTGGGTCACTCGGATGATGTCGGTGCCCGCCCCTGCCTCGACGCGGATCGCCTCGAGGGTTCCGCTGACCAGGGTGTCGATTTCCGACGTGAAGGTTCCGCCGAAGACGCCGTCGGTGGAGTGTTGCAGCGTGGTGCTGCTGGGTTGCATGACGTCGATCACGTCGTTGCCCGCGGTACCCCTCAGTACGACGGTGTCTTCATCCGCACCTCCGTCGATCGTGACATTGCCCGAGCCGACGACAAACGTGTCCTCGCCCGAATGTCCTGCCAGGCTGGCGCCGGGGAAGGCGTTCTGCAACAGGTCGTCCCCTTCACCACCGGCGAGGTCATCACCGCCAGAGAGGGTGTCGTTGCCAGCGGCTCCGCGGAGTTGTACCGAGATGACTCCGGCCAGATCGGCCGAGGCGGTCAGGCTGTCGTCTCGTTCGCCGGAAATGATCTCCAGTGTTTCACCACCGGTGACACCGTCGTTGGGGTAAATCTGGACAGGTGCCGAGAGGCCGTCAACGTGGACCTCGGCGGTCAGTGCGTCGAGAGAGGCCGAGAGCGAGTATGTTTTTCCGTCGGCGCCGACCACGTGGACCGAATCGTTTCCGGTGCCCAGTTCGACTTGCACAAGGCCGACCTCGGTGGAGATCAAGTCGTTGAGGACGATGTCGTCGTTTCCTTCGATCAAGTCCAGGTCCAGGTCCTCGACTCCAGCAATGTCGAGAATGCCACCTCCGGATTCGATCTGTACCCGCAGAAAATCGTCGCCCGGTGCCTGGATGCACTTCACATCCACGATGTCGTCACCGGTGTCAAACTCGGCGATGAGAATGTCTGTGCCATCCCCGCCCTGCAACACGTCATCACCGTCAGGGAAACGCCAGTGGATAATGTCGGATCCATCGCCGGTAGACACGAGGTCCGCGCCCTCGTCACCGTGGACCACGTCGTTCCCCGTGCCGGTGGCCAGGGTGTCGTCCCCTGTGTTTCCGTGAACTACGTCGTGCCCCGGCCCACTGTCGACGACGTCGTTGCCGTCATTGCCGTCGACGATGTCGGCACCCGCGCCGGACAGGATGCTGTCGTTTCCGGATCCACCTGCAATGACGTCATCGCCAGCCCCGGTGAAGACCGAGTCGTCGCCATCGCCACCGAGGACCTGGTTTCCACCGTCACCGGCGACGATGTAATCGTTGTCCTCGTTTCCACTGATGGTGTTGACTCCGTCACCGACAGTGATTCGGTCATCACCTTCATTCCCGTCGACCACGTTGTTTCCGTCGGCGGCGGTGATTGCGTCGTCACCCTCGCCGCCGGAGATCGTGTTGTCGCCGGTGCCGCCAATGATGATGTCATCGCCGCCGTGGCCAACCAGGCTGTCGTTTCCATCGCCGCCGTCGATCAGATCGGCGATTGGTGTGCCGATCAACGTGTCGTCACCGGCTCCGCCAATGAGTGTTCCGTCGGTGGCGGCGGAGGCGTCGACGACGTCGTTCCCGTCGCCCGCGTCGACGTACTTGGTGACGTTGGCAGTGACAGCCAGCGTGATACTGTCGTCGCCACCGGCCGAGTGAATCTCGAGTCTCTCCATTCCGGAGAATATGGCTTCGCTGCCGTTGAGCGTGATGGCTGACGCGGTGGAGGTCAGAGTGTCCTCGCCGTCGTCACCGTGAATCGTCAACTGGTCGACACCAAGGCCGCCGTGGTACGTGACTGTGCCGCCGTCGAAACCAATGTAGGTGGTCGAGGGGCCGTTGTCGGCTTCGTGGAAGCCCCCTGCCCCGTCGGATGTTGGCGTGACATGGAACGTCTCCTCGCCGCCTGTGCCAAAGACGTTCAGGTCACTTCCGCTTGCCGTGGCTGCGACAACATGCACGTCGGCCAGGTCACTGGACTGGCCGGCACCATCAAGGTCGATCGTGTCGTCACCACCGTTGCCGTCGACGTGGAGGGATTCGATGTTCAGGAGGTCCACGGTACTGGCGATGTTGACGTGTCCAATGCCCAGGTCCACGGAAACAAGGTCGGCGGCCGTCGTGCCAACCACCGTGGCGATGTCACCGCCCTGGCCGCCAGAGAGCATGATGGCTGTGTAGGGCTGGGGTGCACGGACTTCGAACCTGTCGTTTCCATCGGTGTCGGACAGGGTCACCGTGGTGATGCCTGGTGTCGCAATGGGCACTTGGCCATTCAGGGTGAGTGTTCCTGTGGTGGCCGCCAAGGCCCACGTGTCGTGGCCAGTGGTGCCGGTGACAGTCAGGGAGTCGCTTCGCGTGCCAGCGGAATCGGCGAGTGACACCGAACCCGTTGATCCCAGGTTGCCAAAGTGCAATCCCAGCAGGCTGGCGGCCTGGATGTCGCCGGAATCAATTGTCGGGCCCGGTGACAGGGTGATGTTGTCTGCAGAGGACGGTGTGGTCAGCGTCAGCAGTCCGTTGGCCGTTTCACCGTCGAAGGAGACCAGTTCCATTCCGTTGATGGCAATTGCCTGGGCATCGGCGGTGATGGTTCCCTGGTCGTCGCTGGTGGGCGAGAAATTGGCGTTGGTGCCGGAGACCGACAGCAGGTCGCCGCCGCTGGTTGTGGGCAGGTCGCCGTTGACCGTGAAGGTGCCAATGGACAGGTCGTTGACGTCGACGTCAATGTCGTCGTCGCCGGACATGGCGTTGATGACCAGCGAGGTGAAGTTCGTGTATTGCACCGCCGTCGGGGCATTGACGCTGACTGTGAAGTCGCTCACTCCGGTGCCGATCACGGTGATGTCATCGTCGCCATTGGTTCCGTTGATGATGGCCGAGCCGGTTCCCGGCCCGGTGATCCCGATCGATTCGATGTGGTCGTAGCTGACGGTTTCGGTGCCGGCCACGTCGAAACTGCCCTCGTCGTTCTCGGGCCCGATGTTGGAGGTGACGACGGCTCCGCCGCTGTTGATGTTGAGCGTGTCGCCGGGCGTGCCCCCGATCGGATCGTTGCCGTCGATGAAGATTGGCAACGAGCCCGGAGTGACGTCAAACGTGTCGGCTCCTTCGCGGCCGGAAATTGCCAGTGCGCCGACATTGCTGATCGAATCGACTCCCTGGAGCGAATCGTGCAGGACAGCCGAGTCACTGATCGTGAAGGTGTCGTTTGCGGTTGTTCCCAGGACCGCCAGGGTGTTGTCACCGCTGACAGCATCGATTGCCAGGCTGTTGACGCCACTGAGGTTGAAGCTGGTGTTGAGGCCACCTGCGGTGATACTGCCGGAATCGGCACCGGTCGGAGCGTAGGTGACCACGTCGTCGCCGGTCGTGCCATTGGCCGTCACGTCGCCGGTCGCGGCGTCGATGTTGACCGTCTCGATTCCCGGCAGGTTGATCGTGCCCAGGCCACCACCGGTGACGCTGGAGGGGTCGCTGAGGTTGGCTGCAACGGCGGTGCCGTCACCGGCCAGGTTGGCCACGTCCGAGGCGGAGGGGCCGCCGCCGGCGAGATTGACGGTGCCGATGCCGTGGCCGGCAGTGACAGCAAACGTGTCATCACCATCGAGGCCATCGAGGGTCAGCGTGGCGATGTCGCCGGCAACGTCGACGCCGACCTGGCTGTTGAGGGTGACAATTCCCGTTGCCGAGATACCGAAGCTGTCATCACTTGCGGTGCCGTGGTACACGAGCGTGTCGTCGGTCGCGGTGTCCGCATCGTCGATTGCCAGTGAGCCAGTGGCGCCGAGGTTTTCGAAGCCGAGCGGGATCAGGCTGCCGACCTGCACGTCACCCGAGTCTACGGTGCTGCCCGGTGTCAGGCCGGTCGTGGTGGCACCGGTCGGTGTGGTCACAGTCAGCGTGTCGTTGCCTTCGAGGCCGTCGATCAGTACCGACTCACCCCGAACAACGGTGGTGGTGACTCCGGCGATGGTCACCGCAGCACTGGCGGAACTCGCCGGAGCAACGCCGATGGCGTCGGCTCCGCTGCTTCCAGCCACGTTCAGGCTGTCGTGGCCGGTGTTGCCGCCCGGACCATCGCCATTCACAAGAATTCCGGTCACACCTGTCAGGGTGGTTGCGTTGACCGTGATTGTGTCGTTGCCTTCAAGAGCGACAACGGTCAGTTCGTCGAACGAAGAGAACGAGACAACCGCTCGATCGTTCACGTTGGCAAGGTTGTTGCTGATCGTGATGGTGTCGTCCGCATCGGTGCCCAAGATCAGGAGATCATCTGTCGATGCTGATGCTGAGAGCGAGACGATTTCAATTCCGACAAAGCTGGTCGTGTTCGCGGTGTCGGGTGTCTGAATTGAGCCGGAATCGGGAGTTGAAGCGGCATTCACGATGGTTGTGCCAGGAGCGGTGTTGGTAATGGCGAGCGTGTCACCAGCAAACACCCCATCGGTGTTTCCACCACCATCAACTGTCAATGCCGGGCCTCCAGTACCGGAGACAGCGATCGTGTCATCGCCCAGCCCGCCTGAAACCAACAGTTGTTCGGTGTTGGCCGAGACAATTGTCGCCACCTGCAGTGCATCGACGGCAACGGTCGTGTTGGCCGCTCGAATGACCCCAATCGTGTTGGCTGAAACATTGCCCTGTACGGTGATCAAGTCGCTGCCGGTGGTGGCGTCGATGGTCAGGCCGCCGACGTTGGAGAGGTTGAGCGTGGTGTTGAGGCCGTCTTCGGTGATCGTGCC
>CAWVUS010000182.1:0-10805 GCA_963933195.1 uncultured Planctomycetaceae bacterium
AAAACCGGCCGCAAAACCGGCCGCAAAACCGGCCGCAGAGCCGGCCAAAAAAACCGGGGCAGCCACGCCACCCGCAACAACCGACCACGGCAAGGCTAAGGCGGCTCCGGAGAAACAGCGAACCAACCGCCTGTCCGGCGAAACGAGCCCCTACCTGTTGCTCCACGCTCACAACCCCGTCGACTGGTTCCCGTGGGGCCCCGAGGCTCTCCAGAAGGCTCGCAAGGAGGGGAAGATGATCTTTCTCTCAATCGGATACAGCAGTTGTTACTGGTGTCACGTGATGGAACGCGAGAGTTTCTCGGATCCGGAAATCGCCAAGTTCATGAATGAACACTTTGTGAACATCAAGATTGACCGCGAGGAACGACCCGACATCGACGACATCTACATGACTGCCCTGGGCATCTATGTCACCCAGACCGGCGGTGGAACCGGCTGGCCGCTTTCGATGTTTCTCACCCCCGACACGCGTCCGGTTGCGGGAGGAACATATTTCCCACCGCGAGACCAGCCCAACCGTCCGCCCGGTTTTCTGGGTGTGCTCCAGGCAATGCACAAGCTCTGGACCGAGAACAAGAAGTCCGCCGAAGACAATGCCACGGTGCTGACGAAAGCCCTCCGCCAGTCATTACGCCGTCGCCTGGTCCTGGCCTCCGCAGAACTCGACACCGAACTGGTCGGAGCATCGGTCGCCTCGTTGATCAACTCGCACGACACCCGTTACGGCGGAATCGGTTTCAATCGCAGCCGGGCCGATCGCCCCAAGTTTCCGACTCCTCCCAAACTCGAATTGCTCGCACACATCGCCCGACTGGAAAAGAACTCCAAGGACGAGGACAAACCGGCGACCGCGGTGCTTGACCACACCCTGCTGGCAATCGCCAACGGGGGCATCCACGACCAGGTCGGCGGTGGCTTCCATCGCTACAGCACCGATCGTCGCTGGCACGTGCCTCACTTCGAGAAGATGCTCTACGACAACGCTCAACTCGCCGGCCTGTACGTCGACGCATTCGCCCGGACCGGACAACCCGCATTCCGCGCAGTGGCCGAGGGAATCTTCACCTACGTGCTGCGTGACATGACCGACCCCGACGGCCCGTTCTTCTCGGCCCAGGATGCGGAAACCGACACGATCGAGGGCAAGTATTACGTCTGGTCGGGGGCCGAAATCGATACGTTGCTTGGAGCCGATGCAAAGTTGTTCCGCAGGTTGTTCGGTGTGGTCGACGAACCCGACTTCGAACACGGCAACGTGCTCTACCGGGCCATTCCGCTGGAACAGTCAATCGTCGACACCGATCAAACGACGCGGGTCGCAAAGATGCACCAGACGCTGCTGGCAACACGGATCAAGCGAAAGGCCCCGCTGCTGGACGACAAGGTGTTGACCAGTTGGAACGGATTGATGATCCGCAGCCTCGCCGACGGCGGCCGGGTGTTGAAGAAACCCGAGTACACCCAGGCCGCGACTCGAGCCGCCGAGTTTCTGATCGCCAAGCTCCACGACACCTCCAACGGCCACTTGCTCAGAACCTACCGTCAGGGCAAGTCCAAGCTGCACGCCTACCTGGTCGACTACGCGTTCCTTGTCGAAGGACTGCTGGCGCTGCACCAGGCGACCGGGGACAAGAAATGGCTGACCGAAGCCCAGAAACTGACTGACGAACAGATCTCGCTGTACTGGGACAAGACCCGTCACGGTTTCTACTTCACCTCGCACAACCACGAGGAGTTGTTGGCTCGAACACAAAATGGATTCGACAGCGTGCTCCCCTCGGGAAACAGCACCAGCGTTCGCAACCTGGTCCGGCTGGCCAAGCGCACCGGTGACGCCAAGTACCGCACCTACGCCCAGCAGACGCTCGAGGCCTTCGCACCACAGATGCGAGAGCACCAGCAACGGGGAGGGATGGGCATGTCACACATGGCCCTGGCGCTGGCAGAGTTCCTGGCCAAGTGAGAACGAAAAGACACTGAAACGAGATGGTCCGACGACCCCCGCAGAGTTGGTAACGCGTCATGACAAATGAAACCGCCCCGCCGGTGACCGGCCTGCAGTGGCTCGATTGGGTTCTGATTGTTCTCTACGCCGTATCGACAATCGGCCTGGGGCTGTATTTCAGCCGCCGGACAAAGTCGATGCAGGAGTACTTCACCGGCAGTGGGAACATGAACCCCATCCTGATCGGTGTGTCCTTGTTTGCGACATTGTTGAGCACCATCTCGTACCTCTCCGTTCCCGGTGAAGCCGCAGGTAAGGGACCGGTCAACCAGATCGCGATACTCGGACTCCCGGTCGTCTTCTTCGTGGTCGGCTTCGTGATGCTGCCGATCTACATGAAATTCCGTGTGACCAGCGCGTACGAATTGCTGGAAGAAAAACTGGGGCTGGGCTTGAGACTGCTCGGAGCAACGATGTTCCTGGCACTGCGACTGGTCTGGATGACACTCCTGGTCTACCTGGCCTCCGAAGCGATGACCGTGATGATGGGCCTGGACGCGAAGTGGATCCCCATCGTGGCTGCCATCACGGGCGTGGTCGCGGTCATCTACACCTCCCTGGGCGGCCTGCAGGCCGTCGTGATCACCGACCTGCTTCAGACAGTCTTGCTCTTCGGCGGTGCGATCCTGGTTGTGATGACGGTGAGTTGGGACTTCGGTGGACTGGGATGGATCCCCACCGCATGGCACGCCAACTGGGACTCCCAACCCCTGTTGCCCATCGAAGACGGCGCCGTCAGTTTCAAGCTGCGGATCTCGGGACTGGGCGCCCTGCTCAGTTCCACCATCTGGTACATCGCCACCCTGGGGGGTGACCAGACGACCGTGCAAAGATTCATGGCGACCACCGACGCCCGTGCCGCGCGGCGGGCGCTCGCCACCCAGTTGATCGTCGGCACCACCGTCACCATCACCCTGTGTGCTGTCGGGTTCGCTGTCCTGGCCTTCTTCGAACAAAACCCCGACAAACTCCCCGCCTCGATCAATCTCAAGGACAACGCCGACAAGCTGTTCCCCCGCTACATCGCCTACCACCTGCCCGTGGGTGTCTCGGGACTGGTCGTCGCGGCGATGTTTGCCGCGGCGATGTCGAGTATCGACTCGGGCGTCAATTCGGTCACCGCGGTTGTGCTGCGGGACTACATCGGTCGCTTCCGCAAGACAATTCTCACCGAGAAACAGCAACTGCAACTGGCCCGCGTCCTGGCCTTCTCGATCGGCGGCATCGTCGTGCTCAGCAGCACGCTGATGCGTTTCATCCAGGGCAACATCACGGAAATGACTGGCAAAACAGTCAACCTGCTGACTGTCCCGATCTTCGGACTGTTCTTCTTCGCATTGTTCGTCCGCAAGCCCAACCGCTACGCCGTCTGGGCAGGCGTCGTCGCTGGAACCATCACCGCCGTCGTCATCGCTTTCTCGGGGCCACTGAGCTACATGCTGTGTGATCGATTTGGGATTCATCCCGACACGCTGGGGACCGAGTTCATCGAGATCACCGACAAGGTGACCGGCGAGGTGCGGAGAAGTTGCAACGACCCGATCAGTTTCCAGTGGATCTCTCCGATGGCACTCGCCGTCAACATCGGCGTGGGCTGGGTGGGATCCGTGATCGGAGGACTGCGGAACAAGCCAGACGACAGCACTCCGCCCGCCTCCAGCGATCAGTAACAGGCGTGCGTCTGCACCTCACCATCACGACGGGGCCGGACACCCCGAAAACACTCACTCGACCTCTTTCGCCACGACACAGCCGATCGCGTTGGACGCCCCCATGCCACTCTCGCCCTCCCGTGGCCGGAAACGACTGCTGGCCCTTGGCGTTGGCCTGCTCATCGGCCTCATCACCGCCGAGGCCATCCTCCAACTATCCGACCTCCAACCTGAACGCTACAGGCCACCTCGCTGGAGCGCCTATGACGGCCAATCCTTTCGTCGCAGCGACATGTGGGCCAATGGCCTGATCAAGCAAGACAGCCCACTGGCCGGAATCGAAATGGGACAATACACCCCCCGGGCCCGGTTCCGTGTCGAATACGCCTCGAATCCCCATGGGCACTTCGACACCGACAACGGTGTCGAGATGACAATCAACGCACTGGGACTGCGAGGCCCCGAGGTGACTCGCGACAAGCCGGCCGACACGCTCCGGGTGCTCGGACTGGGCGACTCGTTCACCTTCGGTGTCGGCGTCCGCGACGCGGACACCTTCCTTCGTCGACTCGAAGATCGACTCGACGACGAACAGCCCGTCGAAGTTCTCAACGCCGGCACCCAGGGCTACAACACCAGGGACCAACAGGTCACCCTGGAGCGGCGTTGGCTCGGGCTCGAACCCGACCTCGTTCTCGTCATCTTTTACCTCAACGATGTCTACCGCGACGAATCGGCCGTGGCCTTCTGGAACAACGGCGAAGGTGACGGTGTCTACCTGCAACCAACCGGGCTGGCCCGTCATTCACGGCTGATCGACTGGTGTCAGTACTCGTGGCGAGCCCGAGAATTGCGTCGCCGGATGATCGCCCATTACAGCCAGGCCTACTTCACCGATCCCGGATCATTTTTTTCCAGCGGCAACGAGGCCGCGCAACACATGGACTGGGCCGCATCGCGAGCCTCACTGGAGCGAATCGTCGAGTTGTCCCGGACACACGGATTCCGTGTCGGGTTGGCCATCTTTCCCGAGTTGATGTCGCTGGAGAATTATCCCTTCGCGGCAATTCACGATTTTGTCCAGGCCGCCTGTGCCGAGATCGGCTTGCCGGCCCACGACTTGTTGCCCGCTTTCCGCAACAAGGACGCGCGGCAACTCTGGGTCCACCCAACCGACCACCATCCCAACCGGGTGGCTCACGGCATCGCAGCAGTTTCCCTGGAAGCTTTCGTCCGCAGCCTCCTTCCTGCCGCCTCGGCCACCAACGCTCCCTCGCCATGAACACCTCGTCAACCATTCCAGCCGACACGGATCCAGGCCCGTCGCCAGCCTCCACATGGCGGGTCGTCGGCCTGCTGGCGATCACCGTGTTTGCCTACTACCCGGTCCTCGACGCCGGGTTTATCTGGAATGACGACGACCTGACCGCAATCCTGGCCCTGGTCGACCAGAGAGGCCTCTCGGCCGTCTGGTTCTCTTCCGAGGCTTTCAATTATTGGCCGGTGACCTGGACCAGTTACTGGCTCGAGCACCAGGTCTTTGGCACCGATCCCGCCACCGGGTTGCCCGACCCGACCAGCTACCATGTGGTCAACGTCCTGTGCCACGCCATGACCTGCCTGCTGCTGTGGCGCGTGCTGGCGCGACTCGAGATCCCCGGAGCGTGGCTGGTCGCGGCGGTCTTCGCGGTCCACCCCGTCAACGTCGAATCCGTCGCGTGGATCACTCAACGCAAGAACGTGTTGGCGATGTTGTTCTACCTGGTGTCGTTGAACCAGTTTCTCGAGTTCGAACAATCAAACCGCCGATGGCACTACCGGGTCGCACTCGGATCCTTCCTACTGGCAATGCTCAGCAAGGGTGCCGTGGTCGCGATGCCACTGGTCCTGCTGCTGCGAGCCTGGTGGAAAAACGGCCGCGTGACCCGCACCGACCTGTTTCGCGCGATCCCTTTTCTGGTCGTGGCCATTGTGATGAGCGGCGTCGAGATCTGGTTCCAACAGGTCCGGGCCATTGGCGGAGAAACAATCCGCGATGCCGGGGTGGCCGAGCGGTTGATGGCCACGGGACCGGTCGCCTGGTTCTATCTCCACAAGACACTGCTCCCCATCGAGTTGAGCTTCGTGTACCCACTGTGGACATTCGACCCCACCCGGGTCGTGCAGTGGCTGCCACTGTGTGCCGGTGTGGCCGTGCTGGGAACGTTGGCGTGGGCCACACGGGCCGGTCTGAACCGCGGGCCACTCGCCGCAGTGCTCTACACGCTGTTGAGTCTCGGGCCGGTTCTCGGCCTCGTCGACATCTACTTCTTTCGCTACTCGCTGGTCGCCGACCACTACCAGTACATCGCCATGCCGGGTCTGCTCGCCCTGTTTGTTGGCGGAGCAGCCCACGTTGCCCGGGTTCGCGGCATCGACCGACTGACCCAGAGGGCCGCTTCGATCGCACTTGTCACGGTGCTTGCCGGAATGACCTGGCAACAGGTCGGCTTCTACCGGTCTCCGCAACAACTCTGGCGAGACACGCTGACCAAGAATCCTGCTTGTTGGCTGGCGCACAACCAATTGGCCAACCTGGTCAGTTCCAGCAGCCGGCTCGACGACGCCCGCCAGCACTACCTCACGGCCCTCGAGTTGATCGAACACCAATTCGGTGCCGGTCACGTCGAGACCGCTCGCGTCCACAACAACCTCGGCGTCCTGCTCGGCCAGGCCTCCCGAGATTCTACCGATCCGACATTGATGCCCATTGCCATCACGCACCTGGAAACGGCGTGCCGGATCGATCCGCAACGGGGCGAGTACGTCGAGAGCCTGGCCGGTGTCCTGAGAGAAAGAGGCCGTAACGACAGAGCCATCAGTCGGTTGACCAGGCATGTCGATCGCCAGCCCGGAGATCGCAGTGCCTGGTTGATGCTGGCCAGTTGCCTGGAAGAAGCTGGGCGAGCGAGCGAAGCCGCCCAGGCCCGACAACGTGCTCGTTCGGGGATCCCCGTCGACAACAGGCCTGGCGTCCCGGTATCCTCGCCACGATGAGCGATTCCGTCCTCCTGCCGCCAACCACCGAACGAGCCGATGGGCTGAAATCAGCCGGGTGGTGGAGCCGTCGAGGTGAACGCATCCTCTGCGAGTTGTGTCCTCGAGAATGCCTGCTCAAGGACGGTGACCGTGGCTTCTGCTTTGTCCGCCAGAACGTCGGCGGCGAGATGGTGCTGACAACCTATGGACGCAGCACCGGTTTCTGCATCGACCCGATCGAAAAGAAACCGCTGAACCACTTCCTGCCAGGAACCGCCGTGCTCAGCTTCGGCACGGCCGGCTGCAATCTCGGCTGCAAGTTTTGCCAGAACTGGTCCATTTCAAAATCCCGGGAAATCCAGCGCCTCAGCGAACAGGCCACCCCCGATGCGATTGCCCAGGCTGCCCTGGCCACCGGCTGTCGCAGCGTGGCCTTCACCTACAACGACCCGGTGATCTGGGCCGAGTACGCCATCGATGCGGCCGCCGCCTGCCACCAGGTGGGTCTCAAGACCGTCGCCGTGACTGCCGGATACATCACCGACATCGCCCGGCAACCGGTATTCGAATGCTTCGACGCCGCCAACGTCGACCTCAAGGCCTTCACCGAGCTCTTCTACAAGCATCTGACCCTCTCACACCTACAGCCTGTCCTGGACACCCTGGTCTGGCTCAAGCACGAAACCGACACGTGGTTTGAAATCACCAACCTGTTGATTCCCGACGAGAACGACGGTCCCGACGAATTGAAACGGATGTGCGACTGGATCCTCGAACACGTCGGCGACTGCGTCCCTGTGCATTTCACGGCGTTTCATCCCGACTTCCGAATGCAGGACACGCCCCGAACGCCACACGAGACACTGATCACGGCGCGTGAAATCGCACTCGAGACCGGGTTGAAATATGCCTACGTCGGCAATGTCAACGACACTCCACGTCAAAGCACCTACTGCCCTGGTTGCCAGGAACTGTTGATCGAAAGAGACTGGCACCAACTGGGGGCCTGGAATCTCGACAACGGCAACTGCCGATACTGCGGCACCTCCATCGACGGACTCTTCGAAACTCAACCAGGCGACTGGGGACGGAAACGGCAACCCGTCGACATGTCACGGTTTGCCCTGCCCATCGTGCCAAACGACTCACACAACGAGCTGGGACAAATCGACACCGTCTTCACCCAGGGGATCCTTCCAGTGGCTCAACCGTCTCCGGGTTCCAGTACCGACAGTGCAATCGACTCACAGCAGCAGCAGGTGATCGTCGATGCGGCCGCCCGGGCGGTCACCGCCGCCGTGTTCGATCGCCCGCTCGACTGGCCCGACCCGGATCTCGCCGGAACCGCCTCGCAGGTTCTCTCGGGGGCCTTCGTCAGCCTCAAACGCAACGGCCAACTCCGCAGTTGTATGGGAATGCAGGGGCAACCCATTCGGCTGGACGAGGCTCTCAAACGCGCGGCTCACAATGCGGCCCGCGAGGATCCTCGGTTCCCCCCGATCTCGCCCAACGAACTCGACCAACTCGACATGGAAGTCTGGCTACTGCACGGGCCATCCGAGGTGACCGAGCGAGGTGAGGCGAGAATCCAGCGTGTCACCATTGGCCGTCATGGCCTCCAGGTGATCCGCGGGGAGAACAGGGGGCTCCTGTTGCCGGGGGTCGCCACCGACCAGAACTGGGACGCCGAGACATTTCTCGACCAGGTCTGTATCAAGGCGAAGCTCCCGCCGACGGCCTGGAAGGATGACGACACCCGGCTGTTCATCTTCGACGGCGACTGCCTCTCGGGCCCAGTCGCCCAGGACCCGGTTGCCGTAAACTCGCCACAGCATCTCCTCGACGAGTCACAGGTCGTCACCTACTCGGAATTCTGCAACTCGAATATCCAGGCCCTGTTGACCGGTGGTGTCACGAGTCCGTATCTGCCAGATGTGCCCGATGGCGAGGTCCAGGGACTGGTACTGCAGTCCAACTGGATGGGCCATGCAAAACCGATGACGCAGGGCCGACTGGCTCTGAATTCCGGCATGCCCCTGCAATCGAGTCTGTTTGAACTGTCCGAGTCCCTCGCCGGTCAACTGAGGCCGCAGATCGGGCCCAGGCAGGTGCAGGGACTCTCCACCGACCTCCTCGTCCTGGTCGACACGGCCATGCATGGACGGACCGACGCGCCCCAATTGGCCGGAGCCGATCGTGGTGACCGGGCCATGGTGGTGCTCTCGTCGGATCGCTTCGCCCTGCACTGGGATCTCGACTCAACACCCGAGGAATTGATCACACGCTGCCTGGCCGACGTGGAATTGCCTCGCGGCACTGCCGGCTCGGTGTACAGCCTCGCGGGGATCGGCACACGCCAGGCATTCACCATGAATCGGGTGCCACGCGGCGTCACTGCCAACGGAGCGAGGCCTCCGGGGGTTGCCGGCCGATTCTATCCCGACGACCCCGGAGCCCTGCAACAACAGGTCGAGGACTGTTTTTCCGACGTCGACACGTCAAGCATCGCCCCGGACCATTGGCCGGCGGCGATGGTCCCGCACGCGGGCCTCAGGTTCTCCGGAGCCATCGCAGCACGGACGTTGTCAGCCCTGGAAATCCCCGACTCGGTCATCGTGATCGCTCCCAAGCACACCCGCCATGGTGTCCCCTGGGCCGTCTCACCGCACGAATCCTGGACATTGCCAGGTGGGGACATGGCCGCCGACCCGGAACTGGCCAGGCGGCTGGCCGAGGCGATTCCGGGGCTCGAGTTGGATGCCGAAGCTCACCGTGAAGAACATGCGGTTGAGGTCGAATTGCCCCTGATCCGCCATCTCGCCCCACACGCGAAAGTCACCGGGATCGTCGTGGGGAGCGGCGACCTGGATGCGTGCCGTGGTTTCGCCGAACACCTGGCCACGGTCCTCGAACAACTCGACACTCCACCACTGTTGTTGATTTCCAGCGACATGAACCACTTTGCCTCCGACGCCGAGAATCGACGGCTTGACGAACTGGCACTCTCCGCCATGGAGACACTCGAACCTGGCACCCTGCTGGGCACAGTCCGTGACGGCAATATCAGCATGTGTGGCGTGCTGCCTGCGGTGATCGTGATGGAGACACTCCGGCGACTGGGCACACTGACACGGTGCCAGAGAACCGGGTACGCCACCTCGGCAGAAGCCACCGGCGACACCGAACGGGTTGTTGGATACGCCGGCATGCTGCTGGGGTAGTCCGTGGGGCGGTGCAATCGAGTGCATCCACCCGCGCCGCGCCTTAGAATGCCCAGCCACGCAAATCCCTTGCCTTCAAACCTGGACCACCTCGATGAGTGACCCGACGCGTCCTTCTGTTGTCCCGCCCACAGCAACTCAAGATGGACTCTCCCGTCGCCGCCTGCTTCAGACGGTTGCCGGTGGTGCGATCGCGATCCCACTGGCCGGCACGGCATGGGCCGCCGCCGCGAAACCGCGCCCCCGCGTGGCTGCGATTTACACCCACTGCACCTACCGGTCCCACGCTCACGTCATCCTCGAGAATTTCCTGGGCCCGTATCTTTTCAACGGCGTCCCGACCGATCCCGGCGTCGATATCGTCTCGATCTACGCCGACCAGCGGCCCGGCAAACAAGACATGACGCCGGCACTCTCCAAGGCCTACAAGTTGCCCGTCTTCAAGACGATCAACGACGCACTGTGTGTCGGCGGCAAGACGCTGGCCGTCGACGCCGTGCTCGCCATCGGTGAACACGGCAACTACCCCCGCACCGAACTCGGCCAGGTCAAGTACCCTCGGAAACGGTTCTTCGACGAGATCGTGGCCACCATGAAACGCTCGAAACGGTTCGTACCGGTCTTCAACGACAAGCACCTCTCCTACCGATGGGACTGGGCACTGGAGATGTACCAGACAGCCAGGAAGCACAAGATCCCCTTCATGGCCGGCAGCTCCGTTCCGCTGGCCACTCGGCGGCCCAACCTCGAACTGCCGCCCGGCCAGGTGATCGACGAGGCCATCTCGATTCACGGCGGACCACTGGAGTCTTACGACTTCCACGGACTGGAATTGCTGCAATCGATGATCGAATCGCGTCGAGGCGGGGAAACCGGCGTGGCCAGCGTTGAATTCCTGTCCGGCGA
>CAWVUS010000183.1:0-10770 GCA_963933195.1 uncultured Planctomycetaceae bacterium
AGGGATGATGAAACCCCAGGGATGGGACGATGCATTTGAGATCTTGGCTGACTGGGCTCCGGGCCCGACTGACCCACCACACGTCACAGACCCGACGACGCCTTCCCAGGATAGGCCGGTCGACGGTTGAAGCGTTGGAAGATCGGACACTGCTCTCAGCAGTGACGACAATCTGGAGTGATCTGGATGGGCGTCTGACGGTACTTGCCGATGGTGACGAGGAATTGGTGATCCGAGAGGATCCACAAAATTCCGGTCAGGTTGAATTGAGGGTCGATGGCCAGGCCGAGGCGAGCGTTGCGCTCACGACGTCGTCGCTGAAGACACTCTTTATCACGACCGGTGAGGGGGACAACCGGATCGATCTGAGTGGTCTCAATTCGGTTGCGTTCAGCAGTCTTGAGACGATCGATGTGGATTCCGGCGAGGGCAACGATACGGTGATTGCCAGCGCCGATTTCAACGACGTGATTCACGGTGGCCATGGTTCTGACACCCTGATTGGCGGTGATGGTGACAACCAGTTGTACGGAGGTCATGGAGACGACCTGATCTCAGGCGGCAACGGCAACGACCAACTTAGTGGTGGCGATGGCCAGGACCAGATCAGTGGTGATGATGGCAGCGACACAGTCACCGGTGGTGATGGCCAGGATTCGTTGCTCGGGAATCTTGGGAATGACTGGATTGAGGGCAATCACGACAAGGATGTTCTCTTTGGCGGTGAGGGCAACGACACGCTCAATGGTGGTGGTGGGGACGATGTTCTCAATGGAGATCTTGGCGACGACGTGATGTTTGGAGGTGCCGGCCGTGATGACATGTCGGGTGACGGTGGCTACGACCTCCTGTCGGGCCAGGGTGGGAGTGATTCACTCGACGGTGGCGACGAGAACGACACGATCAATGGTGGAGCCGGCAGCGACCAACTGCTGGGTGGGCCTGGAGATGATCGTTTGAATGGCGGAAACAACGCCGACACGATCTCGGGTGGATACGGAAATGACAGTCTCTTTGGTGGGCCTGGTGGTGACCTGCTTGAGGGCGAATCGGGCGACGATGTGTTGCGAGGCCAGGGGGGGGCTGACGAGCTCTTTGGTGGCTTGAACTTTGACCACTTGGATGGTGGTGCCGGCGCGGATTACCTCGATGCTGATGAACAATGGACTCTTTCGATTGGTGACGGTACAGCGAACCCCGAGGGGGATGACGACAGCAGCGAGCAAGTGTTTTTCACGGATTTTGAGACAGGGATGCCCGACGAGTTCAGCCAGATTTCGAACTCGGCGCAACTCAACGACGTTCAGAGTTACGATGGCGTGGGCACCGATACGAACGTGTTTTCCGGGTCATTTCTGCACAACACGACCGGTGGAACGGTTGAGCTTCCAGGGAGTGAACCGTCTGAACCCGTCACCCTGGTGCTGACGGACTTGCCGGACCACACGAGCCTGGACGTCAATTTCCTGTTGGCAGTCATTGAGAATTGGGATGGCAACACCGCGAACGGTGATGCCCAGGCTGACCCGGTCGACTATCAGGATTTCTTCAACGTGGTTGTGGATGGGGAGTTGGTCTACAGCGTCGCCTTCGACCAACAGTCATTGGACGACACGTTCGACCTGCTGTCCGACGACATGTACAGCCCCGCCGATGGGGTGATGCTGGAACACAATCGCAGCGACCTGTTCATACCGGCTGGGGGGAATCACCGGTATTACGTCAATGATTCGGCCTGGGATCTCGGGCTCGATTCTCAATTGGATGCAATTCCCCATACCGCCAGCACGGTGACGATCCAGTGGTATGCCGGTGGTGCCGGATACCAGGGTGGGGATGACGAATCGTGGGCCATCGACAATGTTGGTGTCGTGCTCAACGGGCTGGTCGATGAGTCAGAAGCCAATGTCACAGTGACGTTGTCTCGTGCACATGACGAGACCGTGTCGGTGCATTACGAGACCCAGGATGGCACGGCGACAACTGCGGACGAGGATTACCTGCCGACCTCCGGAACACTGGTGTTTTCCCCCGGCACGTTGACTCAGACGATTTCCGTCACTGTCCTGGGTGACACCGAAATTGAAGGAGATGAGTCGTTTGGGGTGGTGTTGTCTGGTGCCAGAAATGCCTTGATCGAGGATGAGTTGGGCCGGGTGACGATTGTCGAGGACGATCCTCCGTTCGCGGGCGTCGAGGCAGACTCTCCGTACCCCGATATTGGCTGTGTGGTGTTTGCTCCGGGTACTCCGGATGACTACATCGACGACATCTTCCAGGAGGAAGAAGAACAACTCGCGGCCCTGTATGCGGCCGGTTATCGAGTGGCCTCTCGATGGACAACAACTGCTGTCGATGGAACAGGACTTCAACAGGGTGATCCGACGACGATCACCTGGGGATTGTTGCCTGACGGGACGGCGACGGACACCTCGGCCACCAGCGACCTGATCGCGCGGCTGGATACGATCTACAATGAAACAGCCAGTGGTACGGATATTACCAATCGGACGTGGTACGGGCTGTTTGTCCAGATGTTTGATCGCTGGGCGGAGCTGTCCGGCAACACCTATATCTTTGAACCGGCCGACGATGGGGCCGCGTTCCCGTCCAGTCCCGGATCACAGGGTGTCCGTCCCGATGTCCGGATTGCCGGACGCAATATCGACGGCAATTTTGGCATTCTGGCTTTCAACTATTTTCCCAATAACGGGGACATGGTGATCGACACCGCGGACTCGTTTTATACCGGAACCGCTGACAACTCTCGTGGACTACGTAACGTGTTGGCACACGAACACGGTCACGGCATGGGGTTCAATCATGTGATTCCCGTTGATCAGTCCAAGTTGATGGAACCGACAGTCAGCACGTTGTACGACGGGCCACAGTACGACGACATCCTGGCTATCCAGCGAATGTATGGTGATGCCTACGTTGACAACGACACGACGGCCACCGCATCGGACCTGGGACTGATCGATAATGCCACGGTCACCCTGGGGGCGGATGCAACTGGCCTGGTCGACGGCGATGGCGATGGCACGATTGATGTGCCGGTGGCTTTGAGCCATGTCGATTTTGTCAGCATCGACGGAACCTCCGACACGGACGTGTTTCGGTTCTCGGCCGTTTCCGGTGCGACTGCGACGATCACCCTGTCTCCGGTGGGACCGACCTACTCCGAGGGACCCCAGGGCGGATCGTCCAGCAGTTTTGACGCGTCGGTCCAGAGTGACCTGTCCTTGGAATTGATTGGCCCGGACGGAAGTACTGTGTTGGCGAGTTCCGGTTCAGGTGGTCTCGGGGAAACCGAGTTGATCGCCAACCAGTACCTGGGCAGCAGTGGCGTTTACTACGCTCGTGTCACCGGTGCCCAGGACGTGGTTCAGACCTACCAGTTGGATATTGCTGTGACAGGCGGTGGTGATGGTGACCCGGGGACTCCGGGAACACCTGGCAGTGGAGCTCTTACCGGCGAAACGTTGCTGGGTGGGAGCGGCCAGGACACCCTGGTCGGGGCAGGCGATAGCGACTTGCTCAACGGTGGTAGTGGCTCCGATGTGCTGCGGGGACGCGATGGAGACGATGTGATTTTTGGTGGTGGTGGAAACGACGTGGTCTGGGGCGGGGACGGTGACGATGTCTTGCAGGGGCAAGGTGGAATTGATTCCCTGTTTGGCGAAGCGGGCAACGACCAACTGGTCTGGCGCCTTGGAGACAGTTCCGACCAGTTGGATGGTGGAGAAGACGCCGACACGGTGCTCGTGCAGGGAGACAGTCGGAACAACCAGGTCGAATTTCTGCAGAATGCGTCGTCCCAGTTACAGGTGACCGACGGCAGTGGCACGATCACGATCGGGGACACGGTGTCCCAGGTCATTGTTGATGCCGGAGCCGGTCGCGACACGGTCACCATCGGAACCATAGCCACGGTTCCGACAGTGATGTTGACCATCAATGGCCAGGGAGGGGCCGACACGATTGACGCCGGTGGTCGGGATTTGGGGGCCACTCGGATACACGTGGATGGTGGCGCTGGTGATGACACCATCACCGGCAGCAGCCTGGATGACGCGTTGCTTGGCGGCGATGGGGTCGATGTTCTCAACGGAGAAGGTGGCGATGACTCCATCGACGGTGGAGAGGGCAGTGACATCCTGTCTGGTGGAGACGGGGATGATCAACTGGCTGGTGGGGCTGGCAATGACACGCTGCAGGGCGATGACGGAAATGACCAGCTCGACGGTGGAGACGGGCACGACGAGTTGATTGGATCTGCTGGCGACGACACGTTGAGTGGGTCAGCTGGAAACGACCGGCTGAACGGATCTCGTGGGGACGACGAATTGGCTGGAAATGCTGGGCGTGACACCCTGTTGGGTGGCGGCGGCAACGACACGCTCGACGGGGGAACCGACGACGATTACCTGGTGGGCAACGCCGGGCAAGACGTGATCCTGGCCGGGCATGGCCACGACCGGGCGTTTGGTGGCAGCGGCAGCGATTCGATTCTCGGTGACGACGGCGATGACACGCTCGATGGCGGCAACGGCGACGATTTCCTGGCTGGAGGGGATGGCAGTGACTGGCTGAACGCTCGCACTGGCGACGACACCCTGCTGGGTGGGAATGGTGAGGATTCGTTGTTTGGTGGTAGTGGGAAGGACCTGTTGTTGGGAGGTGACAACGACGACTTCCTCAACGGACAGGGGAGCACGGACACATTGGCCGGTGGCCTGGGCGCGGACAACTTCGGTGGTGGTAGTGCTGCCGACGTGATCAACGAGGCCTTCAGTGAGGACCTGTTCGGTTCTTTGCTGGATGAACTGGACGCAGCCTAGTCGTCGCAATCTACAGCGACGCGGGTGCTGAAACTGGCGGGGTGCTGGTGTCCAGGTACATCCTGTGCCAGACCTCCAGGCAGACCAGGGACCACAGCCGGTAGCTGTGGTCCCAACGGTTGCTGACATGCTCATCGACGAGTTGTCGGACGGCCTCGGGGCGGAAGTAGCCACGTGACGTTGCCGTGTGGTCCAGCAGAATGTCCTCCAGCAATGGCCGCAATTCGTTGCGGAACCAGTGGTCCAGCGGTACGCCAAATCCCATTTTTGGTCGTGACTGGATCGAGGCCGGCAGGAGGTCCGCAAACGTGTCGACCAGGATGGTCTTGCCGCGGCGTCCCTCTCGCTTCTGAGACACTGGCATCCGGGCCGCCAATTCGACGACGTGGTGATCCAGTAGTGGACTGCGACATTCGAGGCTGTAGGCCATGCTGGCGATGTCGACCTTGTTGAGTATGTCGCAGGGAAGGTAGGTCAGGACGTCGGCACAGGTGGTACGGGTGACAAAGCCCCTGTCCGGACATTCGGCGTAGGCATCCATCAGAAAAGTGGCGGCGTTGCTCGAGCCCAGCCGTTCACGGAAATTGTCCGTCCAGAGACCGCGGCGGCGATCGGCGTCGAAAATGCCCACCCAGTCGAGATATCTCTGCTCGGGTGTTTTCTCCAGTGCCGCCGCGAACCGCTTGCTGCGTCTCAGGATTGATTTTTGCCGGGTCGAGGCCGGCAGCAACCGCCAGGCCGAGGATGTGGCGATCGCTCGAAGAGGGCCGGGTAGCCGGTCGATACGTCCCGCGAGGTTCACGGCGCGGTAGCGGTCGTACCCGGCAAACAGTTCGTCGCCACCGTCGCCCGACAGTGCCACGGTGACCTCGCCCCGGGTCATCTCCGAGAGATACATGGTGGGGATGGCCGAGGAATCGGCGAAGGGCTCGTCATAGTGCCAGGCCAGCCGTGGCAGGATGTCCAATCCGCTGGGATCAACGACTGACTCGTGATGAGTGGTCCCGAGATGTTTGGCCGCGACTCTCGCGTGCTCACGTTCGTCAAACTGCTTGACCGGAAAACCGATCGAGAAAGTGTGGACCGGCGTGTTGCTTTGTTCCTGCATCAACCCGGCGATGATCGTCGAATCAATTCCACCCGAGAGGAACGCACCCAGCGGGACGTCGCTTCTCAAACGAAGACGGACGGCCTCGGTCAACGTCTCGCGTAACGCCTCCTGCCAGTCTGTCCGGCTGCGGTCGCGAATCGGTTCCTCGTAGCCCGGTCGCCAGTATCGCCGTACCGTCAATTGGCCGTCCTGGTAAACGGCCTTGTGGGCTGGCGGCAGCTTGCAGTAACCGGCCAGCATGGTGCGAGGGTGCGGAACGTACTGGTAGGTGAGAAATTCGTCGAGTGAGATGGGGTCGAGTTCTCGAGGAGCCCCGGGAACCTGCAGCAGCGCTTTCAGTTCGCTGGCGAACAGCAGGCGACCGGGCTCGTTGCGATAAACCAGTGGCTTTTGTCCCATCCGGTCCCGGGCCAGCAGCAACCGACGCCGGGACACATCCCAGACGGCCAGTGCGAACATCCCTCTCAGGTGGTCCAGGCAGTCGTCGCCGTACTCCTCGTAGAGGTGCACGATGACTTCCGTGTCGGTTTGCGTGGCGAAGCGGTGACCTCGTCCCTGCAGATCGTCTCTCAATTCGCGGTAATTGTAGATCTCCCCGTTGAAAACCACCTGCACACTGCCGGTTTCGTTGGCGAGCGGCTGCCTGCCGGAATCGAGGTCGATGATCGAGAGTCGACGGTGTCCCAGGGCGGTCCAGGGATCGAACCACGCTCCCGATTGATCAGGACCCCGGTGGGTCAGCACACCGGTCATCGAGTCGAGCGTGGCGGCATCGATCGCCTGCCCCGGGTTGGTCCAACTGGCTCCGGCAAATCCACACATGGTTTCAGTCGACTCCCCGTGCGGCCAGTTGGTGGTAGAGCCGGGCGTGGGAGTCGACGGCGGTCTGGACACTGTGCGTTTCAAGCATCCGGTTTCTCGCGGCTTGGCCGAGGGACCGGGCGTGTTCGGGATGGTCCAGCAGGCTGCGGCTGTGCCGGGCGAAGCCTGCGGCATCACCGACGGCGACCAGGTGGCCGGATTCTCCGTCGGTGACCAGTTCGGCATTGGCGGGGATGTTGCTGGCGATCACCGGCAGGCCGGCGGCCATGGCTTCCATCAGGCTGTTGGACTGCCCCTCGAAATCACTGGCCAACCAGGCCATATCGCTGGCCGCCCAGATGTTGGCGACGTCATCACGATGGCCGGCGAAATGGACACGATCCCGGCAACCGGTCTGAACAGCGAATGTTTCGAGGTCGTTGCGCAGAGGTCCGTCGCCGACGACCAGGAGATGGGCGGTGGGGGTGTGATGGCCGAGCAATTCGATGGCCCAGATCAGGTCTTCCAACCGTTTTTGAGTCGCGAGTCGTCCGACACATGTCATCAGCACCGAATCCGGCGGCAGGCCCAATTCCTCGCGAAACGTCTTCCGCCGGTCCACGGTCTCGGGTGCGTCGGACAGCCAGGCAGATAGTGGTGTTTCACGAGTATCGATCGCGTTGGCGATCACCTCGATCTGGTCGGCCGGAATTCCCACCGACCCGTAGAACTCAGCGACGCTCCGCGAGTTGGCCAGGAACTGGTCGGTCCGTGGAATCAATCGACGGTCGAGCCACAGTTGCCAACCGCGTTTCCAACTGTCCACGCACCGTTCCGAGACAATCACTCGTGTCCGGGGGCTGGCGGCCCGGGCCAGTCGGCCGTACGCGTTGGCAGCAAACAGCCAGGTGTGCAGCAGGTCGGGGCGTGTCTGGGCCAGGTGCCGCTTGAGTCGGCGGAGTGCGGCCAGATCGAGCCGGTGTCTTTTGCCGATGATTGTCAGCGGAATGCCGTGTTCGGCGAGAGCGGATTCGAGGGGGCCGCCGCGTGTCAGCGCGATCACCTCGACCTGGAACTGGTCCCGCGACAAGCCACAGGCGAGTGTCACGAGTTGTTTCTCGGCACCCGAGCGGTCGAGTGTCGGGATCAGTAGTGAGACGGAAACGGGCTGGTGGCCGGTCATGGGCGGGTGATGTGGAGGTGTCGAAGTGTGGCGGGGAGTATACTGGAGGAACGGTACGGGGGGAGCCTCGGCCTGTTGCCAATTTGGCTGTGAGCCCAACCGTTTGGGCCCCGGAGTACATACGTCAACGATGTTGATCACGGTGGAAGACTGTTGGTTGCAGTTGGTGCAGGGAGATATCACGCTCCAGGAGGTGGATGCGATTGCCAACGCGGCCAACGGGCAACTGGCCGGTGGTGGCGGGGTGGACGGGGCGATTCACCGTGCGGCGGGTCCCACGCTGATGGAAGAGACGTCGCGGGAGTATCCCGATGGGTGTCCGACCGGCGAAGCGGTCGCGACCTCAGCCGGGTCACTGATGGCACAATTTGTCTTTCATACCGTGGGACCGGTCTGGCGAGGTGGAGCTGACGGCGAAGAGCAACTGCTGCGGGGATGCTACCGCAGTTGCCTGGAACTGGCTGTCGACCGTGAACTGCAGAGCGTGGCATTTCCGGCAATCAGCACCGGCGTGTTTGGATATCCCATCGACCTGGCGGCCGAGGCGTCCCTGGACGAGGTTCGGCAGTTCCTGGAAACTCATCGGCGTCCTTCGCTGGTCCGGTTTGTATTGTGGAGCGAGGGAGATTTCGGCGCCTACGCACGTGTCCTGGAAGAGATGGTGAGTTGATCCACAATGATCGAGGCGGAATACCACGAGTTTGTTGCTTCAGACGGTCGGCGATTGTCCTGGCAGAGATGGCGGCCGTCGTCTCCGGTCCGAGGCTATGTCGTGGCACTGCACGGGATCCAGAGTCACGGCGGTTGGTACGAGTATTCGAGTCGCCGGCTGGCCGAGGCGGGGTTCGAGGTGTGTTTTCTGGATCGTCGTGGTTCGGGCCGAAACTCCGAGGCCAGGGGCGATGCCGTCCACGTCGATCGCCTGGTGAACGATGTCCGTCAGTTTCTGGTCGCGACACGGTGCCGCCGCGATCGAGACAATCCGGGGGCTCCCGTCGTTTTGCAGGCAGTCAGTTGGGGCGGGAAACTGGCGGCCGTCGTCACGTCCCGATCTCCCGACCTGGTCGATGGCCTGGCATTGCTTTATCCAGGGCTGAAGTCGCGGATCAAGCCCGGCTGGTGGGCAAGGTTTCGGCTGGACCTGGCCCGACGGCTTGAGATTCTTGACAAGTTGGTCGACATTCCGCTCCAGGACCCGGCACTATTCACCGGGGACGCGGACTGGCAACAGTTCATCCGTGACGATCCGTTGTCGCTGCACCAGGTGACCGTGGGATTTTTGTTGGCCAACCAGGATCTCGACCAACAGGTGGACCTGGTGGTGCCCCAGGTGAACTGCCCATTGTTACTGATGTTGGCCGGAGGGGACCGGATCATCGACAATGTTGCGACGCGGGAATTGTTCCAACGGTTTTCCTCGACGGAGAAACGCCTGCTGGAGTACCCCGATGCAGAACACACGCTGGAATTTGAATCGTCCCGGGACGCGTTTGTTGCAGACCTGTTGAGTTGGCTGGAACAGGTGGTTGTCGATGCTTAGGCGTCTGGCGAGTGTGGCGGCGGTGTTGATAGACTGGAAGCACGACGTGGGCGGTGTTCAACTTCGTGGTCGGATTGTGGAGAGCGGGCGATGAGTCGTTGGCTGGCAGGCTTGGTTCTGGTCCTCGTACTGCATTCGACATCCACATCTGGAGAGCCGAAGCGACAGCCGCGAGTTCCGCAGCCGGTCGCTCTGAATCCCGAGAAGACGGTGTTGTTGGACCGGGCCGGTAAGCGACTGTTGCTGAAGGCCCGCGTGTGTGCCCGGGACCGGGTACTCGAGATGCTGTGTTGCCTGAAGAAGACGAAAGAGCACGAGTCGGTACTGTCACTTGATGCGCGCGCAGCAGTCGTCCATGCGGGCCTGTTGGCACTGGGCGCCAGGCAGGGAACTCCGGTGCGTCACTACAAGGAGGTGGCTCCGGGCAAACTGGTCCCGGACTTCAAGCCTCCCACCGGACAACGGATCGAGATTTTCCTGCAATGGAAGGACAAGTCCGGGAAGCCCCACCGGGTTCCGGCCCAGCGGTGGATTCGTCGGGCCACGCAACGGTACTTCAGTGCTCCACTGGCCAAGTTGCCCACCGGGGTGGTCCTGCCCAAAGAGCCGGAGTTGGTCTTTGATGCGAAGAACAAGGAACTGGTCTGGTTCGGGCCGATGAAGGCTGCCCAGAGGGATGGTTTCTTGAAGCTGAGCGGGGATGCCGTGTTCGGTAAGGCCGTGAAGCGGTTGTTCCAGGAGAGCCAGCCGACTCAGATGCAGGCCCACTGGGTGTTTGCCGGCAGCGGTTTCTTTGTCGACATGAAGACGAAGAAGAAGGTCTACCTGGCTGAGAACGGAAACCTGGTCTGTGTCGCGAATTTTCCATCGGCGACACTCGATATCGCCCAGGCCAGCAGTGACAAGGGGGCCAACCTCCTGTACGAGGCCTTCATCGAACGGATTCCTCCGGTTGATACGGAGGTGTTGATCGAGCTGATCCCGAAAAATGATCCGGTTAGGAAGGCGTCGCCTCCGCCCCCACCCACGCCCCGCGGCTTACCGCGGTAAGCCGTCGCTGAAGCGGTGAAACTGGATAAGAGGCGGGGACTTGACGGGTTTGACGGGTCGCGTTGTCCTTACGACGCCGACGGTTCAGACCGAAAAGCTGCATTGATTGCCATGGCGCGGTTGTTACTGCCGAACACGACGGGCTGAGATTGACCCGTCGGTGGTGCCGAACTTCAGGAATGCGACTCCCGAAGATTCTCACCACAGGTGTTCAAATGTCCAAGTTGGCCTCGCTGTTCAA
>CAWVUS010000184.1:0-10728 GCA_963933195.1 uncultured Planctomycetaceae bacterium
GGGAATTCCACTGGCTCTCTCGGGACTCGATCACCTGGCCGGTGAGATCCTGCCCGCTCCTCCACGAGACCTGCTGTTTCCATCAGGCAGCCGCGTGCGGCATGAGAGTTGCGAATTCGATGTCCCGGTCGAGATCTCCAGCCAGGGCCTTCGTGACCGCGAGTTCTCTCGGCACGCGTCGGAGGGAGCAACCCGGGTGGTGGCCATCGGTGACTCGTTCACCTTCGGCTGGGGAGTTCAGGCCGAAGAATCCTGGCCAAAGGTGCTGGAGAGATCGGGGAAGGGTCCACTGGAAGTGGTCAATTTCGGGTTTCCCGGCGCGTCTCCCAACGACTACTCCCGGATCATCTCCGGGGCTCTCGAGCACTTCCAACCCGACATGGTGTTGGTCGGCACCCTGCAGGGTGACGACCTGATCCAACTCGTGGAACAGGCCCCCGAGGAGGTGCCGTGGACGACGCGGGCCAGCCAGGCAACATTTCCCACCCTCAGCGGCTGGGTAAAATCCACTCCTCCCTCCATGGAGTCCTACCGCAGCGTGTTTCGAAAATCCCAGGCCTATCTCCGTTCGACGCTGACACCCGACCAGCAACACCGTTACGGGGCACTCTCGCCGCGAGTCCACTCGGCTTTCGAATCGGGACTTCTCAACCCATCCCTGGTTCACACGGCCATGACCACCCCCCGACGATTTCTCGAGCCGATCGAAGGTGGCATCGCCTGGCAGGCTGATGCCGAGACACGGTTGAGACGTTGTGTGCGGCAGTGGGCCACGGCCTGTCGCCGTGCGGGAGCCGTGCTCAAGGTTGTGATCGTGCCCGACGGGCCATACGTCTCGGAAGCCGCGGCCGCGGGAATGAGGGCGGTGGGATACGAGGTCCCCGGTTCACTGACCACCTCCACGGTCTGCCAGGACGTGGTGATCGAAATCTGCAAGGAGGCCGGGGTCACGGTGGTCAACCCGGTCGCGGAATTCCGCCAGGCGGCCAACTCGGATCGTCCCAGCGACTACTTCGAACTCGACGGCCATTTCAATTCCGATGGCCAGCGGCGACTCGGTGAGTCAGTCGCACGGTCGCTGTGGCCGACGACCGAGTGACCCGGCTGGCTTGCCGGTCCCGGACACGCCAGTTAGAAACGGTCTCGTCTTCGAATCGGTTCTTCTGCACAACGGGACTCACATGAGCGACCTCAACAACCGCACAGCCGTGATCACAGGCGGTGGATCGGGGATCGGCGCTGCCATCGCCCGCTCGCTGGCCGATGCCGGCTGCCGCGTGGCTATCACCGGTCGACGCCAGGAACGTCTCGACGACGTCACCGAAAATCACAACGGCCAGGTGCCGATCATTGCCCGCACCAGCGACGTCGCCGACCGGGACGGTGTCCACGAGTTCTTCGAATGGGCCACGGCGGAACTGGGCCCGATCGACATCCTGGTCAATAGCGCCGGAATCAACACGCCGGTCCGGTCCGTCGCCGAACTCGACCCGGACAATTGGGACAAGCTGATCGCCGTCAACCTGACCGGAGCCTACAACTGTATCCACGAGGTGCTGCCCGGGATGCGTGAACGGCAGGATGGAGTGATCATCAATATTTCTTCGGTGGCCGGACTCCGAGCCGGCACAGTCGGTGGTGTCGCCTACAATGCCTCCAAGTTCGGTATGTCCGCGCTGGGGATCACCGTCGCTGAAGAACATCGAGAACTGGGGATCCGGGTGACGAATATTTACCCCGGAGAGGTCGAGACGCCGATCCTGGACAATCGTCCGGTGCCGGTCTCTGCCGAACACCGAGCGAGAATACTCCAGCCCGAAGATTGTGCCGACGCCGTCATGATGGTCGTGCGGTTGCCCGCACGTGCCAACATCCCCGAATTGGTCATCATCCCAACCACCCAGTCCTACAAGTGACCACCGCTTCCATGCACGATCTCATTCTTCACGGTGGCACCATCATTGACGGTACCGGCTCGGACCGGTTCGCCGCCGACATCGGCATCACGGGGGACCGGATCACCGAGATCGGCGATCTGGCTGACGCCCAGGCGACCAGGCGGTTTGACGCGAGCGGTCGGATCGTGGCCCCCGGGTTCATCGATGTCCACAATCATTCCGATGGCTGGTTACTCAAACGGCCCCACTTCCTGCCCAAGACCTCCCAGGGATTCACGACCGAAGTCCTGATGCTCGACGGCATCTCCTACGCACCGGTACGTCCCGACACCGCCCAGCAGTGGCTGTTCTACCTGCGGGGTCTCAATGCCCTGAGACTCGATGAGTACCGCGGGTGGGAATCGATCGGTGAATTTCTCGCCCTGTTCGACCGGACTACGGTCCAGAACACGATCGGTCATGTCCCCTACGCCAATGTCCGCTCGCTGGCCTGTGGCTTCGGCAAGCAATGGGTGGATGACCTGCAGATGCGGATGATCCAGGACGAGATTCACAAGGGAATGCAGGACGGTGCCGTCGGCATTTCGACCGGCCTCGACTACATCGTGCAGTGCTACACCACGACCGATGAACTGGTCGAGGCGTGCAAGGTGATAGCCGAGTACGACGGCGTCTACACCACACACGTCCGCTACAAGAAGGGAATCATTGATGGGATTCGAGAGGCGATCGAGATCGGGAAGCGATCCGGTTGCCGTGTCCACATCTCCCACGTCAAGGGACGGGATGAACAGACCGTCGAGGCATTGCTGCAACTCTTCGACGAGGCGAGCAACGAGGTCGAATTCTCCTACGAGTGCTACCCGTACCAGCCCGGGTCGACGATGCTCAACTACCTGCTGCCCTACGAAGCCTGGGACGATGGACCACTGGGGGCCCTGTCGCGACTGGCCGACCCGACTGTTCGGGCTCATTTCCGCCAAGCACTGGAAGCCTATCCGCTGAACCTCGATCGAATGACCCTGGCCTGGGTGCCCGGCAAGGACAACACCGCCTTCCAGGGCCGAACACTCGACGAGTACGTCGATGAGGTCGGGCTGCCCATCGAGGATGCCTTGTACAGCCTGCTCATCGAAGAACGACTGGCTCCACTGATCGTCTTCAACGAGGGGACAGACGAGAAGATCGAACCCCTGCTGCAACACGAAAAATGCGTGATCGGATCCGACGGCATCTACCATGACGGCGGCACCGTACACCCACGCGTCTACGGCACGGCACCGCGAATTATCGGCCCGTGTGTCCGGGACAAAAAACTGTTTTCTCTCGAAGATGCGGTTGCCAAGCTCACGGCCAAGTCCGCCCACGCCTATGGGCTCAAGGACCGGGGTCGAATTGCACAAAACGCGCTGGCCGACCTGGTCGTCTTCGACGCCGACACCGTGACCGACACGGCCACCTACGAAGATCCACACCAGACAGCCGAGGGCATCGATCTGGTTGTCGTCAACGGCGAGGTGATCCTCGAGAGTGGCCAAACAGCCAGCTTCGACGGACCGATGCCCGGACGAGCTCTCCGTTACGAGCGATAGTCGCGCGACCTCTTCGCAACTCGCTCGCCGCAATTTCGTGTATCAATTCGATACAAGTGTCGCGGAATGCGCCACATACCGACCGGGTGGTCATGTGATGCAAGTGTCTGTTTGACAGTGCTTTATATCTTTTCCGATCTTCGGCACAGTCCTTGCAACTCCTTCTGGCACACAACTGAGGAGACGTTCGCTCACTCTCACTTCACATCACACTTTCCCTTCTCCCATTGCCGGAGGAAGCAGCCATGGCCCGACAGGAATTCACTCCCACACCAACAGAGATTCGTCGTGCATGCGAACGGATTCGTTCGGAATGGTCCGAGGACACGCTGTGGAAACGGTCGGGCCTGGAACAGTACCGGCACTGGATGCCACCGACGGTTCACATGCCCCAGACCCACGAACTGGTCGAGACGATCACCGATCCGTAGGCAATTCGGCCGGGACATCCAGATGAACTTCGTTCTCCCGTACAACGCGCTGCACGTCCTCGTGTTGGTGACCAAACAACTCCGCCTTGCCATCGTGCATCAGGTGGTACCACAACCGGCTGCGGACCGTCAGCGGTTGGACGGGGGTTCGGGGTTCCAGGATGACCCGGTAGGTATATCGTCTTGTTTCACCAGGTTTCAGCCTGGTATCGGGGGCCGGCGGGGCCTGCAGGTTGCGCCCGTGTTCACGATCGCCCATATGACGCCGCAGCGTCTCGACGATCGGCCACGCGGGTGACTCCCTGTCGGTGACCACAACCTCGTCGGCCTCCGCCGGGCCAACCGGCTCGCGGGCACCAACCTGGCGTCCCTGGTCATCAAGCACCTCGGTCCGCAACGTCAGGAATCTCAACTCCTCGCCTCCCGGAACACGATGACCGACGCGGCCGGTCCGCAGGCTGACGGTCACCTGCAACTCACGCCCGGGCTCGATCCATTCGGCATCCAGTTCCATCCCCACGGCCTGCCGGATCATCTTGTCGTCATAGCCACCGGGCATCCGGTGCCCCCCGCGGGGCATGTGGCAGTCGTGGCACCGCGTTTCCACACCACCCGCGGCCCGGTACTCGAGAAACTCCTCCAGGCTGGCCTGTTGCAAGGCACCGTGAAATCGATCGGGCAGGTCGATGTCCTTGAACGCAAACTGGTGACATCCCGCACAGAACTCGGCCTGCCCCAGTGCCGGATCTTCCCGCATCGCGTGCTTGGCGATCCCCTTCTGGGTCACCTTTGTGGCGACCACGACCCCGTCGCGAACATGACACCCCAGGCAATCCACACCCCCGACCAGCCACTCCGGCTGTTGCCGATAGGCTTCGTCGAGTGACGGTGGCTCGGAGGTGGGCAACCCACCAGCTTCAATTCGTGGTGCGTGACAATTCAGGCAGTACTGCTGGCGACCACTGCCGGCTTCCAGGCACTCGACCTCGAAGTTGTGGGTCGACGCGGCCACGTTGTGCCGGCTGCCCTGCCACTGCTGGTACTCACGCTCGTGGCACGATCCGCACCAGGCGTTGGTCCATCCGGAGGGAGCCCCGGTGACAACCGGATTGAGACCCTGGTTGAACAGGATGGTTGTCCGCGTTTCGGCCGGAGCCAGCACACCGCGCACCCGCCACCCGGCCAGGCCAAAACCGGCAATCATCACGACAACAATGATTGGAACAATTCGTGCACGCATGATCAGGAACCGTTTATCATCCGGACCGCCCGCTTCGACTGTCAAGGAGTCACTGCTTATGATGTGGGTTCCCCGCCCCAATCCCACACCGGGAACTGCTCGATGGCAGCCAATCTCTTTGATGTCTCCGAAAAAGTGGTGATCGTCACCGGCGCGAGCCGTGGAATCGGACGGGCCGTCGCCGAGGGATTCCTCGACCACGGTGCCCGGGTCGTGCTCTCGGCCCGATCCGAGTCACTGACCGACCAGGTCGCTGCCCACGATGCGGACCGCGTGCTGGGGGTACGGGCCGACATGGCCGACCCCGATGCCGGCCAGACGATCGTCGAGAAGACACTCGAGGCATTCGGGCGAGTCGACGTCCTGATCAACAACGCCGCCATCACGTTGCCCGGAGCCCCGCCCTACGACGATGACACCTGGAACACCACGCTGGACGTGAACCTCAGCGGGGCCTTTCGCATGGCCCGAGCCGCCGCCACGGCGATGGCCGAAACCGGCGGTGGTTCGATCATCCACATCGCCAGTATCGCGGGCATCGTCGCCATGCCCGGCAATCCATCCTACTCGGCCGCCAAGGCCGGCCTGAGGCACCTCTCCAAGGCCATGGCCAACGACTTCGCCACCCGGGATGTCCGGATCAACACGATCTGCCCCGGATACATCGTGACCGACATGACCCGCGCCAGTTTCCTCGACCCACAACGGCAGGCGGAACGATCGGCCAGGACCATGATGGGCCGCTGGGGACAACCCGGGGAACTGTTGGGCCCCTGCCTGTTCCTGGCCAGCGACGCCTCGAGCTATGTCACCGGCATCGACCTGGTCGTCGACGGAGGCTGGACGGGCAAGGGCATGTGAGGCCCCGCTAGGCCAACATGCCCTCGACGATCTCCCCACCCACGTCGGTCAGCCGGAAGTCGCGTCCCTGGTGCCGGTAGGTCAGCAGTTCGTGGTCAAACCCCAGGCAATGCAACATCGTTGCCTGCAGATCGTGAACATGAACGGGATCCTCGGCCGCATGGTAGCCCAACTCGTCAGTCTTTCCGATCACGGTCCCGCCTCGAATGCCACCACCGTAGAACAACATCGAGAAGGCATACCTGTGGTGATCCCGTCCCTCGTTCCCCTTGGACGGCGAACGCCGGACTTCGTTCATTGGCGTCCGACCAAACTCGCCACCCCAGACAACCAGGGTGTCCTCGAGCAGACCTCGCTGGGCGAGGTCGGTGATCAACCCGGCCGCCGGCAGGTCGGTCATGTCGCAGTTGGTCTTGAGATTGGCATTGAGATTCGAATGATCGTCCCATGTCGAGTGATACAGTTGGACGAAACGAACTCCCCGCTCGACCATCCTGCGAGCCAGGAGGCAATTGGTGCCAAACCAGCGGGTCTTTTCGGCATCGAGCCCGTAGAGTCGGTGCGTGTCGCGGGATTCTCCAGAGAAATCCAGCAACTCGGGTCCGGCTGACTGCATGCGGTAGGCCAATTCATAATTGGCCATCCGCGCGGCAATCTCGGTGTCCCCGGTTCTCTGGCTCCGCAACCGGTTCAGATCGGCGACGGCCTGCAACCGTCCCGCCTGCACCCCGCGGGTCATCCCCTCGGGATTGGCCAGGTGCAGGATCGGATCTCCACTGCTGCGGAACGTCGTGCCACGGTAGATCGATGGCAGAAAGCCGTTGGACCACAGCGACGCGCCGCCGTCGACACCATGACCGGAATTGGAGAGCAGCACGACGAATCCGGGCATGTTGTCCGCTGCGTTGCCCAATCCCCAGTTGACCCACGATCCAAATGAGGGATGACCCCAGATGTTCGTGCCACAGTTCATGATCAACTGGGCCGGATGATGATTGGCCACGTCGGTGTAAACGCTGCGGACCATGCACGCCCGGTCGGCCACGCCGCCCAGGTGGCTGACGTAGTCGGAGTACTCGGTCCCCGATTCGCCATGGTGTCGAAACGTCCGTGGCGAGGCGAAGACCCGGGCACTGCCCTTGATCAAGGGATCCTCGAGACCGGCCAGGAACGACGCCGGAACAGGCTGGCCGTGCAGTTTCTGCATCGTCGGCTTGGGATCAAAAAGATCCAGTTGGCTGGGGGCACCGGCCATGAAGATGAAAATCACGTTGCGGGCCCGCGGAGCGAAATGCGATTCGCGAGCAGCCAGTGGATGGGTGCGACCGGCTCCCAGGCCGTCTCGCGACAACAGGTTCCCCAGTGCGACAGTGCCGAGGCCACAGGCTGTCCGCTGCAGGAAAGCACGACGGCCCAACGATCGCGACAGGAAGCCGGGGGATGACGTGGACAATTCGCTCACCGTGTCAGTCTCGGGTGATGAACTCGTGGAGATTCATAAAAACGCTGGCGATGACGACCCAGGCGGCCGCTTCGTCGGGTGCCGCGTGCCGCGAGGCAACTCCGGCCACACGACCGGCCGATTCGGCCGCTTCACCGTTGGAGAAGATCTGTCGCTGAGACGCCAGGTGTGCCCGCAACCGCTCCAGTTCCACCCCGGTCCCTTCCCGGCACAGACAACGCCGCATCAGCCACTGCAGGCGTGAGGTGTCCTCAGCGGGTGCCTGCTCGAGCATCCCGGCGGCCAGTGACTGAGCACACTCGACAAAAACCGGATCGTTGAGCAACGTCAGTGCCTGCAGGGGAGTGTTGGAACGTTCGCGATGAGTGCACGTCTTGCCCGGGCTGGGAGCATCAAACGTCTTTCCCTGGGCAAAGGGAGTGGTCCGCTGGATGAACGTGTAAATCGCACGACGGTACCGATCGACTCCCGTGCTGGTCACCCAGCTGTTGCCGTACGCCTCGCTCGTCACACTCTCGGGCTGTGGCGGCCGGACGCTGGGGCCACCCAGGTGGCGGGACAACAACCCGGACACCTGCAGGGCCGTGTCGCGGATCACCTCGGCGGACACCCGCTTGGAGAGTTGCCGGGCCAGCAACCGGTTTCCCGGGTCGGTTGTTTCAAGCTCACGGCGATGGATCGACGACTGGCGATAGGTCGCACTGGTCACAATCAGCCGGTGCATTCGCTTGACCGACCAGCCACGGTCACGGAATTCGCTGGAGAGCCAATCAAGCAGCCGGGGATGCGAGGGCCGTTCGCCCCGAATACCGAAGTCATCGGAGGAACGAACCAACCCGGTGCCAAAGAAGTGTTGCCACATGCGGTTGACGACAACCCGTGAGGTCAATGGGTGGCGGCCCGAGATCAACCAACGAGCCAGGCTCAGGCGGTCACGGGGTCCGGAAGCCGACAGCGCGGGCAACACGGCCGGAGGAGTCGCATCAACCGATTCACCCCGCACACGAAAATCACCGCGAACCTGGACAAACGCCTGCCGCGGAATCCTCGCCTCACGCATCGTCGGCGCCCGGGTGGGCCAGGGGACTTTCGACCGAAGCGCGACAAGCTTGTTCTTGAGTTCCCCCAGTTTCAGCGACTTGAACTGTGCCGGGTCAATCAGTTCCCCTTGCCCGAGGAAGTACAACAGCAATCGGTCCTTCTCGTCACGAGTCCGCAGGTGCACATCACGCTTGACGATCTCCCAGCCCTCCAATTGGCCCTCGCCCAACTGACCGCCCCAGACCAGGCCCAGTACCTCCCAGCGACGGTCCCAACGAAAATCACGTCCCGGGCGAGCGGCCGCTTCCAGCAGGCGAGCCTCCCAGCGCGCCTGCAGCACGGCCAGCTTGTCACCCAGGGGTTTCAGCAGTTCGTCCCGCTTCTTGTTGTAGATTGCCAGGGCCGACTCGTACGGCTCCGACTGGCCGCGCAACGGGGCATACAGATTGACCTCGTCAGCGGTGTTCAGGAACGCGTACAGCCCAAAGAACTCTCGCTGGGACAACTGGTCGTACTTGTGGTCGTGACACCGGGCACACCCGATTGTTAATCCCAGCCACACCGCCGCGACCGTCTCGGTGCGATCGACGATCTGCTTGACCCGAAATTCCTCGGGATCAGCCCCCCCCTCGCGATTGCTCAGGGTCTGGCGGAGAAAACCGGTCCCCACGCGATCCTCGAGAGTCGCTTCGGGCAGCAGGTCACCGGCAAGCTGTCTCAACGTCAGCAGGTCAAAGGGCGTGTCGGCATTGAGCTGTCCAACCAGCCACTGCCGAAACCGCCAGGCCACCGGTCGCAACTGGTCGGTCAGGTAGCCATCGCTGTCAGCGTAGTGTGTCAGATCCATCCACTCGCGGGCAAAATGTTCACCGTAATGTGGACTGGCCAGCAGGCGATCAACCACGCGTTCCCAGGCCCCGGGACGCCGGTCGGCCAGGAACCGGGCCACTTCGGCCGGCTCGGGCAACAGCCCGGTCAGGTCGAGGGTCACACGGCGAATCAACGTGGACCGATCGGCCACAGGGGCCGGAGCGATCCGCAATCTCTCGAGTCGGTGTGTGACAAAGTGATCAATCGGATTCCGGGTCCGCCCAGGGTCTGGCAGCCCGGACGGCGCCAACGTGTTCAGCGGCTGGTACGCCCAGTGCGGAGCTTGCTCCGCTTCGGGCTCGGCCGAAACTGCGGCGCCGGCAAGCAGCCCAAGCACAAGAATCGAACGAATCGTCATCTCCCGATTCTAACCAGACCAACGGTCGCGATTCCCACCAACGGGAAGAAATTCACGAGTCGGACTTGCTCGATGACGACCCCGAATCCGACTTGGGCTTCGACTCGGATTTCGAACTCTTGGAATCGGAGGAAGATTTTTCGGACGCCGACTTCTGGGCCTGTTTGTCAGCCTTGGCATCATCCTTGTACGACTGGCTGCGATAGTCGGTCTGGTAGAAGCCTGACCCCTTGAAGATGATGCCCGCTCCCGGACCGATCAGACGCTTCGCCTTCAATCGCCCGCAGTCGGGACACTTCCGCTTCGGATTCTCGCTCATCCGCTGGAACAACTCCCAGCGATGACCACACTCGCGACACTCATAGTCATAGGTCGGCATCAGTTCTCCTCGTCCGTCGTCTCTTCGTCCGTCGTCTCTTCGTCCGTCGTCTCTTCGTCCGCCACTGGCGAAGCCATGGACACGATCACCTTGGCCGGTCGCACAACACGATCACCCAGGCGGAACCCTTGTTCGACTTCCTCGATCACCGTCATCGGCTCGTGATCGTCGCTGGCCAACTGCTGAATCGCCTCGTGCACTGCCGGATCAAAGGCCTCACCGATAGAAGTGATCGGTTCCACGCCATGCCGGGCCAACACTCCAACAATCTGCTCGACCACCATCCTGACTCCAGCGACCAAGTCGGCGGCCGCCTCGTTGGACTCGGCCGCCTGGATGGCGCGTTGCAGATTGTCCAGTCCTGGCATCAGATCCCGGGCCAACGGCAGGGCCTGGAATGTCCGTGCCTCGTCCATCTCGCGGTGTGCCCGACGTCGGAAGTTCTCCAGGTCTGCCAATGACCGCTGCCACTTCTGGTGATTCTCATCGCGTTCGGTACGAGTCGCTTCGAGCTGTTCGTCGAGTGACAATTCGGCCAACGCCTCACCAATGGCTTCGGCCTGGACCTCATCGTCCGAAACCTGCTCGTCAGCCTG
>CAWVUS010000185.1:0-10640 GCA_963933195.1 uncultured Planctomycetaceae bacterium
TCCGGTTGTGTTTCCGGTTGTGTTTCCGGTTGTGTTTCCGGTTGTGTTTCCGGTTGTGTTTCCGGTTGTGTTTCCGGTTGTGTTTCCGGTTGTGTTTCCGGTTGTGTTTCCGGTTTCGCTTCCGCTGTTGTGATCGTCCCGGGGTTCTTCAACAGCCGTGTGTGTGGTGGCCAGGGCGTCAATGGTCCTGAGAGTTGCGAGTGTCTCGAGGGCGGCCAAGGCGGCCTCGTGGCCCTTGTTACCCATGCGACCGCCAGCGCGGTCGAGGGCCAATTCGAGGTTCTGGCAGGTGAGAACACCGAAGGCGACCGGCACGCCGGATTGCTGGGCAACGGTGCGGATACCGCCGGCGACCTGGTGGTTGATGTACTCGTGGTGGGTTGTCTCGCCTTGGACAACTGCACCGAGACAGATCACCGCGTCGAATTGCCCCGAGTGAGCCAGCCGGTGTGCGATGATCGGGATCTCAAACGACCCGGGCACCGGAACGACCAGGATCTTGTCGTCGGCAACGCCGTGTTGGGTGAGCGTGGTGAGGGCGGCGTCGCAGAGCCTTTCGGTGATGTTGTTGTTGTACTTCGACACGACCACCGCAAAACGGTCTTCGGGGTGGGCGTTTGGTGAGACATCGAGTCGTTGAGGCATCGGGGCGTCGTGTGGTTTGAGCGTGGGGAGAGGAAACAGTGAGGTGAATCAGGTGGGCGAGTTCAATGGAGGTTCATGCTCAACAGGAATTCCTCGTTCGTGTCGGCTCGTCTCATCTTGTTGGTCAGCAGTTCCATCGCCTCGACGGGATTCATGTCGTTGAGAACCCGGCGGAGTACCCAGACCAGTCGCAATTCCTCCTCGTGCATCAGCAGTTCTTCGCGACGTGTTCCGGACTTGTTGACATCGATTGCCGGCCAGACCCGTTTTTCGACGAGCCGTGTGTCGAGGTGCAATTCGGTGTTACCGGTCCCCTTGAACTCCTCGAAAATCACATCGTCCATGCGGCTGCCAGTGTCGACCAGCGCGGTGGCGATGACCGTCAGGCTGCCACCGTCTTCGACGTTGCGAGCGGCTCCGAAGAACCGCTTGGGGTGCTGCAGGGCGCCCGAGTCAATGCCCCCGGAGAGCACCTTGCCCGAGTGGGGGACCTCGTTGTTCCATGCCCGGGCCAGCCGGGTGATCGAGTCGAGGAAAATCACGACATCGCGACCGTGCTCGACCATCCGCTTGGCTTTCTCGATGACCATTTCCGAGACCTGGACATGGCGGCTGGAAGGTTCATCAAAAGTGCTGCTGATCACCTCGCAGTTGGTCCCCTTGACCTGTCGTTCCATGTCGGTGACTTCCTCGGGCCGCTCGTCGATCAGCAATACGATCACGTAGGCGTCGGGATGATTTTCGATAACGCTGCGGGCCATTTTCTGCAGCAGGATTGTCTTACCGGCCCGGGGAGGAGAAACGATCAGGGCACGTTGGCCCATGCCAATCGGCGCGACCATGTCAACCACCCGGGTGGCGAGTTCGTCTGGAGTCGTGATCATGTTCAGCCGCTGTTCGGGGTGCAGCGGTGTGAGATCGTCGAAGCTGACTTTGCCGGTCTCGAGGTTGGGGTCGGCCGTGTTGATGGCCTCGACTCGCAGCAGCGCGAAGTACCGTTCGTTTTCCTTTGGCGGCCGGATCTGCCCGGCGACAGTGGCGCCCTTCTTGAGACCGAACCGACGGATCTGGCTGGGTGAGACGTAGATGTCGTCGGGACAGGGTAGGTAGTGGTAATCCGGGCTGCGGAGGAATCCGAATCCGTCGGGCAGGATCTCGAGTGTTCCCTCGCCAAACATCAACCCATTGAGCTTGGTTCGCTCCTTGAGGATGCGGAAGATCAGGTCCTGTTTTTTCAGGCCCGAGTACTCGCTAATGTCCTCGTCGCGGGCCAGGTCGAGCAGTTCTTTCATGGTCATTCGCTGGAGATCAGCGATGTGCATGTCGCTCTGCTTGATTTCCTCGTAGCGGTCATCGGCTGGAAAGTCCACGGCCGGAACGCTGTCGACCAAGGCGTCGGGAGGTGTCGGGGACGGGGTGCTCATGGAACGGGTCTCGAGATGAGAGGTGTCAAGTGGGGTCACGGGCAGGACGCGGAGGTCTTGCCGCGGAGGGAGTGAATCAGTGACAGCAGGCTGGCGCCGGATTCTTCCAGCGATCCACTGTTGTCCACGGAGTTGTCGGCGGTGTCCTGTTTCTTTTCGAGCGGCCACTGGCTGGACTGGCGGGCCAGGTAGTCCGCCTGGGTCCAATTGCGTGTGGTGGCGACACGCGTCAACCGAAGTGCTTGTGGGGCGTCCACGAAGACCACGTGATCACACAGTTCATTCCAACCGGCCTCAAACAGCACGGCGGCATCAACCAGAATTGCCTCGCAGTCGTTTCGGTTGTGGTGCTCGCGAATCAGGTCCTGAAGTCTCCTGTGTATAAAAGGATGGACGATAGCTTCGAGGTCGTTTCGGGCGGTTTGTGACAGGTGGTCGCTCCCAAAGACGATCTGGGCCAGGGCCTTCCGATCGACGGATGGATGGTCGAGGTCGTTTGTGTCCTGGGGGGCTTGGGCTTGGGGAAACCGGGCCAGGACGGTACGGGCGAGCGTGGGGTCCTGGAGGGCCTGGTGACCGAGTTGGTCACCGTCGATGACCTCGACGGGGGAATTCTGCGAGATCCATCTGGCCAGCGCACTCTTGCCCGACCCGATCCCGCCGACCAGTCCCACGACCGGGGCGCAATAGTCCTTTACCACGGAGTTGTCTTGTGAGGAGAAAAGAATGTTGTGAGGGTGTTATGTGACCGACTGTGGTCAAAAAGAACCTGTCCCTGGTTGTTGAGGATGGGGAGAGCAGAGCGTGCGGATCCTTCGCACGGTGTTCGTCGCGGGGGAAGGAACCCCCACGAGGAGTGTGGCTTCATGTTGATCGCTGTCGTGCGGGGTGTCAATGAAAAACCGGGCTCTCGATCAGTCCCTCGCGATCTCCTGGATTTCCAGCCAGTTGTGTCCCGCGGCACAGTCGACCACCAGGGGCACATCGAGGGCGAGCGCGGACTCCATTTCCTGCCGGACCAGTGCCACCAGCGATTCGAGATCGTTTTCAGGGACCTCGAAGACCAGTTCGTCATGGATCTGCAACAGCATCGTTCCCGGATGACCGTCCTGCTTCAATGCCCGGTCGACACCGATCATGGCCTGCTTGATCAGGTCGGCGGCTGACCCCTGGATCACGCTGTTGATCGCAGTCCGTTCGGGCATGTTTCGCTGGCGGTTGGGTTCGGGGCGAATCCCGTGAATCGGTCGTCGCCGTCCGCGAATCGTCTCGGCAAAACCTGACCGTCGGCATTCGTCGAGGACACGATCGAGATAGTCGGCGACGCCGTGGTATCGCGAAAAGTACCCGTCGATGAACTTGGCGGCCTCGACTTGAGAGATGCCCAGACTGGCCGCGAGTCCGAAGGGGCTTTGCCCGTAAACGACTCCGAAATTGACCGCCTTGGCCATGCGTCTCATGTCGCTGTCCACCTCTTCGGCATCGACCCCGAACACTTCGGCCGCCACCGCTGCGTGGATATCGACGCCATTGTGGAAAGCCGTCTGCATGGCGGAATCGCCGCTGAAGTGGGCCAGCACGCGAAGTTCGACCTGGGAGTAGTCGGCACACAACAGGACCATCCCGGTGTCACCGGGTACGAAAGCCCGCCGGACCTGACGACCCTCAGTGGTACGAACCGGGATGTTTTGCAGGTTCGGTTGAAGTGAACTGAGCCGACCGGTCGAAGCGGCGACCTGGTTGAACGAGGTGTGCAGCCGACCGGTCCGGTCGTTGACCAGTGCCGGCAGCGCGTCGAGATAGGTATTCTTGAGCTTGCTGAGTTGCCGGTGTTCGGTGATCCGCTCGGGCAAGGGGTGCAACGGGGCCAGTTTCTCCAGCACGCTCTGGTCGGTGCTCGGCCCGGTCTTGGTCCGTTTCTGGACGGGCAGCTTGAGTTCCTCGAAGAGGATTTCTCGGAGCTGCTTGGGCGAGTCGATGTTGAACTCTCGACCGGCCAGCTCGTGGATTTCCTCGACAAGTCCCACGAGTCGTTCACCCACCGACTCGGCCTGGCGACCCAGTTCTGCCGAATCGAGCCGGATGCCGGCGTATTCCATTTCCGCCAGGATCGGTATCAGCGGTCGTTCGAGTTCCCAGTAGAGGTCCCAGAGGTTGTTGCGTTCGAGTTCGTCGGTGATCAACTCGGCCACTTGCCACGACACGTCAGCGTCCTCGCTGGCGTATTCGGCCACCTGGTCGACGTCGATGTCGGCCATCGATTTCTGATTCTTGCCTTTGCCGATCAGGTCGCTGATCGGGATCATGGTGTGGTTGAGGTACTTCTCCGAGAGAGCGGCCAGGGAGTGGCTGCGGGCACCGGCGTCCACCAGGAAGTGTCCGATCATTGGATCGACGCCGATCCCGGCGAGTTTCAGTCCTGCCCGACGTAGCACCAGCATGTCGTACTTGATGTTCTGGTTGGTCTTCTCGATCTCCTCGCTCTCGATCACTGGCTGCAACGCGTCCCGGACGGTGTCCGGATCGAGTACTCGAGCACCTTCCGGCCCTCTCACCGGCACGTACCACCCGTGGCCGGGTTCCCAGCAGAAGGCCCAACCGACGATGTCGGCAGTCAATTCATCCAGGCCGGTTGTTTCCAGGTCGAAGCAGATCTTGTTCTGAGCCGACAGTTCTTCGAGAAATGTGTCGAATTGCTCGGTCGTGTCGACGAGGGTCCAGCGGCGGTCGGTTTGTCCGAAAAGTTGTCCCTGGGCCGGTCCCCCGTGGTCTCCGGTGATCTCGGGCGTGTCAGCTTCAGCGGCGGGAAGATCTCCGTCAGCATCGGCCAGCTTTCTCAATTCGGCCGGGAAGGATCGGAATCCGAATTCGTTGAACAGGCTGTTGAGTCGTTCGACGTCGGGTGAGCCGATTCGCTGGGCGTCCCAGTCGAGTTCCAGGGGCAGATCGTCGTAGAGGGTGACCAGTCGGCGGCTGAGCCGCGATTGGTCGGCAAAAGTCACCAGGTTCTCCTTGAGTTTCTTGCCGTTGACCTCATCAGCGTGAGCAAGCACCTCTTCGAGCGTTCCATACTGTTCCAGCAGGATGCGTGCCTTCTTGGGGCCGACCAGCGGCATGCCCGGAACGTTGTCGACGCTGTCGCCAACCAGGGATTGGAAATCGATGACCTGGTCGGGTCGCACCCCCCACTGTTCCTTCACAAACTCCTCGTCCTGAAATTCGTCCTTGCGGATGTGGTAGATCTGCACCCGGGAGTTGATCAGTTGCCGGGCGTCCTTGTCGCTGGTGACGATCCGTACCTCGTGCCCGGCCTCGGCAGCCCGCTTGGCCAGCGTGGCGAAGATGTCGTCGGCTTCCCATCCGTCAAGCCGGAGCACCGGCAGGCCGAACCCGGCGATCACCTCCTCGATCATCGCGATCTGTGGAACGAGGTCCTCGGGCATCGCGTCACGATTCGCCTTGTACTCGGGATACCAGTCGTTGCGGATCCCCTTGCCAGGCGAATCCATGGCGCAATACAGGTGCGAGGGTTGGTGTTCGCGGAGCAGGTTCATCACGTCGCGGGTGAAACCGAATACGGCATTGGTCGGTTGTCCGGCCGGGCCGGTCATCGGTGGCAGGCCATGGAAGACCTGGAAGACCAGGGAGAACACGTCGAGAATATAAACCGGGTTGCTCATGATGTGTCGTCATCCTGACTTGTTGCGTTTCAGCAGGACCGGAAAAACCGTTAGGATTGGTTGGTGGTAGTACTCACAGCATGGGGTTTTCTTGACTCCACTCTACCCCCACCTAGAATTCAGAGACAGTGACCCGGGACTCTCCCGGCGTCTCTGCCTAACACCGTTGCCCGAAATCGTTCGGGCGATCCAGTCATGTGACAGGGGATAGGCCATGGCCTCGGGAAAGACCATCGGATTCAAGGAAATCGGCTTCATCTTCACCGCGATGTTGATGTTGATTTTTGGCGTGTTCACCTATGTGTTGTATGACGAGAGTGGAAAAATTCGTCGCGACCTCCAGGCCAAGACCAAGGAGGCGAATGACGAGAAGAACCTGAGCAGGGAAAAGGACGACGAGGTCAACCAGTTGAAGTCGAAGATTGGCTACACCAACGTGGCCACGGTCGGTTCGGCGACCGACACCAATCGCGATTCGGTCCTGGGCAGCATGTCCGACGACATCAAGAGCCTTGGTGGTCCTGAACTGCAACGCGATTCGTATGCCGAAACGCTGCGGGCGATGAAGCAGAAGGTGGACAACCTGCTCCTGGAGAATCGCAACCTGACCGAAAAAAACCGGCAACTGTCCGTCGAGTTCCTGGCGGCGATGAAATCGCACTACCAGGACGTTGCCAGTGGGCACGACGCACGTCGCAAGTCGGCCGAGACGGAACGGGACGACGCCAACCGGACCAAGGAGACCGAGATTCGCAAGCGGGACGACCAGATCGTGACGTTGCGGGGTGTGAATACCAACCTGCAGAACTCGCTGAAGCAGTCCAAGGATGCCCACACCAAGCTCAAGAAGGATTCCGATTCCCAGATCGGGCGACTCGAGGACATCAATGACTTCCTGACCGACGCGGTGCGGAAGCGTGAGCGGATCACCTATGACCGGCCCGACGGTCTGGTTCGCTGGGTGGACAACGACAGCGGCCTGGTCTGGATCAACCTCGGTCGAGATGACAAGTTGACCACGCGAACCCAGTTCAGCATCTACAAGCAGTCACACCGCGGGGTTGGTCGTCCATCGGCTCCGGCCAACACGGCCGACGACTCGGAGTCGACTGATGATGCCGACGATCGGTTTTCACCAGGTTTCGAGGACATCAAGGGATCGGTCGAGGTGACCCGGGTCATCGGTGCTCACCTGGCGGAGGCTCGCATTCTCAAGTACGACATTTATGACCCGATCCAGCCCGACGACCTGGTGTACACCCCGCTGTGGGCGCCGGGCCGTCCTGCCTCGTTCGCCTTCGTCGGCCTGGTCGATTTCGACAACGACGGTGCCAGCAACAGGGGCGAGTTGCACGAAATGATCAGCGGGATCGGTGGCCACATCATCCACGAGGTGCTCGACGATGGACAGCGGGTGTTCTACACCGAGTTCCCGAGGAAGAGTCATCCCTTCACCGAGGAAGACACGACGATCAGCCTGCAGATGAAGTACCTGGTCATCGGCAAGATTCCCGATCTCAGCGAGGCCGCCTCGGATCTCGAGAAACAGCAGTTCCGCCAGATCATCACCCATCACAAGAAGATGGTGGCTGAGGCACGCGAGACGGCCGTCCGCCGCATCAACCTCAGCGATTTCCTGGCCCACATCGGCTATGTCCCGCGACGACGCCTGTTTGTCCCGGGCCTGGTCGACCGGCCATTCAACCTCAAGGCCGGAGCCGCCAGCGGCGTGGTGGGTGGCGACGTCGGTGATCGATCCTCGTCCGGAACAGTCTCGGGCCTCTTCACTCGCAGCAAGCGACTGAAGAAGCAGCCGGTTTCCACCGGGAAGACCTCCGGTCGTTTTTCGCCGGGGAACTAGTCGCTGACGACCAGGGCCTGAAGCGAGAGCGTTTCTAGTCCCCTGGTGCGGTCGACTCCGTTCGCAACTCGGCCTTGAGTTGCCGCACCCGTTGGCACAGCAGTCGCAGTTGTTCCCGGGAACGGGTTGCGGTGCTGCAGGCCTGCTGGAGTTCCACGAATGGTCCACCTGCCACGCGGTGTCGCGCGACCTTTTCGGCCAGTTGGCTGATAGCCGCACCGAGTCCGCGTTTGAGTCGACGGGTGAAGGCCATCACCAGCACCGCCGCCCACAGCAGTGTCACCGCCGTGGCTGGCAGGTAGAACTCCAGTGGCAGGAACTCCGCGTCCCTGAACAGCGTGTCGTAGAAGAAGTTGCGGCCGATCCGGTACAGCAGGAAGCCCAGCAGCGTTGTCAACAGGATCTCGTAGAACAGTCGCACGCTCCAGCCCCGACTACGGGCAGCCTGGGTTTCGATCACCTCTTCGATCTGCGCCCCGGCATCGTCGAGAAATGACTGTTGCAACGTGGCGGCATCATCCCGGAGTGATTCGATCGGCCGTGGTTCGGTCAATTCCGTGTCGAGCTTGGCGGTTCCTGCAAACCCAGCGATCACCAGTTGGCTCTCGCGCAAGGCAGCATCGTCGATACCCAGCACCGCGACCTGTTCGAACCGATTGTCGGCCTCACGTTGCCGCGAACGTGATGCGAGCCAGCGTCCTCCCTGCCAGGCTCCCAGGAGTGCGACCTGGGCTGATGAACGTGCCCGCAGGAGCGATGCGGATGCCAGCAGTCCCGAGAGTCCCTGCGAGAGTCTCAGCAGGCCACTGAAGGGACTGAAGCCCCAATCGTTGGTGACGCTTTCCAGCAGTCTCCGTTCCCACAGGTACCGGCTGGCGTCGAGTTCCTCGGCCAGTCGGTCGGCCAGGGTTCCCACCAGCCGTTCGTGTTGTTCTTCGAGTGCCCTCATGAGGGCCTCGACATCAGGCCAGCCCACGTCGAATTCGCCATGGCAGGCGTCCAGGGCCTCTTCGAGGAGGTCGAGCAGGTTCACGCGACGGACCTCGAGACGGGCCGACGCAGCCAACCGCGAGGTGAGCAGGTGTTCCAGCCTGGCGAAATCACCCCCGGGTCGCCGACCCTGTCGCTGATCTTCGAGGGCGGCGAGTCCGTCGACCAGGAACAGTTCCGGATCCTCGAAGTCCTCTGAGAGTTGCTTGGCCCAATCGTCTCGGATGTCCGTGTCGATGTTGGCATGGGTTTGGACGAAGAACACGCGGCAGCCCGTGTTGGACGCCGTCAGCACGTCTCCGACCCGCGACGAACGGTATTTTTGCTGCGTGGTGGTGTGCAGCAGCACGTCGCAGAGTGGGAGGATCTCGTCGAGTCGCTCCATTTGTCCCGCGTCCCGGTCGATTTCGCCGGTGTCCGGATCCGGGCAGTCGACGAGGATCACGTCTCTGAGCACCGGTGAGTCAATACGCACGACGTCGATTGAATCCAGGGGGAGTCCGAGTGGTTCGAGGTCGAGGTCGGGAGTCGTGATCAGGATGGGTCTGCGGGTGGTCGGCCGTTCACGTCCGCTCTCGGTGACGTCCTGTCCGACCAACGCGTTGACCAGGGTACTTTTGCCGGTGCCACTGCCGCCAAAAACAGCGACGACAAGCGGAGCTTCGATTCGCAGCCTGAGTGAATCGACCCGTTCCAGCAGCCTGCGGACCAGGGCCTGGGCCTGGCGAGCCGGTTGCCAGGGAACCGTGTGCTCGGTCCATTCGCCGAGCCGTTCGACGAGTTCGTCGATCCGGGCCAGGTCCTGCAGTCGTGCGAGTTCGCCGTTGCTCATGGTGTTTCGGTTGTCTTGGTGTGAGATGGCGGCGGGGCCAACTGGTCCAGCATCGCAGCCAGGGAGGTCACGGTCGACTCGACTCCCAAAAAAGCGTCCGATGTGGGTGTCTCTGCGGCGTTCTCCAGATCGGTGATCAGGTCGCCCAGGACGAGTTCTTCCAGTTGCGATGCCAGCCAGCCGGCCCGGCGAACAGCAAACTTCTGCTGCAGGCTGTGCAGCCACACCTGCAACCGGCCGACACCCTGGGCAATCGGTTGGCTGACGGCTGATTCTCCGAGGGTGGCGACCACCGTGCCCCCGGCCACATCGCTGGCCACGTGCAGGGCGGTGTGCATGGCCGCCGGGGCAACCGCATCGGCGACCGGTCCGAAGCCGACACAGAACAACGCGACACTGGTGACCGGGCGGGCCGCCGCCGCGGCCTTGTCAATTCGCTTGAGCATCCGGAAACTCCGCGGACTCTCGTCACGAAATTCCTCAAGCGACAGGCCGACCGTCTGGTTCAACTCGTCGTGGAGATCACAACCGGCGTGTCGGGTGGCCAGTTGCTCCAGCACCTGTTCCCGGTGGTGGCCGTCCAGCAACGGCGTGATGCGGGCGGACATCAGTTCACCACCGGCATCGCGACAAAACGCCAGGCGTTGATAGACCTGCTCGACGGTGGCCACGATCGTTTCCCACTCGTCCTGCCGAAATCCTCCCAGGGCATCGTCGGTCATCGGCTGACGGGATTCGATGATCCGACGGATTGGCCAGGCCAGGCCACGACCGATGGCGTTGTAAATCGTGTGAATCCCGGCGGTCCACCCGCTGCGGTGTCCGTCCCACCAGTCCCGCACCGCGTCGATCAGTGGTCCAGCCGGGATCGTCCGCCACGCGTCGTTGGTGACCAGGTTCTGGGTCGAGAGCAGTTCGGCCGCCAATCGGAACTCGGCGCTGCGTGCCTGGACGGAATTCAGCCAGGCCGGTACACCGGTCTGCTCGGAGACCAGTTGTCCCAGGGATCCTCGTAGGGAGCGGAACTTGATCGACTCGAATCTCAGGCTCGAGAGATCGTGTTGCAGATTACGGGCTTGCCCGGTGGTGTGATGCTGGCGGTCGGTGAATACGAGTTCACCCGATTCGGCGGCCGTACGGTCATTGGGCGCCAGGTACACCAGTTCCGGCGTGGTGCCCGTTTCGTTGGTGAATGTCTCCAGCCAGAT
>CAWVUS010000186.1:0-10639 GCA_963933195.1 uncultured Planctomycetaceae bacterium
CAACATGTTCTCGTCTTTGCCGATTCGACGAATTCCACCCCGGAGGCGATCAAGACTCGCATGGAGTATGATGCGGATCCGATCACCACGAAGGATCAAACCGGAGAGCCTGCCATGTCCACTCACCCCTCGCTTGACCGCCGGGATTTCCTGGGAACCACAACGGCCGCAGTCGCGACAGCCATCGGTTCGGCGACCAGGGCAGAGAGCGACAAGAAAAAGAAACTCGTCATCGTTGACTGTCACGCTCACATCTACGGCACACCGGAAGAGGAGAAACGCTACCCGACGATCGCCAAGCCGTACCGACCTCCCGCGGGGACCGGGACGGTGGCCCACCTCCGGAAGAACATGAAAGACAATGGCGTCGGTCACGTGACGGCCGTCCAGACCAGTACCTATTACCGTTTCGACAACCGCTTCACCGCCGACGCGGCTCGTCGCCACCGCGACTTCATGGTCGGCATCTGCACGCTCGACCCGGACGAACCGCAGAGCCCGTGGGTCATGGAATACCTGGTCGACAAAAGCAATGTCCGTGGAATGCGAAGCATTCCCGGTAAGGACGGACGAATGGACTCACCGGGGGTCCGTCGCCTTTGGGAAACTGCCCAGCGATTGGGCATCGTCATCAACTCGCTCACGTCCCGGGCACTCAAGTCCCAGGTCGCCGAGATGGCTGCCGCGCACCCAAAACTCCGAGTCGTGATCGATCATTGCCTGAACCTGGCCGCCGGCGAGGAACTCGACGCCATCCTGGACGACGTGCAGGACCTGGCCAAGCTGCCCAACGTGCACGCCAAGCTCACCTTCATTCCCACCGGAACCAAGATGGGCTATCCCGGCAAGGATCTGCACACGGCCTGCCACGAGGTGATCAAGTCCTTCGGAGCCGACCGCTGCGTCTGGGGAAGTGATTTTCCGTGCGAACTCTGGTTGCGCGACCAGGACATCAGTTACGCCCAGCACCTGAAGATCTTCACCCACGAACTGGGTCTCGACGACGCCACCAAGCGGGCGGTACTGGGTGGCACCGCGATCAAGCTGTGGTTCTCGCGACGTCGATCCAGGCGATCCTAACCGGTGAGCAATTCTGGCGAGAGATGCCTGGTGTCGTTGTAACTCTCGAGAACGACACCGGCCGCGGACAGTTGCAATTGCGTGATCGAGGTGTTGTAGAGATCGCCAAGCCACTCGTTGCCGATGAAGGGACGTCCCAGCAGCGCCGAGATCAGGATGGGCTTGAACATGCCGTGAGTGATCACGGCCACCCGTGTCGAGACATCGCCGAACTGTTCGACCAATTCACCGGCCACCAGCCGCGCCCGCTCCTCGGCCTCGTCGGGACGTTCCCACCGGCGGCACTTCCACCAGCCGTCCTGGTCAATCGAACCGGGCAGAGTCCAGTCGCCAAATTCCGAGACAATCTCGTCTCGCGTCATCCCGGGACATCCCTGGTACACCTCCGGAGACGGCCCCGACTGGCACCCCCCCTGCTCATGAAGATCCACGACCAATTCGGGCGTCACTCCGGTTGCATCGGCGACCGCCGAAGTCGTTTCCAGCGTGCGACGAAAGGCACTGGTCAACAACCGCTCGGGCTGCCATTCGACCAGCCGTGCCGCCAGTCGCCGGGCTTGATCCCGGCCCAACTCGGTCAAGCCGGGATCATCCGAACGTTGTTCCTCGGGCAACGAGTTGTTGACCGACTGCGCGTGGCGGATCAGCAGTACGGTCATCCTCAGGCCCCTCCGTCACTCGCACCGGCCACCGGCACCAACTGCTGGACCGTCGCACCATCGATCTCCGAGCCGATTGGTACAAATCGCAGTTGGCCGGTCAACCAGTCGTCGTACTGATCACTGTAGTGCGGGCTCCCCGGGTGTCCCGACTGCCCCTGTCCATCGATTGTCCAGATACCGGGTGGATCATCGGCAAGGTCGACAACATGGCGGTACCCGGCCCCACTGGCGGCTTCCCAGTCGGGTCCCAAACCGGTGTTCCCGACCGTCAGCATGTCGCCCCGGACCCCGACCCCACCATGGTCCAGCAACTCGGACAGACTGCCGCGTCCCGACAGGACGTGCCGCAAAGGCATCAGGTGCAATCGCCCCCAGGTCCAACTCTCGACGTCTTCTCCCAGGCGACCGCCCAGCATCTCCAGGGTCTCGCCCATCGCCGCCACGATTCCACTGCGACGCTCGGCGTCGTCGGCAAACCAACCGTGCGGGTCGGATTCCAGCAACCGACCGGCCAACGGCTCGACGCCCTTGACCAACAGTTCGATCTCGTCAGCCTCAAACCTTGCCTCGGCCACCCGACGGCACCATGCGCGATAGAAGACATTGAACAGCGTCGGCCCGACCGCATCCGGCAGGCAGTCGCCGTTCCACCGTTCCAGGATTCCTGCGGCCCGGGCGATCCCGGCATCGTCACTGTCTCCCAAAACCGACACCAACGGTGGCACGCACTCGACCGCCCGCCCCGAGACGGCGTCGAGTTGCATCCGGGCAAACTCATCCCGATCCACGCCGTCCTGGTGAGATTCGAACATCTCGCGGATCCGTCGCCCACGGTGTCCACTCGACCAGCAGCCAAACACGCGGTACGGATAACTGTCGTCGGTGATCCGGTTGTTGGCACTGCCCAGCCAGCCACGCTCGGGATCGATGGCATGAGGCATCGCCTCGTAGGGAATCAATCCGACCCAGGCGTCCTCGGGATCCCAGCCCCGGCGGTAACCTCGACACAGTGCGTTGCGGTAGGGCACCCTCCCGGTACTCTGCATCGCGATGTGACCGTCGGTGTCGGCGACAGCCAGTACGAACGTCGGCACGTGCCAGGGCTTCATCACCGCCCGAAACTCTTCCACCGAACTGGCCCGATCCATGCCCTGGAGGGCTTCGATCCAGCCACCGCCATAGGCCCCCAGCCATTTCAATGACACCGGGCCGGTACTATCGGCCGGAGCCGGCAACAGATCCCCGACCAGCGGACCGTTGCGAGAAAAACGCACGGTCCGTTCCACTGGCTCGCCGCCACGCACCTGGATGGTTTCGACCACTTCGCCGGAGGGTTCCCACTGTCCGTCGTATTCAAAGCAACCCGGATGTGACTCGTCGGTTCGCTCCTGGTACAGATCACGCTGCGAGCAGATGTTGTTGGTGATTCCCCACGCCACCTGTGGTGTGCGTCCGAACATCACCGCCGGGATACCGACGTAAGCCATACCCGCGACATCGAACGATCCGCCACACAGGTGCACCTGGTACCAGCAACTGACCGCTTCGAAGGCGATGTGCGGATCGCTGGCGACCAGTGGACTGCCCGAAGCCGTCCTCGCGCCTGCGGCCACCCAGTTGTTGCTACCAATCGCCTCATCGGGATCTCCGACCACGGCGCCCACCGGGTCGGTGGGGTCCGAGTCGCCGCCGGGGGGGCGAATCCACAACCCGGCCGGCAAAACCGCTTCCTCTTCCTGCTCGCCACACAGGAATGCGTCCAGCAATGGCCCGTCACCCAGCCGACGCCGGGCCAGTTCGGGCATGACGATGACCGGAAACCGCCCGGTCAAGTACCACCGGAACTCGGTTTCAATTGCCAACAGGTCCACACCGCTGAACGGTTCGGGCCGATAGTCCAACAGGTCAAACTCGACCGGCCAGCCCTCTTCGGGCAACGAATCGATATGAGCATTGATTCCCGAGGCGAAGGCCTCGGTGAGTCCACGTGTTTCCTCGGGCAGTTCCTCCCAGTGAGCCGCCGCAATGCGATTCAGGCCGACTGTCCGAGCGATGAGATCGATCTCGAGACCGTCGGCCCCCAGGATCTCGGCCAGTCGTCCCAGGCCTTTTCGCCTCAGGTAATCGAGTTGAAACAGCCGATCCTGGGCCATCGCCAGGCCGAAACCCACAAAAAGATCCACGTCGTTATCGGCCAACACGTGGGGAATTCCACGATCGTCGCGAACAATACGGACCTCCGATTCGACCCCGACCGCCAGGTTCGACTCCGAATCGGGCAACCGCGATGCGACCAGCCCATTCCACCAGTCATCAAACGCCGCCCGGTCCCAGCCCTCACCGCCGGCAACCTGGTCAATCGTCTCACCCGCACCCAGTCGCTTCAACAATTCACGATCACTCATCTGCCCCGCCCCACTCGTTAGTTCCAGGCCTGGTTTTGTTTTTCTACGGACCGGCCGCCGTCGCCATCTGTTCGATCACTCCGCCCACCGCACCGGCATACCATCGGAGTCCTTCCCGCGAGGGGTGGTTGTCAACAGGCAGCAGAAACAGCGACTTGGGTCGCGTGGGCAGATTCCCACGCTCGAACAGGTTGACTGCCGGCACACCCGCCAGTTGTTCGAGGCTCTGCAACAGCGACCGCTGCTGCTCACTCATCAGGTACTCTCCCGCAACCAGTTCCTCGTACTGCGGCAGATGCACCAGGACGACATTCGCCTCCAACTTCCTCAGTTCTTCCATCGCCCGGACCACTCCGGAATCCCGGCGAAAGTCCCACCAGGAAAACCGCGGCGTGGCCGCGATTCCCTCGATCCCGAAGAACGGATCCCCGTGGATCAGGCGGTTGTAGAGAAACGACGAGGAGAGGGAAGCATAATCGATCCGATTGGGATTATCTCTCTTGCGTAACTTGAAACGAGACAACAGGTCGGCCATCACCTCGTCATTGGCTCCACCGGTTTCAACCACCTTGTGGCACCATTCGGCATCAATCCGTTTATCGTAGAACTCGGACAACGCCAACCAGCCGGCATCATCCGGGCTCAGCCGGGTCGCCAATCGCGGTTCGCGTCCGACCGTGCGTGTCTCCTGCCAGAAGCGGGCCCGGTTCAGGTCATCGGTGATAAACGCGACAACCACCACGTCAAACTGGCGCACCCCGGCCGTGTGGGCAGCCACGTCGATCATCTGCAACAGCCCATGACCACTCCGGGCACGACTGATCACAGACACGGTCCCCGCGATTCGGTTGTTCAATTCGGCCTGCATCAGTGCCGGCCATGTCGTGCCCTGACGTTGATTTTCGGTGAACGAATCACCCACGACGAGAATCCGGGTCCGTGCCTCTCGAGCTCCCGATTCAGATGGCCCAATCACCCCCGCGGCATTGCTGGTCCTCTCGAGGCTCAACACCGCACGACCACGAGCCACTCGAACTCCAACAACCTGCCGGCCAGGGTCATGACTGTACCCGGCCACCGGATCGTCGCGAACCGTTGCCTCGCTCCAGGCGTGAAACGTCGTGCCCACCCCCAAAGGTGTCCCTCCCACGCCGACCGCCAGCTTGATGCGATAGGCCGTCTCGGCCAGCACCAGGCCACACACGAGCCCAAGTCCCAGCACGATCAATCGAAAACGCCACGATCGTTTTCGACGAGGACGCCGCGAGGTGACCGATGTGGACCCGGAATCAGGCGCCGGTGACGAGTTCCCCGTCACTGTGCACCCCCTGCCGACGAACCGTCCAGACGTTTCCGCAAGCGAGGCCATGTCCCAATGGCCCGTGCAATGGCCAGGTGGCCGGCCGGAGTGCAATGGCCGTCCTGGACAAAAAATGACGGCTCATCGGTGCCCCGGAGAACGGGTCGCAGGTCGAGCAATCCGACACCTGCTTCTTCAGCCCACTGCGACACCAATTCGAATGTCCGTCCCGGTCGCTCCAACCAGCCATCGTCAACCACAAACCCCAGTTTCCGGTTGAAGGCGAGGGCGTCTTCGGAAACCTGGGAGGCATCAGGAATCACGGCCAACATCAACGTTCCCCCGGATGACTCGACCAACGACCGTAACAACTCCAGGTGCGTCCTGGCTCGCTGCCAGGCGGTTTTCACGAATTGATCGTCCGGATCCAGGCTGTTGCGAAAACGGTCGGGATCAAGACAGGCCTGGAGATAACGGTACCCGGGCAACTGCCCGGCTTCGGCCAGGGAACGAATGATTTTCGGCAGGCCCCGGTAACGTTTTTCGGCGAGTCCCGCGTCCACACCACCGGATTTCGCCTCGCTGCGAATCCAGGCCACGACCTCGGTCTCGGTCCGCGGCCCATGGGTTTCATTGGCCCGGCTTCGGCGTTTCTGCATCGCCAATTCCAGGTAAATATTCGGACACCACAAGTGTGCGAATTGCCTGAGTGTCCCCTTGGGTTTCCACCTGGCAAGTTCCGCGTCGGTCTCCTCCTCCAGGACCTCGGCGAGGTCGTTGCCCAGGTAGTACACCAACAACACAACGTCGGGACCAAACCTGTGACCGACGTCGCGAAACAACGTGACCTCGCGGATCGTGCTGGTACCGGCGCGTCCCAGGTTCACCACGTCAATCTGCTTTTCCGCCAGGTCGTCGGCCAGTCGCTCGGTAAAAATCGCGTCGTCCGACACTCCAACACCGGCCACGAACGAGTCGCCCAGGACCACCAGCCGCCGGTGCCCGTCCGGCTTCGCCTCGGTCAACTCCCGACCGCGGAAACCCAGCGCATTGGTGTGAAAGACGTAATCGAACTCGGCACTGTGATGAGGCACGGCCACGTCGGGCTCCAGCCGCAACAGGTGGCGACGCTGTGTGTCGGCCAGCACTCCCAGCAGCCAATCGGCGGGTTTCAGTATGACCGCCAGTACAACAGCCATCAGCAACAGTCGCTTGACCCACATCGAACGACGAACCGGTACCACGGATTGGTCGGACAATTGTGCGGCCGTTTCAGACTCGGACGACACAGGCAAACAACTCCCTCAGGAACACGATTCGCATCGTATGTCGTGGTAGCGAAAACACGCAACCAGTCTTCTGGCCACCTGCCCCTCCGAAACGCTCTCGTCGTCAGCCGGGTGGTTCTGTTACATGAGCACTGATGACGATGGAGTACCCCTCAAGTTGACCCGACGCCTGACACTCGTGATCCATTCCCTGGCCCAGGGCGGGGCCGAGCGTGACATGGCGCACCTGGCCCGGTGCTGGGCCGAGCGCGGCAACGACGTCGCCGTCGTGACTCTCGACTCGGTTGCAACAGACAGTTACCCCCTGGTGGAGGGAGTGACTCGCATCGGCCTGGGACTGGCCGGAGACTCCCATGGCTGGTTGCAGGCCATCTCGAACAACCGTCAACGGATCAGGGCTCTGCACGACGTCCTGCGTCAACGGTCGCCCCAGACAGTCGTCAGCTTCATCGACCGCATGAACGTCGTGACTCTCAAGGCCGCCACCAGCCTGGGAGACCCCGTGATCGTCTCGGAACGGATCGACCCCAGGCACCACGAACCGGGACGGATCTGGAGATGGTTGCGTCGCCGGACCTATCCGCTCTGTACGGCCCAGGTCGTGCTGACTCATTCCGTCCGCGACTGGTGCCGACAGTTGGCACCACGACAACCGGTTCATGTGATCCCCAATCCGGCACGTCGCCCCGAAACCGGATCGACCGATGCGTCACGGGAATGGGCCCCTGCCGACCGATCTGTCCTGCTGGGCATGGGGCGACTGCACCCCCAGAAGGGGTTCGACCGGTTGCTTCCAATATTCGCACGTCTGCGTTCGGCTCACCCCAACTGGCACCTGGTGCTCCTGGGCGAGGGTGATGAACGAGCCCGGCTGGAAGCCCAGGTCCGGGATCTCGGTCTCCAACAGCACGTTTCTCTGCCCGGCTGGGTCTCCGACGTCGACGGGGCCTTGTCACGATCGGACCTGTTCGTTCTGCCATCGCGATACGAGGGTTTTGGTAACGTCGTCGCCGAAGCATTGGCATGTGGCGTGCCCGTGGTGACGATGGATTGTCCGAGTGGCCCTGGCGAAATCGTCCGTGACGGTGTCGACGGACTCATCGTTCCGGCCGAGGACACCGCGAGACTCGAACAGGCCCTCGACCGTGTGATGGGTGACGCCCAGTTGCGGGACCAGTTCTCAGCCCGCGGTCCGGAAGTACTGGACCGATTCAGTGAACAGAAATTCCTGGCTCAATGGGATGCCGTACTCGAGGGCTATTCCGAGTCCGAGGTCGACGCGATTCTCGCGTGACAACTCACCCCGACGAGAGTGTCTCGGCCCGCAGGTCCACCAGTAATGGGTCCGCATCCAGTTCGACGTCCGTGGACGTGATCACCGCCCCCCGTGGCACGTCCCGGATCAACCGGGCTCCCTCGAGAAGTCCCAGCGGGACCTCAGAACGTTGCTGAGCCGCGGCGGAGGTCGTCAGGCGTCCCCAGACGCAATGCCCCCCCTCACCGTCGATGACCTGGCCGGCCAACAGGTCCGACTTTGTGCAACCCACGACCTCGGCAACGTGTTGTCCGGCCACGCCGATGGCTCTTCCATCAATCGCCGCTGAAGCGATCGACGGCCCGAGTTCCAGCCCAATCCAGTGATTGGGTCGCCAGGCAGCTCCGTATCGACCCGATGCATCCGAGGGGATCCCGTACTGCCGGAAGCACTCGCGGACATACTCGTGCTCGGCTTCAACGACCACGTAAACACCCCAGCGGAGATCGTTCTCAACGGCGGTCCCATCGGTCTCCAGGCAACTCACCACCTCGACAGTTCCTGCACGCTCCAGCAGCCCCCCCTCATCTTTGGGTTTGAGCATTTCGGCCAGTCGATTGGTGCCGATGGCCGGGAACTGCAGCCCGAATTCCGGCGGAACCAGTCCGGTCGCATTTGAGACCGCGGCCATTTCGATCGAACTCTTCGTTCCGTCCAGGAACGAATTGAACATCCGCGGATTGACCGCGTCGCGTTTCAACGATTCTGCTTCCGCCCCGTAGTGATCAAAAACCGTCTCGGGAGTCGACTCGTGGAAAACCGGCAAGTGACGGGTCCCCTTGCCGGCAGCCGTCACGGCAAATCCACAACAGCGAGCCCAGTCAACCATCTCACAGATCAACGCGGGCTGATCCCCGTAGGCCATCGAATAGACCACTCCGGCCGAGGCAGCTCGACGGGCCAGGGCCAGGCCAACCAGTACATCCGCCTCAACGGTGACCATCACCACGTGCACACCCGCCTCGAAAGCGGCCACCGCGTGGCGGGCGGCCGCCGACACGTTGCCAGTGCTCTCGACCAGCACATCGATCCCTGAATCGATCGCCGCGGCAACGTTGTCGGTGACACCGACACCACCTCCCGAGACCACGTCGGCCAACTCCCCGGCCGTCGACGCGGTCACAACCTGATCGGCCGACCACCCCACCCGGTCCAGGGCCGCAACGGCTCTAGAGCAATCCAGATCCACCACGACGGACGGCTGCAAACCAACTGTCGTGCGGGCCTGGGCTAAAAACATTGTTCCGAATTTTCCGGCACCCACCAGGCCGATTCGGACCGGTTTTCCGCTGTTTTGTCGGGCCACTAGCCGTTCGGCGAGGTCGGCACAGGGCATGTTCAACTCCAATTCATCGTGTTTTTGTCAATTCCCTCCAACGTTCCACCGGCATCGGCGCGTAGGATCCGTCACTGGGGGACGGAGGGACAATCGATGGACATTTACCTGCCAACTCAGGCGGAAATTCGTGAAAAGTGCCGGGAGATTCGTTCGTTGTGGTCGTCGCGCGAGTTGTTCAAACGAGCCGGCGAACCAGAGCCCTCCGGGTGGATGCCACCCGGAACCGAACGACCCCTGACGATTCGGGCCCGCTCACTCCGACGACTGGCCGGAGAGGATTAGGTCGGCCTCGTACGACTCACTTCGAAAAGTCGTACTGGCCGATATTCTCACTGTGAAATCGGAGCGGGTCCGACAGGATCAACATGGTGGGATCCTGTTTGCTCAGGCGAACCGGTCCGTAACCGGGCAGTTCCGTTCCCTCCTGGATCGACTCGCCCTTCACCAGGGCCGTGGCGACCCGAACGGTCAATTCTCCCAGGGCCCGAGGATCCCAAAGATAGAATGCTTCGAGCACCCCGTCCTTGATGTAGGCCCGCATCTCCTCGGGCATCGAGTTTCCTGTCAGGGCGACACTGCCAACCCGACCGGTTCGCTTGAGCGCCTCGGCTGCTCCTGGCACCGAGTTCGAATCGAACGCGATCAGGCCCTTCAGATCGGGGTGCTTGTTGAGCAGTGTCTCGACCTTCTGGCGTGCCACCTCGACATTTTCCTGGGTCACGACCGTATCGACCAGTTCCATCTTCGGATAAGCCGAGGTGGCCTTGGCCTCGGCAAACTTTCGCCAGGTATTGAGATTGGCCGCATCAAGACTCGCGATGGCAATCGCCCACTTGCCCTCCTGGTTCATCTGGCCGGCGATCTCGTCAATCAGGCTCTCGCCCAATTCCTTGTCATCAACCTGGTTGACCATCAGCGTCCGACCACACTGGGGAGAATCGGTGTCCCAGCAAATGACCTTGATGCCACGTTGCTGTGCCTTCTCGACAAACCGCTTGACGGTCTTTGGCTGGTTGGGCGCAACACAGATCGCGTCGACACCTTGCCGGATCCAGGTGTCGATAAACTTGTTCTGCTCCGATCCGCTGGGCTCAGTCGGGCCATCGTAGATCAGCTTCACGCCCAATTCGTCTGCAGCTTTCTGAGCCCCTCGCCGGCAGGCGGCGAAATACTTGATATTGACCAGCTTGGGCAGCACGGCGATCACAATTTCCTTGTCGCGTGACCGCGAGGATGTGTCGGTGTTCGT
>CAWVUS010000187.1:0-10587 GCA_963933195.1 uncultured Planctomycetaceae bacterium
ACCACCAAGGGCCTGATCGGTGCCGGCACCGCCGTGTCGCTGGAAGACGCCGCCAACCGTGTCCAGGCGATGGCGGATGCCGCCAGGGCGACCAACCCCGATGTCCTGGTCCTTTGCCACGGTGGCCCGATCGCCGAGCCCGAAGACGCCCAGTACATTCTCGATCACACCGAGGGGGTCGTCGGTTTCTACGGAGCCAGCAGCATGGAACGACTTCCGGTCGAACCGGCGATCACCGAGAGAATCCGGGAATTCGGACAACTCCGCATGTGACCCCCCGGTTTGCATTCCCCAATCAACAGCGACACACTCACCCTCTGCCCACACCTCACCAGAGGCCTCCCCATGACACGATCCAAAGGGGCTGTCGCCCTCAGGGCCCTGTTAGTCCTCATCGCCTGGAGCGCTTGGATGTCCGAGGAATTCACACCGTTTGACCCGGCCGAAATCGTCCAAGCGGGACAGTACGACCGGCCGGCCAAGAATCCACGCCAGAGTCGATCTGTGGTGATGGCCAAGCACGGCATCGTGGCCACCAGCCACCCGCTGGCCGCACAGGCCGGTCTCGACATTCTCAAGAAAGGCGGCAACGCGGCCGACGCGGCGATCACTGCCAACGCGATGCTCGGTCTTGTCGAACCGATGAGCTGCGGGATCGGCGGCGACGTGTTTGTCATCTACTGGGACAACACGACCAAGACACTCTACGGGCTCAACGGCAGTGGCCGCAGTCCCTACTCGATCTCTCGCAAGGTCTTCCAGGACAAGGGGCTCCAGGAGATCCCCATCGACGGGCCGCTGGCCTGGAGTGTTCCCGGCTGTGTCGACGGCTGGGATATGGTCCGCAAAAAATTCGGAACGCTCGGTTTTGAAGACCTGCTGGCAGATCCAATCCGGACCGCCGAGGAAGGATTCCCGGTCAGCGAGGTGATCGGCCTCAGTTGGGCCGGCAGCCAGACGTCCCTGTCCGCTTGGCCCGACTCGGCCCGCACCTACCTGCCCGGCGGCCGGGCCCCCGGGGTCGGCGAGATCTTCAAGAACCCCGACCTGGGCTGGAGCTACCGCCAGATTGCCCAGCACGGTCGCGATGCCTTTTACACCGGGGAGATCGCCAAACGGATCGTCGACTTCAGCAAGGCCAACGGTGGCTATTTCTCGAGCAAGGACTTCGTCGACCACCACGGTGACTGGATCGATCCCGTCTCGACAAACTACCGCGGCTACGACATCTGGGAACTGCCTCCCAACGGGCAGGGTATCGCGGCACTGCAGATGCTCAACGTGCTGGAGCACCACGACATCAAGTCGCTGGGGCACAATTCCAGTGAACACATCCACCTCTTCGTCGAGGCCAAGAAACTGGCGTTTGCCGACCGGGCCCGATTCTACGCCGACCCCGACTTCGGCAAACTGCCCACCGCCGAGTTGATCTCCAAGGAGTACGGCACCAAGCAAAACGCCCGGGTCGACCTCCGCCGCGCCGCCACCGATGTCCCCTCCGGCGATCCCAAGCTCCAACACGGCGACACCGTGTACCTCACCGTCGTCGACAAGGACCGCAACTGTTGCAGTTTCATCCAGAGCAACTACCACGGATTCGGGTCAAAAGTCGTCCCCGGCCAGGTGGGCTTCTGCCTCCAGAATCGTGGACAGCTCTTCGCCCTGGACGACACGCATCTCAATCGCCTCGAGCCCCACAAGCGTCCCTTCCACACCATCATCCCGGCCTTCGCCACACGCGACGGCAAGCCGTGGCTGTGCTTCGGCCTGATGGGTGGCGACATGCAGCCCCAGGGACACGTCCAGGTGCTGATGAACATCATCGATTTTGGGATGAACGTTCAGGAAGCCGGCGACGCGGCGAGGATCCGGCACATCGGGTCGGCCACCCCCACCGGCAGGCCCGCCGACACCAAGGGAGGCTTTGTTGCCCTGGAAACGGCCGTGTCCCCCGACGCCATCGGTGGCCTGCAGCAACTGGGACATCGTGTCGTGCGAGCCCCCGGGTCATTCGGTGGCTACCAGGCCATCCGCATTGACCACGAGAACGGTGTCTTGCACGGGGCGACCGAACCTCGCAAGGACGGGGCGGCCGTGGGGTACTAGGGCTTTGCCCACTCCATCCATTCGGCGACAATAACGTCGCCACACAACTCCTACACTCGACGCCGCTCATGACCCGCCTCTTGCCACCACTGGTGACCCTGGCCCTCCTGCCGGTCCTGCTGTCCGCCGGGGCCGACAGGTCCTCGGGGAACCTCGCCGCGACGGTGCACGATCGGAGTCCCATTTCACTGGATCTCTCGCCCGACAGAACCCTGGTTGCCACCGCCAATCACACCGCCGGGACAGTCTCGGTGGTGGAACTCGCCTCGGGACGCGTGCTGTTTGAAACCGCTTGCGGTCGTCGCCCCACCGACGTGGCCTGGTGGGATGCCAGGACCATTTTGGTCAGCCTGCAGGCCGACGACGCCGTCGCCGTCCTCCACTGGCAAGACAACCAACTGCAGTTGACCAGGACCATTCCGGTCGGAGACGAACCTCGCGGGCTGGCCATCGTCAGTGCGGACGCCGGGGCCGACCAGGACCGCAAGCTGCAGTCACCCCAGGCTCCGCCCAGGACCTTCGTCGCTCTCTCGGGCGACGATGCAATCGCTGAAATCAATGTGCCGGCCGGTTCTGTCACGCGACGGTTTCCCACCGGTGGCCAACCCGGCTGGCTGACCCCGACTCCCAATCGCCGGTGGCTGGTCAGCTGTGCCAACGTCCCCGGCGAGATCTGGATCCACGACATCGCCAGCGGGCGGAAGTTGAGCCGGCGTACCATTTTCGACGACGGCTTCAACCTCGGACGACCGGTCGTCCTGGACGACAGCCAGACGGTCATCCTGCCGACTCCGATCAACCGCAGCTTTCCGGTCAACGAGAACAACGTCCAGCGAGGCTGGGTGATCGACAACCGGTTGACCCGCATGCCGTTGCCCCGGGGGGAATACTGGCAACAAAAGCAGATGAACCTCGACGAACACGGTGCCGGATGTGGCGACCTGAATGCGATGGCCCTGAGTCCCGACAAGAAATGGCTGGTCGGGACCTGTGGTGGTTCGCACGAGTTGGTCGTGCTCAACTTCGCTGACGTGGCCTGGCCGTCTGCCGATCCCGGTGACTTCCTGCCCGAGGCGATGCGGGACAACCCGGCACTCTTCCGTCGAGTTGAACTGGGGGGTCGGCCGCTGGATCCGGTTTTTCTGGACGATCGCCACGTGCTGATGGCCAACTACTTCGAGGACTCGTTGCAGATTGTCGACGTGGTCAGTTCGCGGAACGTACGAACCATCCCGCTGGGCCTGGCTCCCAAGCCCACCCTGGTGAGACGCGGTGAACAGATCTTCCACGACGCCGATCGCTCGCGGGACGGCTGGTTCAGTTGCAACTCCTGTCACCCCGACGGCCACACCAACGGCCAGGCCTTTGACACGCTGAACGACGGCAACCACGACACCTACAAGCTGACCCCGTCGCTGCGAGGCGTGACACACACCGGCCCCTGGACCTGGCACGGTTGGCAACAAAGTTTGCCGGCCAGCGTGCGCAAGTCGCTCCGCGACACGCTCTCGACCGAGGACAAACCCACCGAAGAGGACATCCAGGCGCTACTTGCCTATCTCGAATCGCTCCAATTCCCAGCCAGCCCGCACCGGCAGGACGACGGACAACTCACCGCAGCGGCCGTCCGGGGAAAACAACTCTTCGAAACCACCGCTGGCTGCGTCGACTGCCACAGCGGCCGTTATTTCACCACCGCGGCGACCTACAAGGTCGGGCTGGAGTCTCCCCGGATGTTCTATCCCGAGTTCAACCCACCGAGCCTCCGGGGACTGCACGCCAAACGTCGCTTCCTGCACGACGGCCGTGCCCACAGCCTCGAAGACGTCCTGACCAAGCATCACCGTCCCGAGAAACTGACAGGCAAACCGCTCTCCAAGGCACAACTCAAAGACCTGATCGCCTACCTCCAGTCGATCTGATCCCAACATTCCGACCAGGCCAACACAACAGGACTCTCACCATGCGAATTCATGCCCTGCTCCTGATCGCGATCTTCACGACACCGCTCATTGGTGCCGACAAGAAAACCGACAAGCAATCTCCTTCCGAAGAACTCAAGGCCGAAGCGTTGGCCAAACGACCACGGGTGCCCGGTCGCCTGGCCGTCACACTCCGTGACCGGAAAAAAACGTCCTCCGGGAAGATCCAGGAACGGACCCGTCGAGTGGAATGGAAAGCTGCCGAAACCGCGGTGATCATCTGCGACATGTGGAACGGCCATTACTGTCTCCTGGCCGCCCAGCGTGTTGACGCCATGGCTCCGAGAATGAACCGGGTCATCACCGCCGCGCGGGCTCACGGTGTCCTGGTCATTCACGCTCCCAGCGGCTGCATGGATGTCTACGAAAAAACGCCGCACCGCTGGCGAATGAAGCTGGCTCCTGTTTCCAAGACACCAATCCCACTCATGGGGTGGTGCTACCGGGACCCCCAGCGAGAACCCGAACTGCCCGTGGACGTCTCGAAGCAACCCTGCGACGATCCGGTGGTTGGCAAGGCGGTCCGACGATTCTCCAAGCAGCACGACGCCATCAAGATCACCGGTTTTGACGGCGTGAGCCACAACGGGCAGGAGATCTTCAACGTGCTCAAACGTGAAGGCATCCGCAACGTGGTGCTGATGGGCGTGCACACCAACATGTGCGTGCTGGGTCGCCCCTTTGGGATCCGCCAGATGGTGCGACTGGGATTCAACGTCGCACTGGCACGCGACCTGACCGACGCCATGTACGATCCCCGCGAAGCTCCGTTCGTCAGCCACACGAGAGGAACCGAACTGATCGTCGAGCACATCGAAACCTACTGGTGTGCGTCGCTGCTGGGACGTGACCTGACCCGTGTCGTCCCGGGTTCAGCCGACACGGAATCCAGCAAGAAGAAATGACTCGCGCGGAACTCACCATCGCCCGGATCCAGGACCGGGTGTAAACTGGGTGTGGCGGCCGTGCCAAAAAACAGGCCGGAGCGGATTGGCGTTCCCGGTCCAGCAGCCGCCAATGGACCCGTTTTTTTTTCATCAGCACACGATCCCGTGACAGAATCGCAACCACAACCCGTCGATGTTCGATATGGCCACGAGTGCCAGTTGGCGTTGTCGGTCGATTCCGACAGGCTGGTTGCCCGTCGCGAGGCTCCCGATCAACTCGACAGCCCCGACAAATCGATCCGGGACGCACTGGCTGCTCCGTTGGATTTCCCACCCCTGGCCCAGGCCGTCATTCCCGGTGACCATATCGTCATCGCACTGGACAACGACACGCCGGCCGCCGACGTGATCCTCGCCGCAATCTGGGACGTGCTGTCCGGTCGCGACGTGGATCCCGGCGATGTGCTGGTGCTGCAACCCCGTAGTACCGGTCCGGGACAACCGACCGACCCGCGGAGCGGACTGCCCGTGGACATTCGCGACCAGATCCAGTGGCAGATCCACGATCCCGACCAGACCGAAGGTGGCCATTACCTGGCCACGTCATCCTCCGGCGAACGAGTTTACCTGGCAATCGAACTGATCGAGGCGGATCTGGTGATTCCGGTCGGACCGGTCGTCTTCGACTCGGTACTCGGCTACCGCGGCACGCACAGCGTTCTGTATCCCGGACTCTCCAATTCCGAGTCCATTGCACGCGCGGTGGGCCGCGGCCATCGAGAACTGGATCCCAACGACCAAAGACCACTCCGGCAACTGATCGATGATGTTGGCTGGTTACTGGGCGTTCAATTCTGCGTCCAGGTGGTTCCGGCCGGCGCCACGGGAGTGGCCGGAGTCTGGGCCGGATTGCCCGAATCGGTATTTCGAGAGGCCCGTGAGTCTCTTGAGGCGGCGTGGCGAGTCGAAATCGATGAACGCTCCGACATTGTCGTGGCTTCCATCGAATCCGATGGAGGTGGACACGGCTGGGAGCAGGTCGGCCGTGCGCTGGAGATGGCCCGCAACCTGGTCACCCGTGAAGGGCGGATCCTGTTGCTGACCGACCTCGACGAAACACCAGGCGACGGACTGAAGTTGTTGCAAAATGCCGACGCGCCCACCGAGGCCCTCTCGCCATTGAAATCCCTGGCCCCATCGGACCTGGTTTCCGCAACGCAGTGTGTCGAGGCAACCGACTGGGCACGGGTTTACCTGCTCAGCCAACTCGACAACGACCTGGTCGAAGACCTGTTCATCACGCCTCTGGAGAACCCCGACGAAGTCGGTCGATTGCTCTCGCAGCCGGGACAATGCCTGATCGTCGAGAACGCCCAGCACGCCTACGGGCGGGTCCGGGTGGTCGAGTGACCGTCTGGGCGGTTGATCCGCCCGACAGGCCCCGGATAGACTGGATGACTCATCCAACCAACATTCCAGGGAGCCACCCTCGCCAATCCTGGCGAGATCCGGCCCCCAAATCGTTTCCAACCGCAAACACTCACGATTCACGAAACACAGGAGACTCCAACGATGGCTCAAAAAACACGTCGTGACTTTCTTGAACAGTCCATGCTTTCGGCCGCAGCGGCGGCCGTGGCCGGTACGCCGACTTTTGTGGCGGCCGAGGAAACACAGTCCAAGAGTCCCAATGAGCGACTGCAGGTGGCCTGTGTCGGTGTCCGTGGACGTGGACAAAGTCACCTCAGTGCCTTCTCACGCCGGAAAGACACCGAGGTCGTGGCCGTCGTCGATCCTGACGAGGCGATTGGTCGTCAGCGTGCCGAAAAGGTCGGCAACAGTTCCGGACGCAAACCACAGTATTTCTCGGACATGAGAAAGGCGTTCGAGGACAAGTCCATCGATATCGTCTCGATCGCCACGCCGAACCATTGGCACGCCCTGGCCGCCATCTGGGCCATCCAGGCCGGCAAGGACGTCTACGTCGAAAAACCGGTCAGCCACAACGTCAGCGAGGGCCGACGCATCGTGCAGGCCGCCCGCAAGTACGGAAAGATCGTCCAGACGGGCACCCAGTGCCGATCGATGGGCGGCACCGTCCAGGCGATCAATCACGTGCACCAGGGAAAAATCGGCGATGTCAGTGTCGCCCGCGGCCTGTGCTACAAGCGTCGTGGATCCATCGGAGCCCGCGGCAAGTACGATGTGCCGGCGAGCGTCAACTACGACCTGTGGCTGGGTCCCGCACCTGAAAAAACGCTCAGCCGTCCCCGTTTCCACTACGACTGGCACTGGCAATGGGACTACGGCAACGGCGACCTGGGCAACCAGGGCATCCACCAGATGGACATCGCCCGCTGGGGCCTGGGTGTCGACCACATCGGTCACTCCGTCTTCAGCTATGGTGGCCGACTGGGATACGTCGACGCCGGAGACACGGCCAATACCCAGGTCAGCATTCACGATTACGGTGCCAAGCGGTTGGTCTTCGAAGTGCGTGGCCTGCCGACCGATCGCCTGAAGGGTGCCGGCGTGGGCGTGATCTTCGAAGGTTCCGACGGCTATGTCGTGCTCTCCAGCTACAACGGTGGGGCCGCATTTGATCCGGATGGAAAGATGGTCAAGAAGTTCAGTGGCGGTGGCGACCACTTCGCGAACTTCATCTCGGCCGTCCGCAGTCGAAAACACACCGACCTCAACGCCGACATCCTGGACGGCCACCTTTCCAGTGCCCTGTGCCATCTCGGCAACGTCTCCTACCGTCTCGGCAGCGCCATCTCGGTGGCCGACATGCAGAAACGGCTCGACGGCGACGACGAGGGCACCGCGACTCTGGGTCGGGTCATCGGACACCTCGGCAAGAACAAGGTCGACCTCGCATCTCAACAACTGACCTCCGGACTCAAGCTCCAACTGGATCCGAAGAAGGAGATCTTTGTCAGCACGGAGGCCGCCAAGGCCAACCCGCACCTGAGCCGCGAGTACCGCAAGTCGTTCGTCGTGCCATCGGCCGCGAACGTCTAAACACCGACTGTCGAAAACGACCGGGACAGGCCCCCTTCAGCCGCACGCTGATGGGGGCCTGTCCTTTTTTTCTTCTTGAGCCGTCGTGTCTGTTCCTGCTACAAGTCCGCCGGCCGGGGGGCTCGAGGAACTGACCAATGCCCAGTGACAACATGCCTGCGAGCACCTCGCCCCGCGCGATTGCCTGGTGCCTGATCGCCCTGCTTCCGCTGGCCACGGCCGTTGGCTTTGATGCCGTTGGCACGCGTCCCCGGCCCATTGCAACCGGCTCCACCCCCCGACCCGGCCTCGCCTTCGACCAGTACCTGGTCAACCTCGGCTCGGTCCCCGCGCAGGCCGAACACCGGGCGTTCTTCGCGTTCACCAACACCGGTTCCTCACCGATCACCATCACCGCCCTGCGTCCGAGTTGCGGATGCCTGGACCCCCGGCTTCCCAAGACGACCTGGAAACCTGGCGAACGAGCCGTGTTCTCACTCAAGGTTCTCGCCACCCGCGAACCACCCGGCCCCAAGGAATACACGTGCCGCGTTGAATACGATGACGGCGAGCCTCACGACGTGTTGCTGCGATTGAAGGTGGATCTGCCCACGCAGAAGCTGGTCATCTCGCCCAAGGCACTGATCATCTACCAGAATACCCCCGACCCGGTCACCCGACCGATCACGCTCACGCGCCACCGGACCGGTCGACTCAATATCCTGGACGTCACGACCTCCTCGCCACTGGCCAGTGCGGCGATCGGACGTGAACAGGTCAACCAGCAGGGAGAACGCTCGTCGGAGGTGATGGTCACGATTGGGGCAGTTCCGCCGGGAAAGCATCAACTGTTCGTAAAAATCGCTACAGACGATCCCGAGTACCCCGAGGTCCGCGTTCCCGTGCTGGTGATGGGGCCCAAGGAGACCCGGTCAGCGGATAAGTCGGTTGCACCAGGCCCCCAGAAGAGGTGATAGCCGGCCGGAAAGTCGCTTCATCCCCATCCGGGTGGTAGGATGGAGTACACGTTTCCAATTGTCCTCAGAACATCCACCACAACTCATCCCCGATGCTCCAGATCGACGGCAGCACACAGCAAGGCTTCTGCGACGGCATCTCCCGCCGCCGGATTCTAGAGGTCGGTAGCCTGGCAACCGCTGGCCTGGGACTGCCCGGGCTGCTGGCACGCCAGGCCGCGGCAGCACCACAGTCCGACGCGACGTTCGGCAAGGCCAAACGTGTCATCCTGTTGTTCATGTGGGGTGGTCCGGCGCACCAGGACACCTGGGACATGAAACCCGATGGGCCGATGGCCACGCGGGGTGAATTTCGCCCGATCGGGACCAATGTTCCCGGACTGCACATCACCGAACACCTGCCCCTGGTCTCGCGTCACGCCGACAAGCTGGCCGTCATCCGCTCGGTGGGACAGGAAGACAACAATCACTCGACCGGGGCCCACGCCGGACTGACCGGACGGAAGCACGAGTTGAAGCAGGAGTCCTTCAACGCCCGCCAGACCGACTTCCCTCACTTCGGTTCCGTGCTGAGCTACCTGCAACCCAACAACGGTGGCCTGCCGACCTTTGTGTCGCTGCCGGAGATGATCCACACGACCAACGGCGCCATCACGCCCGGGCAGGGTGGCGGCCTGCTGGGACGACAGTTCGATCCCTTCCGGATCAACGAACATCCGGACCGGCGAGATTTTTCGATCGAGAGCCTGAAGTTGCCCGACGGAGTCGGACTCGGCCGGATGGCCGGACGTCGTGCCCTGCTTGCCGGAGTCGATCGCACCGCGAGCCTGGCCGACCGGGCCAACTCGAGCCAGTCGCTGGACCAGTTTTACCAGCGGGCTCTCGACATGGTGCTCTCGCCCCGAGCACGCCACGCCTTCGACCTGGCCAAGGTCTCCGAAGACCAACGGTGGCGGTATGGCTACCACGCCTTTGGACAAGGCGTGTTGATGGCCCGGCGACTGATCGAAGCAGGTGTCAAACTTGTCACAGTCTACTGGCACCGTGAACGCAAGACGATCGATTCGAGTTGGGACACGCACCTGCTGAACTTCACCGAACTCAAGCACCGTCTGCTGCCTTCGGCCGACCGCCCGATCGCCGCCCTGCTCGATGATCTCCAGGCCTCGGGACTGCTCGACGAGACCCTGGTTGTCTGGAACAGCGAATTCGGTCGAACTCCCCGGATCAACAAGAACGCCGGTCGCGATCACTGGGGACCATGCAACAGTGTGGTGATGGCCGGCGGGGGTGTGCCCGGCGGACAGGTCTTCGGAGCCACCGACGCCCAGGCCGCCTACCCGACCGCCGAGAAGGTGACCCAGGACGACATCGCCGCGACCATTTACCACCTGCTGGGCCTCGAAGGCGAGACCCGCGTTCGCGATCGGCTCGACCGACCGCACGCTATTGCCCTGGGTGAGCCGATTCACAAGCTGATCGGCGGCCACTGCCGGGTTGAGTCAACGCGGGACCCCGTGCCCCGGATACACGTGCCCCGAGTGGGACCATTGGAAACAATGCTCAAGGAAAACGGTAACCGTTTTCTTTGCCTGGAAGCGGGGAACCCCGACAGCGAAACACACTGGACGC
>CAWVUS010000188.1:0-10512 GCA_963933195.1 uncultured Planctomycetaceae bacterium
AGTCTCTTCGCCCGTGCTGATTGCAGCTACGAGACGGTCCCACATGATCTCGGGATGCCTGATGACGATATGCCTCAGCACAAGATCGGAGAGCCGCACCTGGCGAGAGATCTCTGCGTTGGCGTTTCCGTCGCCCTGGAAGTAAACCAGGAAGTGGACACCACGTCGTCGGCCGTCGATGGGATATGCGAGTTTCCCGTCGAGCCAAACTCTGTCCGAACGAATGGTGGCACCGGTCTTGGTGAGTAGTTCACGGACGTGGGTCATCACACCGTCCGGATCGTTGGCGAATTTTCCGCTGTCGACCAGGAACATGCCTTCATAGTGATTCTGCGCCACGGATATTGTTCCTTGGTCTGGTGCCAGAGAGAGTCGGAACTGCCGAACTGTCTGGAGAGAAAACAGGAGTGGAAGTCAATTGATTTGGGTGCCGCTGGTTGCGATTCGCGTTGCAACTGGCAACTGCGGAGCACCCAAGCCGGACCACCCGAGTGGTGGACGGGTTTTCCGTTCACTCCGTTGTATCGTCTCCCCAGCGATTTGCAACTTTGAAGTACGACGAGAGGGCTCACTCGTTGTCGGTTTCTTCTGGTTTTTGCGGGTTCACAGCATTGTCTGTCGTCGGAGTGGGGTTGAGACGATTCATAGCTGCGGCCGGACCCTGAAGAGCCCAGATCAGGCTGCCGTCTGTCGCAGTTTCCACGGCCGTGTCGACAATCGTCTGTTCCTCGGCCGAAAAACGACCAAGTACGAAATCTGTGGCCTCGAAGCGAGGTGGGGGTTGCCCGATCCCGATCCTCAGTCGAGAGACTTCGGGGGTGCCAAGTCTCGAAAGAATATTTGCGAGCCCCTTCTGGCCTCCGGCTGATCCACGTTCGCGCAGCCGCAACCGTCCCAGCGGGAGGTTGAGGTCATCGCAGACAACCAGGACTTGTGCGGGATCAAGCTTGTAGAAGTCGACAAGTTGTCCGACGGCCTGTCCACTGTTGTTCATAAAGGTCTGTGGAGCCACCAACAGCAATCGCGTCTCTTCGACTTCCAGTTCGCCGATCTCGGCGTTGAATCGGTTTCGGGTCTGGACTCCGCCGAAGCGTCGGCCGAGTTCCTCGAGGACCTCAAAGCCGACATTGTGACGCGTACGTCTGTAGCGGGGGCCCGGATTGCCGAGCCCCACAATGACCTTCATGTCCGGTTACTCGTCTTCGTCGCTGTCGTCTTCGTCGGCCGCACGACCAATGACTTCCGGTTCGATCGGTCCCGATTCGAACTCGCCGTCCTCGAGGACTTCCTCGTCCTCTTCCTCGCGGATTTCCACGACCCGGACGACTATCGCGTCGGATTCGAGCAGCAAATTCGCATCGCTGTCGATTTCGATTTCACCGGCGGTTATCGAATCACCAATTTCCAGGTGATTGATTCGCACGGTCAGTTTTTCGGGAACCTCAACGGCCAGGCAGTCGATCCGAATGGAGTGCAGGGGTTGCTCGAGAGATCCACCACTGTTGGTGCCCGGTGCGGTTCCACGAAGTTCAACCGGGATTTCGATTTCGATTCTTTGCTTGGCGTCAATTCTCAGCAGGTCGAAGTGATTGACGGTGATTCCAAAAGTGTCCCACTGCAACTCACGGAACATCGCCTTTTGCGTTGTTCCGTTCATCTCAATGTCCATCACGCGGATACCACGGTCGACCAGGGCCTTCAATTGGCCGGTGTCGACTTTTACCGAGACGGTATCGTCCTGGTTTCCATAAAGTACCCCGGGCGTTTGTCCGACATCACGAAGCCGCTGACAGGCCAGTGTTCCGGATTCTGCGTCGGTGCGGTCAGTCAGGTCAAGTTGCAGGCTGGTGGACATGGCTGGAAAACCGTGTGCGATTTTTGGGAAAGTTGTGGTGTTGGAGCGGTTGATGCCCCCAAGGCCATCCGAGTGATGTCATGGCGAATGTCGCCATGGATCAATATTAATTGATCGGTTGGTTTGGGAAATCACCGTTTGCTCGTTACCATGCAAACGCGTCAAGATAGCTGCTGGAAACAGAAATTTCAACGGTCACTGGCGACGGGTGAGACGCAGACGAGCCGCGGGCGAGATGGATGCCGGGTCATATTTGGACCGAAAACGAGATCGAACTACTGCGAGATCTCCTGGCGCAAGGGTTTTCGGCCAGCGAGATGGAGATCGGGCTGCGGACTTCGGCAGCAATCCAGAACAAGGCTGCGCGGCTGGATTTCGTGGGTGATGGGATTCCTCGGAAACGGTGGACCGAAGCCACGGAGAAATTGCTCAAGCGATTGATTCGTGAAGGGCGGACTGCGGCGGAGATTTCAGCTGATCCTGAACTGTTGGCTGGATATTCTCGAAACGCGATCCAGAAGAAGCTGGGACGGCTGGAACTGATTGATCGCGGTCGTTCTCGTCGAGCTCGCGACGCAGTCCGTCTCAGCTCGTTGGTACTGGAGCGTTTCCACACATTCCTGTTGGCTCACGCTTCGCGTTGCACACCCGAGCAGATCGCCCTGCTGTGGAACCGCGAGAACACCCCGGTGATTTCTCGACGTCGTGTCGTCTACCATCTCCAGAAGCTGGGGATCAAGCGGACCTGGGCCGAGGTGATGCGGATGCCGTATTCCAAGGCGAAGCAGCGACAGGTGTCCAAGAAGGCTGTCCAGGCCAGCCAGCGTCGCTGGGAGGGTTACCGGGAGCGCCAGGAAGCCGAGTTACGTGAGGTGGCTCGTCAGCAGCGGCGTCTCGCTCGTTCGCGCGATCGGTCACTGGGCGAACGAGTCTGCCGGGATTGCCGACGGCGTTGGCCGGCATCGGAGCCGTTCTTCGTGCTGTACGAGAAGCAGACCACCGCGGGAGTTCGTCGTCGGTACCTGGGCCGGATCTGTCGCCTGTGCCGTAACACACGACGTCGTGAGAGCAAGTACCGTCGCCGTAAGGGGCCGGCTGTCAGCTAGTGGGTTGCTAGTTCAGTTGGTCAGCCCAGTCGGTGAAGATCACCGCACAGCGATCGATCTGGTCGACGTTGTCGACCAGCAAGTCATCGTCCTCGCTACACAGGGCATCATCTCCCGACTGCCCGTAGACCCGGTCGCTTCCTGCATTGCCGGTGGCGTGATCGTTCCCACTGCCGCCACGGATCACGTCATCCCCGTCGCCACCTTGCAGTGAATCGTCACCAGCTTCGCCGTTGAGCGTGTCCCGTCCGGGGCCGCCGACAATCGAGTCCGCTCCGGACTGTCCTCGCAGGAAGTCATCTCCGTGGCCTCCGTCGAGGTGGTCCAATCCACGTCCGCCGAAGATCCGGTCGTTGCCGGCGAGTCCCTCGAGCGTGTCGTTGCCATCTTGTCCGACGAGTCGGTCGATGGCGGCGCCACCCACAAGCCGGTCATTGCCGGGGCCTCCGAAGAGAGCGACAGTGCCGGGGAATTGTGAGGCATCGATCACGTTGTCTCCGACACCTCCCTCGATTCGTCCGCGTTCAATGTCGATGAGAGTGTCGATTCCCTGTCCGGTCAGTTGTGTACTCAGCAATGTGAAGTCGATATTGCCGATCTCGTAGACCTGGTCGGATCCCGGGCCACCGTTGAGCAGGTCGTTGCTGCCACCCCCGTGGAGGGTGTCGGTGCTTCCCTGTCCGAATTGCCGGTCTCCCCCGGCTCCTCCACTGAGCCAGTCGCGGCCACTGCCTCCCCGCAGCACGTCGTTGCCGTTGCCACCGTAGGCTGTGTCGTTGCCGCCACTGCCATTGATCTGGTCGTGGCCGTCGTTTCCATTCAGTCGATCGTCGCCGGAGTCACCAAAGAGCTTGTCGTTGGCGGCTCCGCCGTTGATCGTGTCGTGGCCAGTGTCACCGTGCATGGTGTCTTCTCCGCCCTGTCCGGAGAGGTAGTCGTTGTCGGAGCCTCCGGCGAGGACATCATGGCCTCCACCTCCAAAGAGTCTGTCGTTGCCGTCACCCGCGGAGAGAATGTCGTCGTCTCCTCCTCCGTTGAGGATGTCTGCGGCGAATCCACCGGTGAGCGTGTCCCGGCCGCTTGCACCGAGAAGCCGGACGGGATGCAGACTGCCAGAGGCGTCGATGCGGTCGTCGCCGGCTCCGGCGACCACCCGGATTTCACCGGTGATGTCGGACACTGGCACTTCGACGCGGTGTGGATCGAGGGATGATCCGACTGTGGCTGACAGGACGTGTCCGGGGGCCTCGATCACGATGGTGTCTCCGACTGTCCGGATCAGCATCACGTCATCTTGGCCGTCGGCCGTCGTGTCGGTCACGACAAGGTTTCCATTCAGATCGAGGTCGACGGCGATCGTGGCTGTTTGGGGAGTGAAGTGCAGTGAGTAAGCGGAGGTGGTGGCTCCTCCGGTAACTCGAAGGGTCAGTTGTTCTCCACCACCGCTGGCGACGTATGACAGGTCCAGCGTGCCGTCGCCGGAGGCCTGGTCGACCAGGCCTCCCTGTGCATCCTGGATGACCACGCTGACGGGTTGGCCCTGCGGGGTGGAGAGAGCCAGCGTGTACAGCGCGGAGTTGGCCCGGCGAGGGGTGTCGAAGGTGAACCAGTCGTTGGCTCCGGCGGAAACGCCCAGCCCTGAGAAGACCGAGTTGCTGCCGATGGTTCCCAGGTGAAACGCCTTGGGCAGCGTGGAATTGTCTCCGGCCCAATCAGAAGCCGCGTCACCGTCCGGGGCATCCACCATCAGGTCGTATCCCGCGACGGCGATTGCCGAGGGCGAGTCGACATGAACCAGGTACGTTCCCGCGGCCAGTCCGTCGAGGCTGACCTGCTGGGGGCCGGGGCCGTTGGAGGCTGTCTGCAGCGGTGTGGTTCCGGTGGAGTCATACAACTCCAGTCGAATCGATTCGGTCGCGTCTCCGGAGGGTGTGACGGTGATCTTGTCCGACGAGCTTCCTTCAGACGTGATCGTCAGTCGGAACCAGTCGGAGTCGTCGTTGGTGTGCAGATTCAATGACGAGAAGACGTGGCCATTGCCGACGAGCGAGTTGAGGTCGTGGGCAGCGGCGGCGACGTCATTTTGTTCACTCCAGTCCGGCCCGGTGATCGAGCGTCCGCCACTGTTGCCGGCATTGCTGCGGCCGTTGCCACCCATCGTGTCGATCAGGCTGCTCCACCCCGTGGACTCGTCGAAGGAGGAGTAGGGAGTGGTGTACCACGATCCGGCGGTGGTGGCGTTGTCTGGCAGAAAGATCGAGATGCCCGAGCTGTCGCGTTTGTCGTCGGAGCGGGCCAGGGTCATGGCATCGATCGCGTCCTCGACGGCCACGGCGGCCTCGCGGAGTGCGGCGGATGCGTCGTCACTGTCGGCAACCGGACCAACAAAACTGCCGAGGTCGCGGAGGAAGGCAATGTCGTAGGGGATCGCGTCATCGCGGGCGTCACGGAGCACGTCGATGTCATCACCGTTGCCGGCCAGTCCCACGTCGACGAAGTCACCCAGGGTTTCCAGCAGCAGGCTGTAACCGTCGGTGGAGATGGCGCTGTGTGTGTCCCAGCCCCAGAAATCGCCCTCGTACTGGTCCTGGTAGCTGTCGACAAATCCGGTGGCCAGGGCCTCGGCTCCGATTGTCTCGGGATCCTGCTCGAGGACTTCAAAGAGTGTCGTGTAGTCGTGGCCATTGGCACCGACGACTTCCTGGGATGCGACGAACACACCTGTGTGTTCGGCCAGGCTGAAACCGACTTCGGCCATCGCCATCAGGCAGGCGTCGAATGCGAGCACGTCCAGGTGCGGTCGCTGGGGAGCAGCGAGCACGTCGACCAACTCGGGTGTGGTCAGATGATCGCTGGCCGTCCCGTCCAGGTCGTCGTAGTTGAAGCCCTGCAATCCACTGCCGTGATCCCACATCACCAGTGCGTAGTGCTCGGCGGGAGCCTGGTCGACGGACCAGTCGATGAAGTCGGCCAGTGTCTGAGGGTCTCCAGTGTTGAGTTCGCCGAGCAACTCGAACTCGGTTGCGATCACGGTGGGGTTGGAATCGGGGGAGATGAAGGCCCGTCCGGCATCACCCCAGGCCGATTGTGAGCCACCACCGGTTGCGAAGGTCGCGCCGGCAGCGCTCTGGTCCCAGAGCACCGACAGGTTGACCGAACCGGGGAGCGACGCCACAGCGATTTCCATCTCATTGATGTCCGAGTGCGCGAAGCTCTCGAGGTTGCTTGCCGTGATGTAGACCATCACGGTCCAGGCGTCGGAATCGCCCTCTCCACCTCCCGGGTTCTCGGGGTTCTCCAGACGGGGGGCGTCGAATTCGATGTCGTAGTAGTTTGTGTCGCCTTCGAAGCCCGTGACCCGCGCGTACCAGGTGTCGGCGGCCAAACCGTCCAGCGAGACATCCGCGTACCCGTTGTCACCGGTCGTCGTGGCGACCTGGAGTCCCTCGGAGTCGAGCACATCCAGCACCAGGTCGCCGTCGCCGTGTCGGTACGCGATCGTGATCCGGTGGGCACTGGTCCCATCGGCAATGGTGGTGAAGGCGAACAGGTCGACATCGTTGTCGGAGTGAACCGAGAGTCCTTCGAGCGAGACATCTCCGGTGAGCGTCCCGGTGGCGGCGTCGCTGCGAACGGCTGTGGCTGTCGTCAGGGTGTCGTTCTCCTCGAATCGATCCGGGTCCGGGTCGCGGTCAAGAGGAGCTTCGATCGACAAGTTGTACTCGGGGTTGGTCTCGCCGGAGTATTCAAAAATTTCGATCCAGTAGGTGTCGGGAACCAGTCCCTGGAGACTAATGGCCTCGAAGTCGTCGACCGAGTCGGAGGTGTCAATCAGGCCGTCGTCGTTGTACAGGGCCATGTCGAGATCGCCGAGTTCGTGTTCGAAGTCGATTTCGACCCAGTGGCCTTCGGTTGCGGTCGCGGTGATCGTGAACTCGAACCAGTCGACGTCGTCCTGGCTGTGAATCGAGAGATTCTGAAGGTGGACGTGGCCCTCGATGGTCCTGAGGTCGAACGCCTCCTCCTGCGAGTCGTTGGGTTCGTGAGTGTCGGGAGGGAAATTGCCCTCGAACTCGTTTTCGTTCCAATCGGGGCCATCGATCATCAAGGCGTATTCGGGGTTGGTCGCTCCCTGGTAGCCGTAGATCTGCAGGTGGTATTCCCCGGCCGGCCAGCCGGACAGCGAGATTTCCTCGAAGTCTGACACTCCGGTCGATTCGCCCAGCAGGGTGCCCTGGGAGTCGAATAACGACAGGTCGAGGTCTCCCTCGAGGTGATCAAAGTCGATCGCCACGTGGTGGTGGGTGGTTCCCTCGGCGAGCAACTCGAATGCGAACCAGTCGACGTCGGCCTCGTCGTGGATCGAGAGACCATCCCAGGTCGTGTGGCCGACGATCTCTCGCAGTGACGTGGCCTGGGCGAGCGAATTGTTCACCTCGGACCAATCGGGTTCAAATTCATTCTCCTCCCCACCGTGGTGTTCGTGAGGAGCCTCGATCCAGATCGCGTAGTGGGGCACCGTGGCCCCGTCGTAACCGGTCACCTCCAGGTGGTAGGTCCCCTGCTCGAGGCCATGCAGCGAGATCTCCTCGCCGTCATCGATTCCTGATGAGTCGGAGATCAGTTCACCGCTGGCGTCGTACAGCGAGATGTCGAGGTCACCGGCGGCGTGGAAGAACTCGACACCCACCGCATGCGACGCGTTGGCGTCGGCCACCAAGTCAAACGCAAACCAGTCGACATCGGTTTCGTCGTGGATCGAGAAGTCGTGCCAGATCGAGAATCCGTTTGCGTCGCGGAGTTCGAAAGCGGTTTGTTGCGAGTTGTTCTCTTCGGCGAAGTCAGGCTCGAGCGGTTTCGGGGCGGTGATGCCCAGCACGTACTCCGGGTGGACGGCACCGTCAAAGCCGGTGACTTGGATCTGGTAGGTTCCCGCGGGCAATCCCTCGAGAGAGATGTGTTCGAAATCCCAGATACTCTCGGATGTTTCCAGCAGGTTGCCCTCGGCATCGAACAGCGACAGGTCGAGATCGCCCAGTTCGTGGTCGAATTCGATTCCGATCCCATCGGTGATGGCTCCCGGAGCGAGAGTGGTGAAGGTGAACCAGTCTTCGTCGGTGGGCTCGTGGATTGACAGGTTGTCCCAGAAGCTGTCGTTTTCAATGACACGGAGATCGTAGGCGGTTTCCGAGGAGTTGTTCGGTTCGGCAAAGTCGGCCGTCCCACCTCCGGTGCTGTCGGATTCTTCGGGCGCGATGATCGTGAGTAGGTACTCCGGATTTGTGTCGTCCTCGAAGCCCCAGACCGAGGCGTAGTATTCGCCGGCGGGAAGTCCGTCGAGGTGGACCTGTTCAAATCCATCGACACCCTCGGAGCTTTCGATCAGTTCGCCCTCGGTGTTGAAGAGAGCGAGATCGAGGTCGCCGGCCTCGTGGAAGAAGGCGATCGAGACACTGTGCCAGTCGGTGGCCGTTTCGAGCATTTCAAAACGGAACCAGTCCACGTCACCTCCGACGTGGATGGAGAGTCCGTCGATGGTCTCGATTCCTGCGACGTCGCGAAGGTTGTAGGCGTCCTGGAACGTGTCGTTCGATTCAGCGAAGTCGCTTTCGATCGGCTCGGGCGCGTTGAGCGTCAGCCAGTAATCCGGGTTGGTCGCGTCCTCGAAGCCGTTGACTCTCAAGTAATACCAACCCTCGGGCAGGCCTTCCATCGAGATGTATTCGAGGTCATTGATTCCGCCGGTGTTGGCGATCATCTCACCCTGGGCGTCGAAGAGGGCCAGGTCGATGTCTCCCTCTTCGTGCCAGAAATCGATCGCGGCACCGTCCCATGACGTGGCGTCAGCGGTCGTCTCGAAATAGAACCAGTCCTCGTCGCCGGGTTCGTGAATTGAAAGAGGACCGATTTCCTGGAACCCGGACACCTGGCCGAGATCCCAGGCCGTCTCGATCGAATCGTTTGGTTCCTTCTCGTCGGGATCGAATGTTCCGCTGACATGGTCGGTCGCATGTGGGGCTTCGATCACCATCGTGTAATCGGGATTCTCGTCCCCGGCGAATCCGTACACCTCCAGGTAGTACGTGCCGGCCTCGAGTCCCTCGAGCCAGATCATTTCGAAGTCGTGGGTGCCGGCCGAATCATCCACCTCGTCACCGTCGGCGTCGTAGAGCACCAGGTCCAGGTCGCCCTGGTCGTGGTTGAACATGATCGCGGCGAAGTGCACCCATTCGGCGTCTTCGGCCAGATCGAAGACGTACCAGTCGTCGTTGCCGGATTCGTGGATTGAAAGATCTTGCCAAAGGTGGAATCCTTCGAGCGTGCCAAAGTCGTGGGCTGTCTCGATCGAATTGTTGGATTCCGCGAAGTCTCCGTCGGTCGTGGGGGCGTTGTAGTGCACCTGGTATTCGGGGTTGGAGTCCCCGTCGTACCCAAAGACCCGGAGCGAGTATTCGCCGGCCAACAGGCCCTCGCCGTTGATTTCCTCGGTGTCGTCCACACCGGCCGACCACGCCACCAATTCTCCCTCGTGGTCAAAGAGTTCCAGGTCGAGGTCACCCTCCTCGTGGTCGAACTCAATGCCCACGAAATGGCCGGGACCACTGGCGGCGGCCAATTCGAAGTTGTACCAGTCCTCGTCGCCAGTCTCGTGGATCGAGAGGGCGACGTTGTCGATGGTCCCGTGACCAACAACAACCCCCAGTTGGGTGGCTTCGGCAAGCGTGTTGTTGGGCTCGAGAGGGTCCGGGGCACTGAGAAGAGTCCGGTCTTCGAGTTTTTCGACGACCACGGCGCTGTCGCGATGCAATGAACGGCGGCGGCGCATGTTGCGAGGTCTGGACCCGGTGACACTCCGTTGAAGAGTCCTGCGGATCGCCCGACGCCAAAAAAGTCGCGAATCAATCAGCATCGTCATCATCTCCTGGATTGCCGAATTACTGGTGCATCCTCGGACACATTCCGGTGTTTTGTCCGGCCCGGCCGGTGACCAGAAAATTCAAAGACGGAAGATCGATGTGGTCAATCACCTCGAACTGCATCACCAGCATCCAGATGGCTGGACACGGGTGCGGTGAAGTGAGAGGGCGATAGACCATCGAAGCCTCCCGTCCTGGAGGACTCCTCAAGGGGAATTAACAGTTCGCTCTTCGACCGACGGTGATCCTGAGCCTGCAACTCCCTAACCCTTGTGGCCCGCCTTTTTCCTGCAACAGCAACCTGAGAGTACACAGACAAAATCAGATTGAGGAGTCCATTTTCCGAGTTTTTTTTAATTCTTCATTTCACCACATTGGAATTGACCGGTGACTTGGATTGGGGAAGGTGTGTCGACAGAAACCTGTCGCCAAACAGGTGTGCGATTCAGGATCAGAAACTCAATTTTGTTCGCGTTCATCCGGTAGGACCACCTGTTCTTGGCGGTTATACTGGCGCCAATGATCCCTCTAGTGCTTCAGCGTTCCACCCGAATTTGTTTCCGCATGGCCAATCCCCTCTTCCTTGGGCGGCTTGTTGCTCTGTCCGCGTTTTTGATTGCGGCTCAGATCGGCG
>CAWVUS010000189.1:0-10487 GCA_963933195.1 uncultured Planctomycetaceae bacterium
TTGCGTGTTTTTCTCGCGCGTTCGGGTCCGGTGCAAATCCACCGATGCTGCCCGAAATGTTACCCGCGGCGTCCCACAGGGCATCTGCCGCGGCTTCGACCCTGTTGCCTTCTTCGCTATCGGTCCCACACCCCTAGCCGGCGTCGTCGCCTGCGGGGATGATAGTCATGTCACTAGAATTGAATTGCTCATTTTGTGTCGAACGCTTCAATTCCAAACCGAATCCACCGTGCGTGGAAAACCAAATTCATGTCACCAAGTCACCAGGCCACACGAATGAAATTTCTCTTCGGAGACTGGCGCAGGAGCATTGCGCCAGTCCTGGTTCAATTCGGAACGATTGTGTTGTTGTGCCACGTGGGGCTGGCGGCCGAGAAGCAGCCGTTTGGACCCCGGTTTCCACGCCTGGACTCTCACGCCACCGGGCAATGGTGGCAGCCCCGGGGAAAAATGAAGGCCCGGCTCCTGGTTCCTCGTGACCAGGTGGTGGCCTTTGCCGTTTACACCCACCACCGCGGTGTCCTGAAATTGACAGCCCAGTTGTTCCCGTTGATGCCCGACGAACCAAGGACAGTCCGGCTGGAGTTCCGTGAGGGCGAAACCTGGAAAGAGGCGGCGAGGGCCAAGGTCCACGACCTCGGTTGGAGTGCACATTTCCGCATCGAGAATTGGGACAACACTCGAAACGTGCCATACCGCGTCCGTTTTGGGCCCCGGGCCAGTTTCGAGGGGTTGGTGCGTCGTGATCCCAGTCACAAGGATGTGATCGTCGTCGGCACACTCTCGTGCAATTCACGTCGTACACCCGGACCCCGTGCCCAGATTGTTGCCAACCTGAAACACCAGGACCCCGACCTGTTGTTCTTTGCCGGTGACCAGTCCTATCACCACACGCAACACACATTCGGATGGATCGAATGGGGAATGCAGTTTCGCGACATCCTGCGTGATCGACCGGTCATCACGATCCCCGATGACCACGATGTCGGCCAGGGCAACATCTGGGGTGAGAATGGCAAGCAGGCAGCAACAGCGGCCGGGTCCGGCGGTGGGTATTTCTATCCGGCCCGTTACGTGAACATGGTGCAACGCTGCCAGACCTGGCACCTGCCGGATGCGTTCGACCCCACTCCGGTCCTCCGCAACATCGGCGTCTATTACACCAATCTGCGAGTCGGTGGCATCGACTTTGCCATCCTCGAAGACCGCAAGTTCAAGAGTGGCCCCAGGGGCAAGATCCCGAAGTTGGGGCCACGCCCCGATCACATCAACGACCCAAAATACGACCGGGCGGCGATCAATCTACAGGGCCTGAAACTCCTCGGCCAACGGCAGTTGACATTCCTGGACAACTGGAGCCAGGACTGGACCAACACCCGGATGAAATGCGTGCTGTCACAAACGGCATTCTGCGGTGCCGTGCACCTGCACGGCAGTCCGAAAAACCGGTTGCTGGCCGACCTGGATTGCAACGGTTGGCCTCAGGCGGGCCGAAAAGCGGCCCTGGAAGCTATTCGTCGCGCGTGGGCGCCACACATCTGCGGCGACCAGCACCTGGCCGTTGTCGTCAAGCACGGGATCTCCCGACCCTCCGACGGCCCCTACAGCTTCACCACACCGGCGATCGTCAACACCATTTACGGACGATGGTGGCAACCACAACCACAACGAGCCGGCATCAATCCCCTCCCCGACAGCCCACTGCCATGGACCGGTGAGTTCCTCGACGGACTCGGCAACCAGATCCGCATGCTGGCCTATGCCAACCCGACAGATCGCACCGACGAACTGAAGCGGGCCGACGGGTACGGAATCGTTCGTTTCAACAAGACCAAACGCACCGTGACCTTGGAATGCTGGCCACGGTTTGTCGATGCCCGCATGGGAGACAAGGGCCAGTTCCCGGGCTGGCCAGTGACCTTTGCCATGCAGGACAACGATGGTCGTAAGCCAACCGGCTGGCTGCCCGAATTGCATTTCCCCACGACCAAATCGGCCGTGGTCCAGGTGGTCGACGAAAAAACCGGAGAGACACTCTACACGGTGCGGACTGACTCCAACCGCTTCCGCCCCCCCGTCTACTCGCCCGGTCCATTCACGCTGAACGCCGGCCCCGATCGCCCGACAACGTATCGGACCAGGTCGTTGGCTCCGGTCGCCCGGAACGACAAAACGACGATTTCCATCAAGTTCTGAGACGGTCTAGGCGATCGGTAACGGAGTGCTCCGGAGCACGATAGCCGTCCGTGGAACCTGGCGGTTGACGGCGACCAGGAACAGGTCGTCGCGGTAGGTGACGGCGTAATCCGATTGCAGGTCGGAGAGTTTTTCGCCGGGACGGGTGGGAAAGTCGAGCCGAGAGAACTTCCGGGTTGCGGGATCCAAGACCGTCCAACTGCCGATGAAATGGTGTGGCTTTCCATCGATCGACCCATTGCCACCCGTCCATGTTGAATGGTCGAAGTAGAGGTGATCCTTGAAGAGAAACCCCCCACTGAGATAACCAAACCACTTGCCAAATCCTGGCACGGGGATCGGCTTGCCCCACTGGCCGGTGTGCGTATCGAGAGGAACAATCTGTCCCTGGAACATGCTGCTGACGTAGAGCGTTTTGTCGTCAAACAACCGGCCGCCAACGATGGTGGAGGCGGTGGCTGACGGGTGACGAAAGTGGCCGGTCCACCGCCTCAACTTCAAATCAAAGCGGACAATGTCGTTCCCATTCCATGTCGATCCCCAGTACGTGGGATGCTTGGGATCGGCAAACATCATGTAGAGTTCGCCACGCAGCTTGTAAGGACACGGGAACAGTTCTCCGGTGTGTCGGTCGGCGTCCCACAGCAGAACCGCCGAATGCCGCGTGTCGTACAACAGAATCGTGTTGCTTCCCGGGAGTACGTGTCCGCCATAGACGGAGGGCCGTTCGTGGGGAAATCGGTGCTGACTGACCCGGCCGGTATCACGGTGCCAGACCCAGAGCTGAGGCAAACCCGGGGTGCACAGCAGGACTTGCTGGCCGTGGGCCACCGGCCACAGGTGCAGGCCACTCCAGGATCGCCCGGTGAGAGTCTTCAGATCGATCTTCTCGACATCCCCACTGGGACAATGGTACCGCCACAGGCTGCCATCCAGCGGGCTGGTCCACATGTTTCCATCAGGACCAACCGAAGGTTCATGTAGCCGACTCGGTGCAGTACCAACGTCGTGCCGAAAAAAGCGGGGCGTGGTCACGTCACCACGGCCCTGGCTTGTCAGAGGTCGCTTCTCTTTGCCCAGCGGTGCGGCCAATCCACGTGTGGCCAAGAACAGACCACCTGCACCAGTAGCCAACGATCCCAGGCAATCACGACGAGTAAATTCGGGCATCGGCTTTCTCTGGAATTCTCACAGGATCGCGATCGTCGAGAATCTACCAGAGCACCATTTTCCCGTGCAACCGCCGAGAGCCGTTCGAGGACTGGCACGGCAATCATCACCCGAGGATCAACGACAAGCGTGATGCTGTCTGACCGCGATACTCACGTCCTGGGTGACAGGGAAATCCAGTGAAATCGACCGATCTTGACAGGCCTGTGCGAACGCGGGTATCAACCGCGACCCGTTTTTGAACAACACTTTATCGGATCCTGGCAAAGAATCGTGCTGTTCAATTCCTACGAGTTCATTTTCGTTTTCCTACCAATAGCGCTGGCCGTTTTTTTTCTGATCGGTCGTGCCTCAACGAAAATGGCACTGGGTTGGTTGGTCGTCGCGTCGCTCGCGTTCTACGCCGCCTGGAACCCGCGATACCTGGTCCTGCTGTCCGGTTCCATTGCTTTCAACTACCTGGTTGGCCGACTTCTCGGTCGCGAATCGTTTGTACAGAAGGTTCGTCGTGGCCTGCTGCTGGTGGGGGTGGTGACGAACCTGGGGCTACTGGGCTATTTCAAGTATGCCGGCTTCTTCGCCGAGAGTTTCTCGACACTGACCGGAACCGGCACCGAAATCCCCCCCATCGTGCTTCCATTGGCGATCTCGTTCTTCACGTTTCAGCAGATCGCCTACCTGGTTGATACCTACTCCGGCCGGTGCGCCGAGCACAGTTTCATCGACTACTGCCTGTTCGTCACGTTCTTTCCCCAGTTGATCGCCGGCCCAATTGTTCACCACGGCGAGATGCTGCCGCAATTCCGCCGCCGTGACGTGTTTCGTCCCAACGCCGACAACCTGGCCGTGGGACTGACGATCTTCTCGATGGGGCTTTTCAAGAAGGTGGTGATCGCCGACGGGGTCGCGATCTTTGCCAACGTCGTGTTCAACCACGCCGCCGGTGGCGAGACGATTGGCCTGCTGCACGCCTGGGTTGGAGTCGTCGCCTACGCGCTACAACTGTACTTCGACTTCTCGGGCTATAGCGACATGGCCATTGGCCTGGGACGGCTATTTGGCATCCGCCTGCCGTTGAACTTCAACTCGCCATACAAGGCAACAAACATCGTCGATTTCTGGCGGCGGTGGCACATCACTCTCTCACGATTCCTGCGGGATTACCTTTACATCCCACTGGGTGGTAGCCGTCGCGGCCTCGCGCGACGTTACACCAACCTGATAACCACGATGTTGCTCGGAGGATTGTGGCACGGGGCAGGTTGGACGTTCGTGTTCTGGGGCGGTCTGCATGGACTGTATCTTTGCGTGAACCACGGCTGGCAGAAGTGGTGCAAGCGGGCCGACTGGCAATTCACACATCGTCGATCCTGGCAACCGGTGGCCTGGACGATCACGTTCGTCGCGGTGCTGGTTGGCTGGGTGTATTTTCGTGCGGCTTCGTTCGTGGTGGCCAACTCCATCATCGCATCGATGTTCGGCCTCAACGGATTCGACCTGGACGTCAAGGGAAGCAAACAGATCCTGTACGTGCTGGCCGTGCTGGCGGCTGCTGTGTGGCTGCCCAACACGCAACAAATCATGGACCGCCACAGCCCGTGTTTCGATTGGGATCAGCTCCGCGGTGACGCGTCGCCGGTGCCATCACGCCTGGCGTGGATTCGCTGGAATCCCGGAACATTGTCAGCTGCCCTCACCGCCACGGCGGCCGCACTCGGCGTTCTGAGCCTGACACGAGTTCAAGAGTTCCTCTACTTTCAGTTCTAAGTGGGCCACGTGAAGAAATCGGCTGGCTATCTCCGTACATTTTTTCTCGCGCTGTCGGTCTGGCTGGTCGCTGCCGCATTGCTCAATGGATTGGTCGATCCGTTCGCAGCCTATCAACTCCTGGGAATCAACCGGATCGACGACTACAAGAAGACCCGGAATTCGCGGATCTTCAAGGCGGAAATGGTCTCCCACCATCCCTACAACACCCTGATTCTTGGCACATCACGTGCCTACGCTTTCGACGCACAGTCGCCCTGCTGGGGCCCGGGCGAGGTCTACAATGCGGGGCTCAGTGGGGCCAACGTCCTGGAGACGTTCCACGTTTTTCGTCACGCGCTGAAACATGCCGACGTGCGACGTGTCTTTTTCTGCTCGGGGCCAACATCGTTTAGCAGCCAGAAGCGGTACCCCGATGAATTCACTCTCTCTCGTTTCGACCCCGAACGGAACGAGATTGCTCATCATGCCGACAACCTGATCAGCCTCCGTACCACGATGATCTCACTCAAGGTGTTGGGAGATTTCGCGATCGACAACCGTGCCCAGTACGCCCACCTGGGCAATATCAACGAATTCGCCAAGTCGCGGCGTCACAAGACACGGGCACTCTTCAACAAACAACTGGCTCACGATATCAGGGCCCTGTCCGTCTCGCCCTACACGCAAGAACGCTTCGATTTACTACGTCAGATGATCGAGGATTGCCGTATTCGAGACATCGAACTCATCGTGGTCATCCCGCCATTTCATGCCCTGCACATGGAAGCCATGCGGGCCGTGGGTCGCTGGGAGACATTCGAATCCTGGAAACGCGATGTCGTCGCGCTCGTCGCAAAGAAGCCATCCCACCGCACCGTCGTGTGGGATTTCAGTGGTTACAACCAGTACACCACCGAAACCGTTCCACAAAACGAAGACCGCAACGCCATGCAGTGGTACTGGGAGTCGTCCCACTTCAAGCGAACACTTGGCGACAAGGTTCTCCAGAGGGTGTTTCTTGACGAGAACCCGAATGCACCGACATTCGGCGTTCGGCTCACACCCGAGAACATCGATCGCCACCTGGCCCGGATCCGAACGGAGCGAAAACTTTGGCTCCCCGGTCACGAACAGGACGTCGAGTTGGTGCGGGACACTGCCAAGCAAGTGCTAAAACGTCACGATCGCGTGGCGACTCGTGAAACGTCCACGCACTGACGCCCCACCGCCGGGTCCCAGCCTCTTCCGGGTCGACCGGCAACCGTGTCAGCCAACTGTCCCGCCAGCATCCCGCGGTGGGACCAGTTCAAAGCTACGATCGGGAAGTTGAACCGAGTCAAGAAGCGACTGCACGCGGTCTTCGATGGTCCGGGTCAACTCCGAGGCCGCATTCCGCTTCTTCTCCTTGGAGACCAGGATCGGTTCTCCCAGCACCACCACCGCACGACGACGGGCGCGGACAGTCGCCGTGGGTCGCTCGAGAATGTCCTCCTCGAACTTGTCGAGTGTCTCGGCCAGCCGGTCGATACTCGGTCTCTCTGCCACGTAATCGCCCGGGTAACTGAACAACTGGGCACACAGGTAACAATCGTCCAGGTCATCAGCGCACGAACGGTACTCGTCGCTCTCCTCGGCCACATCGGTGATTGCCGTGATCGCGCGTTGTCTGCCCTGCTTGATCCGCTCGGGAATCGTCTTGCCCTCCGACGAGATCTCGTACTTCGCTTCCACCCGTTTCAAAACGCCATCGGTCAGAAATGCGATCCGATCGGGTACCGGCCCCTGCCGTGCTCCGCCCAGGAATTCCAGTTCCTTCAGGCCCAGCATGCCATCGGCGACACGGTAGAGCCTTTCGGCAATCGGCCGCTCGGGTGTCGGTCTCCAGAACAGGGCCGCCTCGACATCGTCCATCAACTTCAGCAGGTCCGACAACGGATCCTCAACGTAGTAGTACCTCATCCCGCACGGAACGATCACCACGTCGCGTTCGGCTTTCCGGGTCGCCATCACGGCCATCGCCGCAGGCCCATCACGGAACGGTGTCACCCGCTCGTTGCAGTGATAGACCTCTCCCTCGGGAAACACCACCAGGGGTTCCCTGCGATTCTGCAGCACGTCAACGGCCTGTTGCAGCGCCTGTCGATCAGTCCCCTCGCGATCCACACTGAAACAACCGTGCCCCCTCAGAAACGCCCGGGTGACCGGATTGGCCAGGCCCAGGACCTGCCAGGCCGCCATGAAGTACAACGCGCTGCCAAACTGGTCGGCCGCCTCGTAGAGCACCATCGGGTCACCGTGAACCGAGTGGTTCGGCGTAATCAGCACCCCGTGACCGGCATCCAGGGCCCCACGCACGTGCTCGGCACCCCGGACCTCGACATCGGTGATCCGTGGACCGGTCCGGATGATGTGGCGTCTCAAACCACGAAACACTCGAACAGCCAACGGGCTCAGCAAGGGTTTCCACCAACGGGGCGGCTTCTCGAATCGTGTCCGGTCCAACGGTTTACCCCCAACAAGTCAACAGGCCACTCTTCCCACTCGCCAACCACCGGGAAGACTCCAGAATACGTTGGGCGAATACTGATTGCGAATTGCAACGCGCATTTCAGGACGAACGCCTAGAACGAATACACCGTTCCGGGCAGCCCGACCTCCAGGACTGGTGACTCCAGTGCCTCGATCTCGGCTACCAATTTGTCCCGACTCGAGGGTTTCAGGTGCACTGCAATCGCCCGCACGTCCCGGCCAATTTTTGCCAGTTGCCGGACAACTTCGGTGGGCGTCAGATGACCGGTTGCGTGAGCCAATTCAGCCTGAGAATCAGGAAAACTCGTCTCGATCAAGACACCCGCCAGATCGTCGCTCGCCGCCGCACGTTCCCAGATCAAGTGGGTATCGCGAGTGTCGGTGACCACAGCCACCGTGCAACCCGGTTCGCCGATCAGGTACCCGTAGGTTGGCACGACGTGGTCGACGGGGACCGCCACCAGGTCAATCCCTGCCACGCTGGTCGGAGAATCAATGGGCAACTCGTGAAACTCGACCAGGCCGGGCCCATTTTCAGAAAGCCGTTCGAGATCGGGCCAGAGACGGTCGTTGAAGAGGTCGTTGCGGATCACTTCAAGAACATCGGCCGGCGCATGAATCCGGGCCGGGGCGACCTCCGACTGCAGCCGGTTGACCGTGTACAGTGGCAACGTGGCCACGTGGTCAAGATGCGCGTGAGTCAACACGACATCGGTGACCCGGTTTTGCAGGTCCAGGCCGGCCAGGCCCAGGCAACCAGCATCAATCGCCAACCGGTCGTTGACGACATACGTGGTCGCCATCTGTAGCTGCGGGTCGCCAAAGCACGATGGGAGAATCCGGATTTCCATGCCACACGGCTCGCTTGTCTCGCCTGACTCTCGATCGAGCACAAGAGCAGGAGTCGGCCTCGTTACCCACTGAATAGTAGATTGACGTGATCTGATCAACGACAATCATCGGGTCAACAATTCAACCCACAAAGCGACACCCATCACGCCATGAAGATCACCAATGTTGAAACCTTGCACCTGAGACTTCCGGACGTGGCCGAGATCGCCGACGGCACCCAGGATGTGCTGGTCATTCGAATCCACACCGATACAGGCCACACCGGGGTCGGTGAGGTCACCAGCCAGTCGTATGTCTGCCAGGCCATCTTCGAAGCCCCCCGATCTGCCGAACGGCGACACGGACTGGCCGAGATCCTGGTTGGACAGGAAGTCGACGACGTCGATCGGCTGTGGCAGTTGATGTACTACAACACGAATCGCTACGGACGACGTGGTGCGGCAATCCATGCCATCAGTGGTGCCGACATTGCCCTCTGGGATCTGCTGGGCCAGGCACGAGGTGTACCGGTCAGTGAATTGCTCGGAGGTGCCAAGCGATCAACCGTCCGTGCCTACGCCAGCCTGCTGTTTGGAGAGACCCCCGAACAAACCGCCCGGTTGGCCTCCGAGGCGGTTGACCAGGGACTGACGGCAGCCAAGTTCGGGTGGGAGGTCTTCGGCAAGGATCCCGAGACGGACGAGGCGCACACCCGCGCGGCTCGCGAAGCACTCGGCCCCGAACGCGACCTGATGATCGATGTCGGCTGCAAGTGGGACAGCGGGACCGCCCTGGAAAGAGCCCGTCTCCTGGAACCCTACCGGCTGACGTGGATGGAAGAACCTCTCTCACAAGACGATCGCCGGGGCTACGCCGAGTTGTGTGCCGAATCACCGGTCCCAATCGCCGCTGGAGAAGGAGACGTGACGCTCTACGACTTCGAGGACCTGGTCGAAAGAGGACTCCACGTCGTCCAACCCGACGTGGCCTTCTGTGGCGGCTTGACCGTCTGTCGGGACATCGGAGAACTGTGTGCCACCCAGCAAAGACGTGCTGTCCCACACTGCTTCAGCACCGGTATCAATCTCGCGGCCAGTCTTCACTGGGCCGCGTCGATGGAAAACGGTGACCTGGTCGAGTACTGCCTCAGGCCATCTCCATTGATGCGGAAACTGGTTTCCAATCTTCCACCACTGGTCGACGGTCGCGTGCCCGTGCCTGATGCACCGGGACTGGGAATCGAACTCGATGAAGAGATCATCGCCGAGTTCCAGGTCACCCGCCCCGGCTAAGAGTCGTCCGCGTTCAACCGACGACACAACGCCTCGTATTGCTCTGGCGTGTCCAGATCCCAGAGCACCTCGGGGCGTCCCAGTTCGATCTCTTCCACCTGGTCGCCGTAATTGGCCACCAGCCGATTGAGACCGTCATCGGGGGGAATCGAGGCCACTTCGTCGGCCAATCGACTGGCGAAAACCGTCGGATGACCACGGCGACCGTCACACGTGGGCACCAGCACCGGAGGACGACTCTCCGACCAGGCCTCCGCCACCTGGCCAACCAGCCGGGCATCCAGCACCGGGTGATCACCGGGCACCAGCATCCAGCCATCAACCTCGTCCCCGGGCCATCGACGACGCATCTCTTCGAGCCCATACCCCACGCTGGCCTTCATGTCCGCTGGCGACTCGGGAGGCCGCACCAGCGTCGCACCGGTCGATTCCACTGCCTCCGCCAATGCACTGTCGTCGGGACGGATCACCACCAGGACGCCAAGTACCGACGGCTGGTCAAAAGCGTCAACCAATCGGGCGATCACCGTACGATCCCCCAGCGGCAGCAACAACTTCGGACGACCCATCCGGCGGCTGTGTCCGGCGGCCGGAACGATCACTACCAGTCTGCTTTGCGGCTCGCTCATCCACGCTCGACACTACGCTCTGGCTCCCATCATCTCAACTGATCCAGTTTCCACTTGCCTTGCTGCTCAGGTCAGACGAACAATAGAACTC
>CAWVUS010000190.1:0-10469 GCA_963933195.1 uncultured Planctomycetaceae bacterium
ACGAGGCGAAGATCGAGTTTCTCGAGTTGAAGCGAATCCGGCAGGACATTGCCGATCGAACACCTCGCGACTGGTTTGGATCGGTCCGCCCCAAGGGGGCAGCACCGAGTGGTACCTGGCAGCTCAATTCGCTCGCCGGCCAGCCCGCTCACACCGATCCTGTCAACGCCGCGGTACATTCACACGGGTTCACCAAGGCGACCGAGCCGTTCCAGGTTGGCACCGACGATGTGTTGTTTGCCAAGGTGTATCTGCCACCCGACCAGGCGCCTCGCGAGATCATGCTCAAGTGGCACGATGGACAGGGTTGGGAGCACCGGGCGTTCTGGGGTGAGGACCTGATCAACGAGGGGAAACCTGGTACCGCCTCGCGGGTTCGCATGGGCGACCTTCCGCAACTGGGCCGACTGGTGACCCTGGAAGTTCCCGCCAGTGCGGTGGGACTGTCCGGTCGCGCCGTCTCGGGCATGATGTTCACCCTGCATGGTGGGCAGGCGATCTGGGGGACAACCGGGGCGATGCCGCCGGCCCAGGAGACCGTCGTCAAATTGCTGCCGACCGGCCAGACTTTTGACCTGAAGCCGGGAGCGTCTCCGGAGAAACTCGAGGAGGGCCAGAGGCACTTCACCGGCACGTTCCCGTTGTTGGACAACGGGCTGTATCGCATCCAGCTCAAGAACCGGGCTGACCGTTACAACCTGACGATGGCCGAGGCGAAGATCGTGGCCATCCCGGACAATCCGCCACAGGTGATCATCGAGAGGCCTCAGCAGACTCTCGTGCTGACCCAACCGCAGCCCGTGCCTGTCTTCATCACCTCGTTCGACGATTTCGGTGTGAAAGACATCGTGTTGAGCGTGAAGACCGGAGACCAGGACACGTTTGCCGGCGAACCTGTCGTGACGCTCAGTCCACCGGTCCAGAACGATCACCGCGATATCACGCTCGACCTGGCCGACCGGGGACTCAAGACCGGCGACACGCTGACCTACCGGATCGAGGTCCGTGATGGCAATGGCCAGAGTGGCCAGACAATTGACTACGTGATCCAGATCAAGAACGACAACTCGGCTGCCGACAAGCAGTTCGAACAACTTGAAAAACAGACCGACACCTTCCGCGACAAGCTGGTGGACCTGATTTCCCAGCAGAAGAAGATCCAGAACAAGTCGAATGAACTGGAAGAGAACTACAAGGACCTGACCGAGAAGATCGAAAAGGCCAAGGCGGACGCCGAGGAACAGAAGAAGAAGGACGCCGAGAAGGACCCGAAGAAGGACGCCGATGACAAGAAGAAGGCCGACAAGCCCGAGGCGGAGAAGCCGGTTGAACTGGACCCCGAGGATCAGAAGAAACTCGCCGAGTTGAAAAAGGAACTCGCGAAGTTGGCCGCCGATGAAAACAAGAATGCCGCGCTCTCTGAACAGGTCAAGAACGACCTGGGGGCACTGGCCAAGCAGGCCGAGGAAAACCCGCTGGTCCCACCGCAGGTGGCCGACCAGATCAAGCAACTGGAGGGGGCGTTTGAAAAAGCCGCCGTTGATCCGCTCAAGCAACTGGCCAAGGATCTCCAGGAGGCGACAAAACCCAAGGAGCAGGACACGAAGCTGCCCGAGATCAACAAAAAGGCCGAGCGGGTCCAGAAGGATCTCGAGTCCATCCAGAAACGGATGGATGCCCTGGCCCGCGCGCAGCGCGATAGCCGTGACGATCTGAAGCAGGCAATGAAGGATCTCAAGAAGGATCTGCTGGAACAGAATGCCGAGTTGACTCGTGACGCATTGCAGGATCTCAAGGAGTACCTCAAGGCGATGCAGAAGGACCTCGAGGCCCTGCAGGGCAAGGAGGAAAACCTGCTGAAGGACAGCCTGCAGGACCTCACCTCCAAGGATCTGCTCGAGGCCCTCCGCGAACAGCAAAAGGATGTTGCCAAGAAGTCGGAGAAGAAACTCGACGATACCGCCGATCTGCTCGGCGCCGAGCGGAAACAGCAGCAGCGGGACTTTCCCGATCGGCCCTACAAGCCCGAGGATGAGAACTACAAGATTCCGCCCAAGGAACAGGACACCGACGAAGGTGAACCGACCAACGAGGACCAGGGCGAAAAGAAAAAGGGCGAGAAGCAGAAGGGCGAGAAGAAGAAGGGCGACGACAAGGAGGCCGAGGAGGAGTTCTTTTTGCCCAAGCTTGAGGGCTTGCGGGCCGAGTTGGATCCACGATTCGAGAAAATGATTCGGGATCTCAAGGAGAAACTCAAGAAGCAGCAGGAGAGCGGCAAAAAGTCCTCGGACCCAGAGCAACAGGAACGCAACCGCGACCAGTTGCAGCGTCTCGAGGAACTCGACAGCGCCCGCCGGGCACTGAAGAGTGATCAGAAATCGCTCGACAATCTCCAGGACCAGTTGAAGAAGGCCCAGCAGAAATCCGAGCAAAGCGACCAGCAGCAACAGGGCAAGGAAGAGGCTCAACAGAACCTCGAGCAGTTGTTGCAGCAGGAATTGACGCGTCAGGCGCAGAAGATGATGCAGCGGATGCAACAACAGCAGGCCAAGGCTCAGCCGGGCCAGGACCAGCAGAAGAATCAGCAAAAGGATCAGCAGAAGAACCAACCGATGCCGCCTCAGCCGACACTGGCCAACCAGTTGATCGGCAATCAGGATCCCGATGGCAAGGGGACCGAGCAGGTCCTGGTGGACCTGGACAAGCTTGACGTCGCCACCCGGCGGGTGATCCTGAAGATGCAACCCAAGGAACGGGAAGAATTGTTGCAGGGACTGCGCGAGGAAGGACCGAAGGCCTACCGGGGCTTCATCCGTGATTACTTCAAGAAGTTGTCGCGGGCCCGGGCAAAGGGGCCAAAGAAGTGACTCCGTGTTCGGCCGATTGAGCCGACCAGGGAGGGGGGCGTAGTCCGAGGATGTTCGAGTCGTTGTTGCGATCGATCGGCGTGGCCGACGAGATGGTTGAGAACATCTCCGACACTCACGTCGCGTTCCAGCGCCCGTTGTGGTTGTACGCCCTGTTGTTGGTGATTCCCGCGGCCTGGTTCATTTACAACCGCCAGCGGAACAACCTGGCAACGGTCCGCCGTGGCCTGCGAATTGCCCTGACCGCCACGCGGGTCTTCGTGTTGACGATTTTGATCCTGGTGCTGGCCAGCCCGGTGTTGCGGTTGACCGAGGAGATCAACAAGAAGCCGATCCTGGCTGTTGTTTTTGATGCGTCGCAGAGCATGCAACTTCCGGCGGGACCGTTCGAGACCGATGAGGAGCGGTTGGCTGTGGCACGGGCGGCGGGATTGGCCGTCGGCGACGACGGCAGCATGGACGCTGAAATCCGGGCCACGATCAATGACTACGGGCGGGTGCAGTTGGCCGAAGAGGCCGTCGAGGTGGCTCGTGAATCGGTCTTTGACAAGTTGGCCGAGAAATACGACGTGCAATATTTCGCCTTCGCCCGTCGACTGGAACCACTGGAACTGGATGGCGCAGAAACCGAAACGAGCGAGGCCGAGGAGACCGCCGGAATTTCGGTCGCTCAGCCCAACGCCTCTTACCTGGGTGACGCGGTCCTGGGAGTTCTGGATCGTGCCGCCGGGCAACGGGTCACTGGTGTGTTGCTTTTCTCCGATGGACAGAACACGGGGGGGGCGAGCCCGGCGGATGCGGCAGCCGCGGCGCGTGCGTACCGACGGGATGGAGCGCCGGTGTTCGCTGTGCCGATTGGTTCGACCGCCGACATCCAGGACGTTGCCATCGTCGATGTGTACACCAGTGGACTGGTGGCCAAAAAGGACACGGTTCGGGTGCACGCGACGATCGAGGCCCACGGGTTCGACGGCCAGCCGATCAATGTCGAACTGGTGTCGCACAGCCGCGAAGGGGAGACCGTACTGGCGACAAAGCAATTGGTGCTGAGCGGGACCGAGCAGCAGCAGGTGGAATTGACCTTCGTGGCCGAAGAGTCCGGACCCCAGTACCTGGAAGTGCGGGTGCCCGAGCATCCCAACGAGAGCAAGCAACTGCGAGCCAACAATCACGACGTCGCCTACGTGCGTGTCAGCGAAAAGAAGTTGAAGGTGTTGCTGATCGACGGACGGCCGCGATGGGATTTTCGATTTTTGAAGAATGCCCTGCGACGGGACAACGGGGTGGCCGGTCGGCTCAGTGAAGACAATCCCGAGGTGGTGGTTGAGACCGAGTGGCGACGGCAGCCGGAGGCTGAACAGGCCAAGGCGTTCCCCGCAACGATCGAGGAAATTGGCGAATACGACGTGATCATTCTCGGGGATGTGTCGCCGGAATTTCTCACCCGGGAACGCGAGGACCTGTTGATTCGGGCGGTGCAGGAGCAGGGGGTGGGCTTGATCGTCGAGGCCGGCCCCGAACACATGCCGCATGCCTTTGGTGCCGACTTTCACGAGTTGTTGCCAGTGACTCTCAAGGAGGGCGCTGCCGGTCGCGAGGCCAAGGTGTTCGAACCGTTTCGGATGGAGGTCTCGGCCAGCGGAGCGGTGCACGAGACGATGCGACTCTACGAGGACATCGGGCGCAACCAGGTGGTGTGGAGCCAGATGCCCGAATACTACTGGTGCGCGGCAGTGGAACGGCCCGCGCCGGCAGCGGAGATCCTGGCGTGGAATCCCTCGGTGAAACTTGCCCAGGGCAAACTGCCCCTGATCTCGTGGCATCCCTCCGGGGACGGCAAGGTGATGTTCATCGCCACCGATTCCACCTGGTTGTGGCGACGGACGGTGGGCGACCGGTTCTTCTACAAGTTCTGGGGCCAGAGCCTGCGATTCATGGCCGCACGAGATGAAAAGGGTGGAGCCAAGAGCTTTATCGAGGTGCGGCCGGTCCGGGTGCAGCCCGGAGAAGAGGCAACAATCGAACTGACAGCCTACGCCAACGCGGACGGGAAAACCCGTGACGAGGAAAAACTGATCGTCGCGGTCAATGGCCCCGGCGGCAGCAAGTCGATCTCGCTGCAACAGGATTCGCGACGTCCGGGGCTGTACCGCGGTAGTTTTCTGCCGGCCGAAGCAGGCAAGCACGCCGTCACGTTTACGCCACCCACCGGTGATGCCGAGCAGGGGGCCGAGGCATTGCTCAACGTGATGATCGCTCCGGAAGAATTTCGGCAACCACAACTCAATCGTGCCACGCTCGAGGGACTCTCCCAGGCCACCGGTGGATCGTTGATTCCGCTGGATCAACTGGGGTCGCTCGAACGGCGTTTGACCGGAACGACTCTCAGCACCACCCGCCAGGACCAGGCGACCCTCTGGGACAACTGGCTGGTGCTGGTCATCCTGGTGCTCGTGTACTCGATCGATGTTGGTATCCGTCGCCTGATGGGACTCTCCTGAACCGACATCTGTTGTCATCAATTCGACTGTTTGTCCATGATCAGCCCCCGAATCTCCCTTCGCTGGCCAACCGCGACACTGGTCGCCACGTTGGTTGTGTCTGCGGTCTGGATTGTCTTCGTCTCGGGGTCAACCCGGTCGGTCCAGGCCCAGGCCCAGCCCAAGAAACCGGCAGCGAAAGCGGCGACGGCCGACATCCTGACCGAGACGGACATCATCCGTCGAGTCACCGAATCCCTGGATCGTTCGGTCAAGTATCTCGAGGGCGTCCAGATCCGTGACGGGTCGCCGATGGACGGTGCCTGGGACGACTGCAACGCTCCCAACGCGATGGCCATTCTCTCGATCATGGGCCGGGGACATGTTCCGGGCCGGGGTCCTTATGCCGACGTGCTCGAGCGCGGCAAGAAGTACATCCTGCGGACGCAGGAAGCCAGCGGCCTGTTCCGTTCCAAGCGAATTCCGGGTTCCGGCCCGATGTACTCTCACGGTTTGACGACCCTGTGCATGGCCGAGATGTACGGGATGGATCCGGATCCGGAACTCGAAGAGAAACTTCGCAAGGCGGTGGACCTGATCGTCCGGTGCCAGTCCAAGGCCGGGGGTTGGCGTTACCAGCCGAATCCGAGTACCCAGGACGTGAGCGTGACGGTGATGCAGGTGGTGGCGCTGCGAGCGGCCAACAATGCCGAAGTTCCTGTCCCTCAGCAGACCATCGACAACGCCGTGAAGTACATCAAGAGCTGTGCCCATCCCAAGGGAGGGTTTGGCTACCAGGGACCAGCCCAGCGACCTCCGACGACCGCTGCGGGGATTCTCTCGTTGCAACTCCTGGGACATTACGATGATCCCACCGTCACCAAGGCCCTGGAGTGGATGTCAACGCTTCCAGTCGACTGGAGCACGGCTGGTGGGATCAGGTACTTCTACTATTTCCATTACTACGCCATCCAGGGAAATTACCAGGCCGGCGGCAAGTACTGGAACCAGTGGCATCCCCGGGTTCGTGAAATGCTGCTCTCCAGGCAGCGTGACGACGGTAGCTGGGATCTTCCCGGCGGCTCGGAACCGGCCAGCGTCGTGGGACGCAATCGTGTTTACTGGACGTCGATGGCCTCACTGATTCTTGAAGTCTACATGCACTACCTGCCGGCATATCAGAGATGACCGCGACGGGACGAGTCTTGATGTGGGGGGCATTGCTGGCCGTCGATGGATCAGCTGCCACCCAGAAACTGTTCACGGCACATCGCCGAATCACTTACCCCACTGGCACTCCATGACCAAACCTCGAATCTCGCTCCGCTGGCCCACGGCAACGCTGGTTGTCGGACTGGCCGTGGCCGTCACTTGGGGGATCTTCGTCTCGGGGTCAACCCGGTCGGTCCAGGCCCAGGCCCAGCCCAAGAAACCGGCAGCGAAAGCGGCGACGGCCGACATCCTGACCGAGACGGACATCATCCGTCGAGTCACCGAATCCCTGGATCGTTCGGTCAAGTATCTCGAGGGCGTCCAGATCCGTGACGGGTCGCCGATGGACGGTGCCTGGGACGACTGCAACGCTCCCAACGCGATGGCCATTCTCTCGATCATGGGCCGGGGACATGTTCCGGGCCGGGGTCCTTATGCCGACGTGCTCGAGCGCGGCAAGAAGTACATCCTGCGGACGCAGGAAGCCAGCGGCCTGTTCCGTTCCAAGCGAATTCCGGGTTCCGGCCCGATGTACTCTCACGGTTTGACGACCCTGTGCATGGCCGAGATGTACGGGATGGATCCGGATCCGGAACTCGAAGAGAAACTTCGCAAGGCGGTGGACCTGATCGTCCGGTGCCAGTCCAAGGCCGGGGGTTGGCGTTACCAGCCGAATCCGAGTACCCAGGACGTGAGCGTGACGGTGATGCAGGTGGTGGCGCTGCGAGCGGCCAACAATGCCGAAGTTCCTGTCCCTCAGCAGACCATCGACAACGCCGTGAAGTACATCAAGAGCTGTGCCCATCCCAAGGGAGGGTTTGGCTACCAGGGACCAGCCCAGCGACCTCCGACGACCGCTGCGGGGATTCTCTCGTTGCAACTCCTGGGACATTACGATGATCCCACCGTCACCAAGGCCCTGGAGTGGATGTCAACGCTTCCAGTCGACTGGAGCACGGCTGGTGGGATCAGGTACTTCTACTATTTCCATTACTACGCCATCCAGGGGAACTACCAGGCCGGCGGCAAGTACTGGAACCAGTGGCATCCCCAGGTTCGTGAGATGTTTCTCGAGAAACAGAACGAGGACGGGAGTTGGGATACTCCGGCGGGAATGTCCGAACGAGCCAGTGTGGTCGGACGCAACAAGGTGTACTGGACCGCCATGGCTTCGCTGGTGCTGGAAGTTTACATGCACTACCTGCCCGCTTATCAACGGTGATCACCATGGCTCGCACGCGGATGGCCTGCTGGAGAGTGCTTCTGCTGATTGCCGTGGTTGTGGGAGTGTTGGGCGGGGCGTCTGACCAGGCTCATGCCCAGATGACCCCCCGGATCACCGGTGTCGTGGCTCCTGCACGAGGCCTCTCGGCCGTCGCGGTGATCGAACGGAAGACCCGGAAACGTTTCACCGGCAAGATCGTCGACCCGCGGACGGGGCGGTTTGCCGTGGCTGGGCTCACCACAGGCCGGATCTACGATCTGCAACTCGATTTTGGTGCCGATTGCCGATTGGAGGGCATCAATCTGAAGGTGCCTCGTTCGGACTATGTTGAGGAACAGCCGCTGGCGGCCGAGGATGTCCAGGTGATCACCAAGAAGGTCAACCGCCTGAACAAGTTCGAGGACGAGGTGCGGATCCTGACCATCCAGGGCAACATCCAGCATGCCGCCATCGTGATCAGCAAACTGAGGACTCGACCTTTCTTTGGCTCCAAGCCGGGTGAATTGATCTGGCGGGCCGAATTGTGGCACTTCGAGCGTCCCGAGGAAACGTGGTTGAAGCGAACCGACGAGTTGTTTACGGTGCTGTATCGAGAACGTATGCAGAAGAGTCGATATGTCCAGAAGTCCGTGACATTCGACGGCCGGTTGGGAGGGATTGCGGTATCATCCAAACAACCTCGAGTTGAGTTGGGCCGAATCCCGGCCCCATCGACCAAGCCGGGGGTGAGATTGCGTGGTGCCCAGGGGGTGCCTGAGACACAGAAGAAGGATGGAAAGTCATCCTGAGCGGTCCGGAAATGGGGCCGCAGCGAGAAGCAAGCCAGTCCTGCGACACTGATCCCTGTTTGAGAGGGTGTGGCCATGAAGCGGTTGACGAGGTGTGCAGCGAGTGTCGGAGGCAATGGCCTTCGTTTGGTTCTCCTTCTGGCGCTGGTCGTCGGAGTCGTGAGCCTGGCCACGGCCCAGCAGGGTCCGCCCAAGAAAACCCGCAAGCTGGGCACCTGTGGTCCCCCGCCACGCAAGAACCCGCAGCGTCAGACGTCGGCCGAAGGTTTCCCACCGTTGCCGTTGCCGGTGACACCGCTGCGACGCAGCGAACCGAAGGCCGAGCCTGCTCCTCCGTTGATGATGGCGAAGCTCGAGTATGGGACGACCCAGGACTGGAACACCGATCCGGGTGATGTCGACAACTTGATGCGGCATTGTCGTTACGAACTGGGCCTGTGGTATGGCTGGCGTCACCTGTCGATCAAGGAAGTGGTGGCCAACTTCAAGGCGAACAAGAAGACCAAGGTTCCGATCCTGTACATCAGTGGTCACGACATGTTCGGGTTCAATCCCGACGAGCGGGCGGCCTTGCGACAGTACATCCTTGATGGCGGCACATTGCTGGGAGATGCCTGCTGCGGTCGCGAAGAATTTCGTCGATCGTTCATGGGTGAAGTCGTGCGGATGTTCCCGGATCGGTCATTCGACAAGCTCGAACTCGATCACCCGGTCTTCCGTGCCTATCACAAGTACACCAACGTGCATTACCGGACGTTCGAGGACGGGGTGCAACACGATTTCCAGGGTCCGCCACAGTTGATCGGGATGAACATCGGCTGTCGCACCGCCGTGATTCTGACTCCATGGGACATGAGTTGCGGATGGGATGAGCATGTTCACCCCCACGGGTCCCGGTTGCTGCCCGGCGACGCGATCCGGCTGGGAGTCAACGTGATCAGTTACGTGGCTGGCCTGCGTCAACTCGGCGAAGTGCAGGCGGTGACCCGGGAATTGCAGGCCCCGATTCGACGGTCGAGGCAGAGATTCCAGATGGCTCAACTCAAGCACAACGGCGACTGGAATCCGGACCCCAACAGCACGCAGCAGTGGTTGCGGCACCTGGCGGTTGATTCCAGCCTGGCCGTGCAGTTCGACCTTCGCGGCGTCGAGGCCAGGCCCGAGCGGCTGGTCAATTACCCCTTCCTTTATATGACCGGGCACCGCAACCCGAGGCTGGGTGAATCGGAGATTGTTTCGCTGAGAGCCCACCTGCAGGCCGGGGGCTTTCTGTTCGTCAACAACTGTTGTGGTCGCAGTGCCTTCGATCAGCACGCTCGTTCGCTGGCCGGCACGCTGTTTCCTCAGCAGAAGCTCGAGCCGATCGCGGCGGACCATCCGCTGATGCGGTCGTTCTACAAGGTCGCCGGTGTCCGTGACCGGCAGTCCGGCGGCGAACGTCCGCTGGAACTCTGGGGCGTCACGCTCGGCAAGCGTCTTGTCATGCTCTATTCGCCTCACGACATGATTACACACCTCAAGCAGGTCAGCGATCCCTACGGAAACGGCTACGATGCAGAGAGTTGTCGTCGCCTGGCCGTGAACGTGGTGGCCTACGCCCTGCAGAACTGAGTTTCAATCCACGCTGTTTGTGATCCCGCCTGCCATGGACGGTCGGCGGTCTTCTGCCCAGGGACGGGTTCCTGACGAGCACCCGATTCCTGGACTTCGGCCCTGGTCGGATGTCCACGATGGCCGAGACGTAAGGAGACCCCGATGTCGGTCGACTCGAATGACAACCCGCTGCAGTCGGAATCCACCTCAAACACGCCGCCCGCTCCCGCCGCGTCGGGGGATGATCTCCAGGCGATCAAGAAACTGGGGGCGGCCCGCGAGGCACTCAAGTCCGAGATCGCCA
>CAWVUS010000191.1:0-10469 GCA_963933195.1 uncultured Planctomycetaceae bacterium
CGGGATGTGTGAGGGGGTCTTCTGGACAACAGCGACCGACATCGGTGGCAAATCAGGAGCCAAATCCGGCGGACTTGCCGGAGCATTCATGAACACCGGTGGCAATATCGGCGGACTGATTGCTCCGATCCTAACCCCGTTCCTGGCTGCGGAAATCGGCTGGACCGGTGCCATTGCAGTCGCCTGCATCATCAGCGGAATCGGTGGACTGACGTGGCTGTTGATTCGGCCACCGGTAGCCGATTGAGAAGCTCAATCCAAAACAGCCACCGACGGTGACCGTTTATTGGATCTTCGCAATGGCCGTCTTGAGTTTCCAGTGATTCTCGTTGGCCGTCCTGGCCACCGTGGCGACCAAGCCCGAGCATGTGCCTCACCTGCGAACCGACAGGACGCGTTGCCGGAGTTGACCGGAGAGCCTGGCCTTCAGTTCACTCTTGCCGGTGACGGCCGTGGTTTCTCCCCCGTCGGCCATGATGTCACTGAGAACCGACGCCATTGGCTTGTCTGTCTTCTTGTCCCACCATTCGGTGTAGCGGTAGCGGGACGTGCGGATGGAATGACCGACAACCGGCATCTGGTTCTTTCCACGACCGTGCGGGTAGGACGAGTAGGCCGAATCGCGATGGGACGCCGCCGGATTCTTCAGAATCGGAACGAGGCTCTTTCCCTGGAGATGCTTGGGACGGTCGAGTTGGCACAGTTCACAGAGCGTCGGATAGAGATCCACCAGTTCGACCAGGGCCTTGCTGTGTCCGGAAACAGACTTCATGCGCGGGTGACGAATGACCAGGGGAACCCGCGTATCACACTCGAAATTGGTGTGCTTGCACCAACTGGAATGGTCACCCAGTTTCCAGCCGTGGTCCGCCCACAGCACCACGATGGTATTTTTGGCAGCACCGGATTTTTCGAGAGCATCAAGCAACACGCCGATATTCCGGTCGGCGTAACTCACACAGGCGTGATAGCCATGAATCAGCCGCTGGCTCAGGGCAACCGGAAATTGTTTGGGTGTGCCGGTCAGTGGAATGTCGCTGTAGGACCTGAGTTCACCGGCATTCACATTCCGTGCGTACCTGGGATAACCGGGCGGCACCCCCGGGTTGTTGGGCAGTGCAAAGCTGTCCCGCTTGTACAGGTCCCAGTACTTTTTCGGGGCCACGAATGGAAGGTGCGGCTTGGTGAAGCCAACAGCCAGAAAGAATGGCTTTCCGGCTGCGGCAAGTTGCTTGAGCCGGGCTGCTCCAACTCTCGCACGGTTGCCGTCAAAGTGATTCCCATCCGGGACGTCGGCCGATTCGGTGGCCGGCCCGCGTCGCCGACCATTCCTTTTTCGTCGGTTCTTCAAACTCGCCGGATCCCCATACTCCTTGCCGCCCACCTTGACCCACTCGGTCCAGTTGTCCGGGTCAACTCCCGGGCCCATTTTTCCGTGGTAGATCTTTCCCAGGCCAATCGTCGTGTAACCATTGCTCTTGAAATGTTGATTGAGCGTGACGACTTTTGCCCAGCGCGTTCTCCAATCGGTGACGTGAAACGTCCGTTCCCCAGTGAACTCGGGGTAAAGGCCGGTCATCAAGGAGACCCGACTGGCCCCACAGACCGCCTGATTGCAATAGGCCCGGTCGAACTGGAGACCGGACGCAGCCAGGCGGTCGATATTGGGCGTCTGGGCACGAGTGCCATAACACCCCAGTTCAGGCCGCAGATCGTCAACCGCAATGAAGAGGACATTCGGAGGCGCCGAACGCGATTTCTCCTGTCCGGCAAGAGGCTCCGAAGAACAATTGGCAACGAGGACCAGGATTACGAGCGTCAATCTTCTCATCGTGAGGTCAGATCCTGTTCAGTGAGAGCAAACTCGAAAAACACGCGGCCGTCCTTGTCGAGAAACCCGGCGTTGAGCTTGTCCGGCCGGGTGTCGCCGTGGACCGTCATCAACAGAAACGTATTGGGCTGACCAAAATCCCGGACCAGTCCCGGGTGATCGGATTTGGCATTTTTGATCACACCGCTGTGAACCGGAGACGTGATGAACTCGGGAATCTTGTACCCGGCACTCTCGACCGTGTCGTGCCGCAACACGCGAGTCCGATGCACATCGCCACCCACCAGGATGACTCCGCTGATCTTTTCATCTCCGATGAACTCAAACAGGGCCTGGCGTTCATGTGGATACGTGCCCCAGTGATCCAGCTTCCCCGGGCGGACCGCACCGTTCCAGATCATGCCGCAAGCGAGGACTTTAAAGGGGGCTGTCGAGTCTTTCAATTGACGCCGCAGCCACTTCCACTGCCTCTTTCCAAGTAGCGACGAGCGATCCTTGTCAAACGGGGAAGGTTCCGTGCCCGCGAAGAATCGTGTGTCCAGCAGAAAGACCTCAACTCCCCCCCGACGAAACTTCGTATAGATGCCCTGGCGACCGTCTCCGTAAGACGGGTTCGAACGGTACTCGATGAATGCCCGTCGCGAGTTCTCCTTTCCCTTGAGATTTCCATCCGTGTCATTTCGCCCAAAATCGTGATCATCCCAGGTCGCATAGAGTGACCGACTGCGAAACAACTTCCGGTACTCGGGAACTGAGGCGAATTCCGCGTGCCGTTTCCGCTGGAAAGACAGGTCGACCGAATCGATGTAGGGCGTGTCCCCCAACAACACGACCGCATGCGGATCGACAGTTCGCATCCGATGCCAGACAGCCGAAGACCCCGCGTCCTCCTTGGCACAGGACCCAAACGCTACACGAATTGTGGCCGAACTCTTCGAGTCGGCCGTCTCGAAAAAGTAGTTGTCTCCCGAGACAAGCAACTTCCCATCACATTCGATCTCGTAGTGATAACGGGTGCCGGGCCGAAGTGACTTCAAACGCCACTGCACACACCCATCCCGATCCGGTGTTGAATCGACCTGGACGGACACCGCGTGTCCCTCCGGACTGAGCGCCCTGACCAGGCACTGCCCCGGCTTGGAAAACCGGGCCCACACAAGAGCCTCACGAGACGTGATATGGCCGATGAAGGGGCCATGCGTCAGCGGCGCTGATGGTTCACCGGCACCCACAAAAACAACTTTCCGTTGGGCCCGGTTGATACCCACCAGGCCACCGGTCAGCAGGTCCTTCGCGAAACCCTGCCCGGTGAACGGAACCGATTGCTTGCCGGTGTATTCAAGCACCCGACCGGTTCTCGGCAGTCGGAGTCGGTAGAACTCCGCCTTGTCGTGACCGGTCACCAGCAATTCCTGCCCCCACCACAAACCACCCGAGAGACTGAACCGACCGAGTTGACGGATGACCGAATCCGGATAGGTCCACCGCCCTGTCTCGCGCCACTTGTCATCGAATCGGACAAAAAACGTCTCGGCGTTCTTGTCACCGTATTTCGCAAAATTGCACCACCAGTGATCACCGTGTCGCACGACCCAGGTCAGGCTGCCACCGAAGTTTCCAAAATCCTTGAACGTCGACAGTCGCATCGACGACGGATCCAGCAACTTGATCTCACTCTTTTCCGGCGTCTGGGGATAATTGGAGTGGGCACACAACAGCTTGCCTCGCCATAAGAAGCCGCTATTGAGGTGTTTGGCCGGTCCGGTACTGACCCCTGTTCGTCGGCCCGATGCACGGTCGTACTGGGCCACTGTCGCGCTGGCGATCGCATACACGAACTGCTCGTCGGCCGCCGAGGCCTGGATTGCCTCCGGAGCGGCCAGTTCCGCAACCTGTTTCCAGGAATCCGCAGCCTCGGCCGAACCGACCCAGGTGACCGAAATGAGAACCAGCAACTGAATTCGACGCTTGAGGATGAACATCGGGACAACTTCTCCAAAGTCAGAATCACAGTCAGTCTCGGGAACCGGAACTTTCCCTCCCGGGATGGTACAAGAAACAGGGTCAGCCCACCTTCCCACCCTTTGCAACGACCATGACTGCCACACCTCGCCACTCACCGCGGTTGCATCGGGCGATTCTTGCCCTGGTCGCCGGCGGGTTGTGCGGCCCCCTGGCCGTACCGACCGCACCGGCCGCAGGCCCACCCAAGCCGGCCGGGAAGCCCCGATTGGCTCGACTTCCCAAAACCGCACCGTCTCCCGGCAACAACCCGACGACTGCCGCCAAGGTGAAACTCGGAAAGCAACTCTTCTTCGACCCGCGTCTTTCCGGAAACAACAAAACCAGCTGCGCGTCCTGCCACTTCCCAACCCGGGCCTTCACCGACCAGCGTGCCAGGTCCCTGGGACAACACGGACGGCCGTTGTCGCGGAACACACCCACCGTCGTGAATTCGGGTTTCCTGAAACACCTCTTCTGGGACGGTCGAGCCACCAGCCTGGAACAGCAGGCCCTGATGCCAATCGAATCTCCTGTCGAAATGAACCAGGACTTGGATGCCCTGGAAACAGAACTCGACAACATTCCCGGTTATGCGAGGCAGTTCCGGAAAGTGTTTGAAACAGGTGTGACCCGGAGTGGCATCGCCCGGTCCCTGGCTGCATTTCAACGGACGCTCGTTTCCGGCCCCACGTCACTGGACCGTTTTCTGGCCGGCAACACATCGGCGTTGTCCGAAGAAGCTCAAAGAGGACTCGACCTGTTCCGTGGCAGTGCCGGTTGCATTCGGTGTCACAACGGCCCCCTGCTCAGTGACGGCAAGTTCTACCGGCTGGGCGTCTCGGTGAAGGACAAGGGACGGCAATCGGTGACCGGAAAACCGGGGGATGCCTTTCGATTTCGCACACCTTCTCTGAGAAACATTGCCCACACCCCTCCCTACATGCACGACGGTTCACAAAAGACCCTCGAGGATGTTGTCACGTTCTACTACCGCGGAGTTCCCGCCACGATTCCCGGCAATCTGCCCCTCGACGTGAAGCCACTGCTGGACAACAGTTTCTCGGAGATCTCCGATATCGTCGCGTTCCTGGAATCGCTCAGTAGCCCGCCATTGAAGATCACCGCACCAAAACTGCCCTAGCCGACGACGCCCCTCTTGATAGCCTCAGCGTGCCTGGACCGGTCGCGGTCAACTCGCATCCGGCCACGAACCCCGGTAAAACAGGCTTGTATTTGTACAACAACACCTCGGCATGTCGTCCGGACACCGATTGAGAACCAGGTAAGGATTCGGTTGTGACTAGAGTCGGAAAAATTGGTGGTGTGGCTATTTTCTGTCTCCTGGTGTCGTTGATGATCGGACAACAGTTGTCCGAGTTGGCCTCCGCCCAGGACAAGAAACCTGGGACCAAGTGGCACATGGTCCCGGTCCCGGATTCGTGGAAACGTCAGTTGGGCGGTGCCCTGGCGACCAAGGACGGGTACGCGTGGTATCGCTGCTTCGTCCGGATTCCGGCCGAATGGAAGGGACAGAAGATCGAGTTGAACGTGGAACCGGTTGATGACGCTCGCCAGACCTTCATCAACGGACAACAGGTCGGAGCCACCGGTACGTTTCCACCCCAGTTCCGCAGTGGTCTCGGCGAAAAGTCTCGCTTCCGCATTCCCGACAAATCTCTCCGGTTCGGGGAAATCAACCTGATCGCCGTGCGGACCTACATGAAGGATGCCCGGAGCAACTTCCTGGTCGCTGCTCCGATCCTGTTGTCTGGAAAGCGGGCCATCCGGACGGAAGGAAATTGGCAGTACCGGCCCGGCGACAACAAGGACTGGGCCACCAGCGATATCCCCAAGACCCTGGCCGATGGCGCACCGGCTTTCTTCACCAAGGTCGACCAGGTCAAGAACATCGAACTCTATCTCCGCCGCCGCAAGGGAGACACCGACCCGCTGGCCCCGGCCGAGGCGATCAAGAGCTTCCAGGTCTCAAAGGACCTGAGATGGGAGCAAGTCCTGGCCGAACCGTTGATTGGCCAACCCCTGTTCATCAACTGGGACGAACGCGGACGGCTGTGGGTTCTGAATTACAAACAGTATCCCGACCCGGCTGGCCTCAAGATGGTCAGCCGCGACAAGTACCTGCGAGCCGTTTACGACAAGGTGCCGTTGCCACCACCACACGGTGTGCGTGGCCGCGACAAGATCACGATCCACGAGGACACCGACGGCGACGGCCAATTCGACAAGCACAAGACATTCGTCGACGGATTGAACATCGCCAGTTCCTTCGTGCGGGGCCGGGGCGGTGTCTTTGTCCTGAATCCGCCGTACCTGCTTTTCTATCCGGACCACAACGACGACGACATTCCCGACTCGGACCCGATCGTCTTGCTGGAAGGATTCGGTCTCGAGGACTCACACTCGGTGGCCAACAGCCTGCGGTGGGGACCCGATGGATGGCTGTACGCCTGCCAGGGAAGCACGACGACCGGTCACATCAAGCGCCCGGGGATCGACAAGGAACCGACACACTCGATGGGCCAGTTGATCTGGCGGTACCATCCCGAAACCCGGCAGTACGAGATCTTTGCCGAGGGTGGCGGAAACACCTTCGGAGTGGAAATCGATTCCCAGGGACGCATTTTCTCCGGCACCAATGGTGGCAATGCCCGGGGATTCCATTACGTCCAGGGAGCCTACGAGAGAAAAGGCTTCTCCAAGCACGGCGCGCTGTCGAACCCCTATGCCTTCGGATATTTCCCGACGATGAAGCACCACAACGTGCCTCGATTCACTCACAACTTCATCATTTACGATGGAAACACGCTGCCCGAAAAATTCCACGGCCGCCTCTTTGGAATCGAACCCCTGCAGGGCCAACTCGTCCAGAGCGACATTCGCCCCGACACGACAACATTCCAGACTCGGGACATCGACCGCCCCGTCAAATGCACCGACCAGTGGTTCCGCCCGGTCGACATCAAGGTTGGCCCCGACGGTGCAATCTACGTCTGCGACATGTACGAGCAGCGGATCGACCACTCGAGTCACTACGCCGGCCGGGTGACACCCGACACCGGACGCGTGTACCGACTGACGGGACCGACTCCCCCGAAACAAGTCGCCTTTGATTATGGGAAGCTCCCGACCCAGTCGCTGGTCGCACTGCTGACACACCCCAACAAGTGGCACCGCCAGACAGCCCAACGTCTATTGGCCGACCGCCGTGACCGGAGTGCCCTACCCGCACTCCGCCAACTGCTCCGAAAACACGACGGCCAGATCGCGCTCGAAGCCCTCTGGGCACTCAACCTGTCCCGCGGCATGACCGACGACGCAGCCCTGGAACAACTGGACCATGAAGACCAATACGTCCGGCTGTGGACGGTCCGTCTGCTGGGCGATCGAAAAACGGTTTCCGCCCGGGTCGGCGCGAAACTGATCGCGTTGGCTGCTCGCGAACCCTACGCGGAAGTTCGCAGTCAACTTGGCTCGTCGGCCCGTCGACTGCCGGCCGAGATCTGTCTCCCCGTCATCCGCAACCTGTTGACCCACGACGAGGACATGAAGGACCTGCACATCCCCCTGGTATTGTGGTGGGCCATCGAAGCCAAGGCCGGTGACAACCACGACCAGGTCGTGGCAATGTTCCGTGACAAGACACTCTGGGACCGGCCGCTCGTCAAGACCCACATGCTCGACCGGATCATTCGTCGGTACGCCCTGGCAGGATCGCGGCAGGACTTGCTGGCCTGTGCCGGACTGTTGCAACTCGCACCCAGCCGGGAACACCAACAGACGTTGATCAAGGGATTCGAAACAGCCTTCGTCGGCCGCTCTCTGGCCAATCTGCCCAACGAACTGATCGCGGCAATCAAGACGGCCGGCGGTGGATCGGTCACCCTGCAACTGCGACAGGGCCTGCCCGAAGCCACCCGGACAGCCCTGCAGACGATCTCTACCCCCAACGCAGACAAGGCCCAGCGACTGGCGTTCATTCGCATCTTTGGTGAAGTCACGAATCCCGCAGCCGTGCCCGTGTTGCAACAGGTCGTGTCCAAGGACAAGAGCGAACAGTTGCGTCGTGCCGCGTTGCTGAGCATGCAGTCCTACCCGGATGCCGGGATCGGCAACCGGGTCATCACACTGCACAACACTCTTCCGGAACCATTGCGAGAGTCCGCCCAATCGCTTCTCGTCAGCCGACGAGATTGGGCGAGCCAGTTCCTGGCTGCAATTGATTCCGGCGCCATCGACAAGCAGGCCGTTCCTGTTGAGATTCAAAGAAAACTGCTGCTGCACAACAACAAGGACATCAACAACCTGGTGCGGAAGCACTTTGGCCAGGTGTCGGGTGCGACAACCCAGCAGATGCAGAAGCGTATCGAGGAACTCAACGACATGCTCGTGACGGCCAAGGGGGCGGGAAACCCCTACAGCGGCAAGGTGCTGTACAGGCAGACCTGCGGAAAATGCCACACGCTATTTACCGAGGGTGGCAAGATTGGCCCGGACCTGACCGGTTTCAAACGCGACGACATCCGCGGGATCCTGATGAACGTGATCAATCCCAGTGCCGAGATCCGCAAGGGATTCGAGAACTACACCGTGCTGACCGAAAGCGGCCGGATCGTGACCGGGTTCATTGCCGATCAGGACAACCAGGTGGTTGTCGTCCGGGGTGTCAACGGCCAGAACATCGTCGTCCCCCGCGATGACATCGATGAGATGGTGGCCAATCCGAAGTCCGTCATGCCCGATGGCCTGCTGGACAAGCTCAGCAACGAACAGATCAAGCACCTGTTCGCCTTCCTGCGGATCACTCAGCCCCTGCCCTGACGATTCGAATCCGGAATCACCCCCGGGGAAGTTCGGCGAACTTGATCTCGGGTTGTTCGTCGACTGCCGACGCTCGCTTGAAGGTCGCGCCAGGGCGACCGGTTCCGTCGAAGAAACCGCAGTTCCGAAGATAGAAGTGACCGTCCTTGGCACCACCGGTGAAATCGAGCCGGTGACGGCCTCCTCCTGTCGGATCCACCGAAAACCGGGCACTGGTGCATTCGTGCCATTTGCCCGCGACATCACAGACCCACACGTTGCCATAGAGAGCGCGACGACCGATGTAGCCGTGAGTTGGAGAAAAACTCTCCAGGAAAGAATGGAAGCCACGGAGGTTGGTGTTCGTCTTGGGACGACGAAAACTTGCGATGAGTCGCCATTCACCTTTCGACTTGTCACCAAACCACGACGTGTAGATTGTGTTTCCCTTGCCATCGGGCTTCACCTCCGTCAGGAAGCGATAATTCCGCCCCGCCTTCCATGGATACACCAGGTAGCTCTGGCCACCGGACCCCTCGTTGCCAAACTTGCCAACGTGGACCTTGGGACCATTGCCCAACACGGCAATCCGCTGGTCCTTGGGAATGTCACGTGGGTTGTTTGTCTTGAACGGACTCCAGACCGAGAACAATATCCGACGCTCCTTGGAACCGTTCACCTGGAAACCGAAATACCCCTCCCCGAATCCGTTGGCCATAAAAAATGACCCGATCGGATCCTCCCCCCTGGGAACGGTGACTTCCGTATAGGCATATCGCAACTGGCGATCTCGCGGCACTTCGTAGCGAAGATGCACCGATGGCCCGCGACGCCCCCAGTAAAACATGTTCCCTTTGTTGTTCCTGACGTAGTCCACGACCAGGCCGCTCGTCTCCGACGACACGCCCAGTGAACCGATTGCTGCATAGATATCTCCGGTCCGCTTGCTCCCCCGGAAATCCACACGAACGTACCCGGCCTTCGCGACACTGATGTGGCCCAACTTGTGGTCAACCAGTTCAGCGCCGTCAATCACGGTACTGAACTTGTTCTCGCCAACCCTGGTTGACAACGTGGACTGACCACTCTTTGCCCCCGCCTTGACCGCCAACGTCAACTTCGCCGGCCGATCGACATGGAAGTACATGGAAAACACCGCGGCAGGATCACCCCACGCGATCGTGCCATCTCTCTGGAATCCACTTCCCCCAGGCCCCGGTGCGGTGCGAAAGGCATTGCCGGCCACCGGGATCGACCATTCCGCAGCCGGCAGTCCACTGACCACAAACAGGGCATTCGCCAGCACGGTCAGAACAACGCCGAGTGATTGACGGGTAATCTTCATTTCGAGGTCACAATCGAGAGGAGGTGAGGGAAACACGGGGTTACTTGCGGACCGCCTTGTCCCGCCGGATCGCACCAGCTTTCAAGTTGTCCCCCGTGTTGTCAATGACCCCGCCACACCGGGCGGCCAGCCTCCCGCTCGCTCCGCTGGCATACTGCGGGTCGCTCAACCACAACCAGCCTCTCACTCGAACGCATGGTTTCGGGGGAGGGAACTGGCCGAGGGCCTCCACCTCACGCGACGCACAGACCTCACACCAGGCACTGTAACAGATCCCAACTCGTTCTTGTGGAGCGTCAGTCGACCACGGCCCAGACGTTCGTCACACCGCGGCACCCAACTCATCCTATTCGAACACGGACCCCTCGAGCACGAGGCGGAAGATTGTTCCCTCGTAGCCAATCACCAACAGTTCGCCGTTCTCGTCGATGCCAAATGAACAGGGTTTTTCCGGACAGGTGCCGATCTGTC
>CAWVUS010000192.1:0-10335 GCA_963933195.1 uncultured Planctomycetaceae bacterium
CAAAGTCCCCGTCGGCGAACTGTTCGGACAGCGGACCAACAGCCGCTTCTGCCGCCACAAAAAACTGTGCCGAATAGATATTGCCCAGAGCGTAGGTGGGAAAATACCCCAACAATCCGGCGCTCCAGTGAATGTCCTGCAAGCACCCCTGTGAATCATCCGGTGGCGTGAGCCCAAAATCACGACTGAACGCATCGTTCCAGGCCCCTGGCACATCAGTCGCCTCCAACGTGCCATCCACGAGTGCTCGTTCAAGTTCAAACCGCAACATGATGTGGAGGTTGTAGGTCACCTCGTCAGCTTCAACCCGGATCATCGACGACCGGACGTCGTTGATCGCCGCAACGAACCGGTCACGAGTTTCACCTCCCAGTGCCTCGGGAAACGCCTTTTTTGCGTCATCAAAGAAGTGTTGCCAAAACGCATCACTCCGCCCGACGAAATTCTCCCACATCCGCGATTGGGACTCGTGAATCCCCAGCGAGCACGACACCCCCTTTGCCGTGCCATACGCCGCTCGATCCAACCCCTGTTCGTAAATCCCATGGCCAGATTCGTGCAGTGTTCCAAAGAAGGCTCCCGGAAAGTGGTGTTCGTCATACCGGGTCGTCAACCTGCAATCGCCGGGGCCGAAACCGCTGCAAAATGGATGCGCCGCCACATCCAGACGCCCTTCGTCAAAATTGAATCCGATCTGGCGTGCCGCCGACACGCCGAGTTCCCGTTGTGCATCGATCGGGTAGGACCGTGTCAGTATCTCGACCGGAAGTTCGACACTGCTTCCACGAATTCCATCCAGTAGTTCAACCGTCGCGGCCCGCAACGGAGCAAACACCGAGTCCACCCAAGCCGACGTTGCTCCCGGTTCATAATGATCAAGCAACGCGTCGTATGCCTCACCTCCGTCCGCAAACCCGATCGCCGCGGCCTCTTCGCGTTTCAATTCGACCACCTGTTGAAGAAACGGCAGAAAGCGTGCAAAGTCCTTGTCGCGCCGAGACGCCACCCAGGCTTGCTGCGACATAGTCGTTACGCGCGACAACTCCTCGACCAACCGACGGGGAAGACAGGTGGCCCGATCAAAGGCCCGACGGGCCTCCCTGACATTGGAGGCTTCAACGCTACCAGCAGTTCCGGCAACCTCCCCCTCCAGTTCTCCGATCAATTCTCCAAGAGAGTCGTCGGTCGCCTCCGCGTGTGCCATCCCGGCCAACAACGCCAGTTGTTCAGCCCGGTGTTCCGCACCGCCGGCAGGCATGTAGGTCTGTTCATCCCAGCCCAGCACACTTCCGCAGGATTCCAGCAAAGCATTCTGCTGCAAGCGACCGACAAGCGTCTTGTATCGATCGGAAGTCCCCGACATCCCCACCTCCCTGCGATGTGTCCGGCAGCCCAAGAGTGGTTCTGAGTGGAAATCGTCCTGATCCCACCGAACCGGGCAGCCACAAAGTAACAACCCGCCGCCACGGTCTCAAGCAATAATCGCAGCGTCATACGCATTTGCTCGCATCAAAAACCCTTTGTCGCCGCTCCATCAACCGGGTACATCGGCCGACCCAGCCGTCGAAACGGAAGATCCGCAAACGATTGGCCCAACATCCCCCGAGCATCAACGTTGAATATCGATCCGGCGAACGATTCAAAACCACTGCGAAAATGACCAGTGGATTTCACGCAAACGTACTGGAAGTCGGCAACGTTCATCCCCAGGCTGCGGCACAACGCCTGGTCGACGGGTTGTTGCGGCAAGCTGATCACAACCACCGAAACTCCTCGGTCCCTCAACCACGCCGACGGTCCGACTGAATCACTGACCCCCTTCCACATGGGGCCGTCGTAAACAAAGTTGCCATCACTCAACCCCACAACTTCGGCTCGCATGTCCACGGGCGGACCCAGGCTGGGGTGCGAATGGCCTCCCACGCTGACGTCGATCACCTGTCCGAGCCCCGCTCGATGAGCTCGGGCCGCAGCTTCCGGATCGACCACATACAGGACCACTGCCGGGTCCAATTGACGCTCCACGAACAATCTCAGGACTTCCGTCGAATCCCCCGGGGCGCCTCCTCCCGTATTGTCGGCCTGGTCGGCCAACACCACGGGATGCCCATCCATCTTTTCTGCCTGGCTCAACGCATCAGCCGGACACAGCAAGGGAGCGACCCAATCAGCGCGGCGCTCCCACACCCACTCTGCCATGGTGTCCGCTTCCCGTTGCGCCTGGGCCCGGTCACCATTTGTCACCACAACGGTACTGGCCCCCACGGCCGGACTGTCCACCCACTGGTAACCAACCCCGAGACTTGCCGACACGACACCTGGCTTGGAATTTGCTTCAACCACCCTTGCGACCGCATCGGCCATTGGCGGCTCTGCGTCAATCATTCGCGGAGCACTCCACAAGAGAGGCAATTGGCGGAATCCCATCGTGGGTTGTAACTCACCGGCCAATGTTCGTTCCATCAAATCGGCAATATGCAGGGCTCTCTCGCGCATATCCACATGCGGGTAAGTCCTCATGACCGCCAACGCATCGGCTGGCTCAATCATCGATTGAGTCAAGTTGCAGTGCATGTCGTGAACCGACATCAGGGGAATATCCGGACCGATCCGTTCTCGGACAGCCTGCAACACGGCTCCATCGGCATCATCGATCTCGTGGGTAGCAAATGACCCGTGCAGGCTCAGAAGCACACCATCCACTTGTCCGGCGGCCTCGAGATCATCGAGCAATTCAGCCAGCATCACATCGAATGTTTCCTGCGATGCAGGAGGCCCGGAGGTCCCCTTGATCCACAACAACCCGGACACCTCCCATCCACGTTGCCTGGCACCGTGCAAGAATCCGTCCACCACGGTATTGGCTTCCCCCGAACGAGTCACCAGTTCGTCAGCCGACACCCGGCGACGTTGAAAGACCGACAGGGGAGTTTCACCAGGCAAAAGCCCGGCGGTTTCGTGTTCGATACCTCCGACGGCGATCCGCTGCCCTGTCATGCTCAAAACTCCTGAGAAAAACTTCCATCGCGCGGCCCCTCAGGACGCGCGGAGGGGAGCAGTCTATCGAAAATCACGCGACCGCACCGCAACCTCACACAACATCTCCGAGAGATTCACCAGGCGAGACACCAACAGATGCACCACTCCTTCTTGATTCTGCAATCGGCCAAAGGCCAACAACGCCCGGGCCGACCGAGCTGCCTTGTGATAACGCTCCCAGACATCTTGTTTGACAATCAGGTTGGCCACTCCGGCCTCATCCTCGAGAGTCACAAACGTCACTCCTCGGGCACTCGACGGTCGTTGACGCAACAACACCAATCCGGCCACCGCCAGCGAATGGCCGTGTGGCAGCCTCGACAGCTGTGATGTGGCCACCGCCCCCATCCTCGTCACCTGGTCCCGCAGAGGCTCAAACGGATGTCCTCTCAGGCTCAACCCCACGGAGCGGTAGTCCGCCACCACTCCCTCGCCCCGAGTCATTTCGGGCCAGGACACCGACTGTTCAGTCAGGGCGTCCCCCCACAACGGATGCTCTCCACGGTCTGCCAACGCATCCCACAGCGCCTCTCGCCGTCCCGCCCGGAGAGACCCAAACACATCAGCTCGCGCCAGTCTCGCCATAACCGCCTCACTCAAACCCACCCGCTGAGCCACTTCGCTGACCGAAACAAATCCAGCATCTCCTCGCACCTGAACAACCTTTCGCCCCACCTCCTCGGAAAGGCCCCTCACCATTCTCAACCCCAATTGCAACGCGGCTCCGCTGGAGCCACCTTCTGTTCCAGCCGAACACCCCCCTGCCCACCCCACCTCGCCTTCGATCGTGCAGTCCCACTGGCTGTGATTGATGTCCACCGCTCGCACCTCTACACCGTGCTTACGAACATCCGCGACCAGTTGAGCTGGGGCATAGAAACCCATCGGCTGACTATTGAGCAGCGAGGCGGTCCAGGCTGCCGGGTGGTGTCGCTTCAGCCAGGCCGACACATAAACCAGTAATGCAAAACTGGCGGCATGAGATTCGGGAAACCCGTACTCCCCAAATCCTCGAATCTGCCGAAACACCCGTTCGGCAAACACGTCGTCGTAACCACGACGAGTCATCCCCTCGACCAATTTCCGATGAAACTGTTCGATGATTCCCGGCCTTCGCCAGGCCCCCATCGCTCGACGCAGTTGATCGGCTTGCCCGGGCGTGAACCCCGCCGCAACCACCGCCAGCCGCATTGCCTGCTCCTGAAAGATTGGCACTCCCAGGGTTTTCTCCAGTACGTCTCGGATGGCATCACTGGGATAGCACACTCGCTCCCGCCCGGAACGCCGACGCAGGTAGGGATGGACCATATCGCCCTGAATTGGACCTGGGCGCACAATCGCCACCTCAATCACGAGGTCATAAAAACACCGCGGCCGCAATCGTGGGAGCATGTTCATCTGTGCTCGACTCTCGATCTGAAACACTCCAACCGTGTCGGCCAGGCCAATCATCTCATACACCAGTGGATCCTCGGCCGGTATGGATGCCATCGCTTCGTCGATCGATTGTCCCACCCCTCTCGCCCCAACCATCTCCAGGCAACGGTGAATTGCTGTCAACATCCCCAACGACAGGCAATCGACCTTCAGTATCCCCAGCGCATCCAGGTCATCCTTGTCCCATTGAATGACCGTCCGCCCATCCATTGATGCATTTTCTATCGGAACCATCTCAGAGAGAGGCCCCCGGGTAATCACCATCCCTCCCACATGCTGTGACAGGTGGCGAGGGAACCCCACGATTTCACGGACCAGCGAGATCAATTGCTGCCCCAGCCTTGAATCGGAATCCAGTCCGGCTTCCCGCACCTGCACGGGAAATCGTTCTTCGTCACCCACGTCATCAACCAATTCGGACAGCCGAGCGACACGATCCAGCGACAACCCCAACGCTTTGCCCACATCCCGCACCGCCGAACGTGGACGATAGGTAATCACCACACCGGTCATGCCGGCTCGGTCCCGACCATACTTCTGGTAGAGATACTGCAGCACTTCCTCGCGGCGCTCGTGTTCAAAATCAATATCAATATCGGGTGCCTCATCCCGTTCACGACTGACAAATCGCTCGAACAAAACATCGATGCGTGACGGGTCCACCGACGTGATGCCCAGGCAATAGCAAACCGCCGAATTGGCCGCCGACCCTCGCCCCTGGCACAGGATTCCACGACTTCTCGCAAACCGGACCAGGTCCCATACGGTCAGGAAATAGGGTTCGTACCCCAGGTCTGCGATCAATCCGAGTTCATGGTCTAGCAGTTGCCTCACAGCTTCCGGCACGCCACCCGGATATCTCCGCCCTGCCCCTACCCGGGCTAATTGCCCCAGGTAGGCCCCCGCAGTCACACCCTCTGGACACAACTCCTCCGGATATTCGTACTTCAGTTCTCCCAACGAAAACCGGCAACGCTCAACAACCTCCAGGCTCCGAACCACGGCGGAACGATCACCGCCCACCAGTTCAACCATGTCCGCAAACCCCTTCAGACATCGTTCGGCATTTGTTTGCCGTCCCAACCCCAGCCGATCGACCGGGCACCCCTTGCGAATTGCGCCCAACACATCAGCCAATCGCTGCCGGGCCGGGTCGTGATAGAGCACATCGGAGGTGGCTATGACTGGCAAGCCGGCACTCGCGGCCCAACCGGTCATGCGCCGCCACGCCCCCACATCGTCGGCACCCCGAAACAGACCACCCAGCGCGTAGCCCCGATCTCCAAATGTTTCCGCAAATTGCCCGAGGAACGCCATCACTTCATCCCGGGAATCCCGGGACATCTCCCCTGGTGGAAGCATCCGGTGCAGCAAGACTCCCGCCAACAGTGTCCCTCCCAATTCGGCCACATCTCGCCACCACAGATGACACTCTCCCTTGGGGGCCCGGCGACGGCCCAACGTCAACAGGCGGCACAATGCCGCATACCCCTCACGATCCGGCACCCACACCACCATTGGGGGCGCATCCTGCAAACGCAGGCGGGCCCCACAGACAAGTGACCATCGCCGATCCATGTCGAGTTCACCGGCGGCCACGTGAGCTCGAACGACACCCGCCAGGCTGTTCACGTCGGTAATAGCCAAGGCCCGGTGGCCCAATCCGGCCGCGCGGCTCACCAATTCAGCGGGATGAGAGGCCCCTTCCAGGAACGAGTAATTCGTGCGGCAACACAACTCCGCGTAATCTTCCCGGACTCTCCCCATCACCTCCACTGGAACCACTCCACTCCTTGAACGTCGACTGCCAGGCATCAAACCAGGCCCTACTCGAAAACCCCGTGAACAAACCACTCGCCACTCTGTCGCTGACAAAACAACCAATACCACTCGCCCGTATCAGTCTCGACACGGTAGTAATCCCGTGCCACTTCCCGGTCGGTCCACCAGTCCGTTTCAATCCGTTCTGGCCCCCAGTAACGAATCACCCGGCAATCTCGCCCCTTCCAGGAAAACTGGACGGGAGCACCTTCGGAAACAGCCGTCACCACCGCGATCGCTTCTTCAAACAATCGCAACGGCCGCCTGGCCGGCGCCATCCCCGACGGGGCCCCCGATACGGGCTCCTGAAAAGACCTGCCCTCCATCGGCTCCAACACCGCTGATTTCTCCGGAACCACTCCCTCACACAGTCTCGCCCGCGACACTCCATCCTTGCCCAACCGGCTCGTGAGCTTGTCGACCAGTCGGCCCAGTCCTCGTTGAAACCGCCCGGCCCCATCACTGTCTTCAACTCCCGTGTCAAACAATCTCTGTTGAGAACACACGGGAGCCACGAGCCCCTTACCCACCACTTCCAGGCCAGTCACCCGGGCCGGCCACTGACGCCGCTCAACCTGCAAACGCACCAGGCCCCACAAGTGGTCCAACTCACAGCTTGGCTCAACCAAACCGACCACCCATTCCACCCACTCCGCCTCGCCACTGGGTGTTTCGGAACGAATCCGACACACCATCTGACCCAGCATTTCCCCACGCCGCCCCAGCTCACCAACCAACTCTTGCACCAGTTCACACAGGACCTTCTCCAGCCAGTCCCCACGACTGACCGGGCACTCAAGTTCACGAGAAGCAACCACCGGGCTGGGCATCGGCAGGTACTCCAGCATTTCCTCCCACTGCCCCATCGCCCTGTCCACCCGCCATACGGTCTCGTCTCCAAACCGCCGTTTCACCTCCGCCACAGGTAGTGTCAACAACTGTTCGATTTTCCGCACATCCAACTCGCCAAGTGCCCTCAGCACCCCCGGTTCCAGTGCCAATGCCTGGACCGGCAACCGGCGCATCCACGTGTCATCGCTCCCTGAAGGAACAACCAGTGGGGCCCATGGCAGGCCAACCCACTGTGCCGCATGAGCGACGGCCCAGGCAGTTCCTGGCGAACCGGCCACCGAGATTCTCACGCGACACCCTCTCTCCAACCACCCCTCCTCCATTGCCAGGGCCAGCCCTCTCTCTCCACCAAACAGGTGCCCACACCCGGTGACATTGAGCAACAGTGATGTGGGACACTCCCGGGGATCACGACCACGTGGCCGCCCCCCTGTCGCTGCCAAAGGCACCGAAACCTGTGGTGTGAATCGCCAGGCCCATCTTGCTTCAGCGGCCAGCAGGCGACGATCCAACTCCTCGTCCGCCTCGACAACTTGCAGCCCCTCCGCCTGGCACTTGGCTCCCGAAAGCACCGCCCTCGCTTCGGCCAACGACACACCGGAATCCACACCACTGGAACTGGCCCTGTCACAACAGGCCACCACTTGCTCACCACGCCTTCCTGCCATCGTCGTGACAACTAGTGCTCGCCGGTCACTCCTCGGCCGGGACATCAACCGGTGCTGAACGTTCCATTCCGGAAAGTAAACGCAGGCCACCCGTCTCATCGCTCAACTCCAGCAACACCTCTCGCTCATCATCCCCGGCCCTCCCTGGCCCTCTACCCACACCCCCTCGCAGCACACGAACGCCCCATCGCCGCCCCTCTCTCCTGGCATTCATCTCCGCCACATCACCAGCAACACACCCTCTCACCATCACTCTCACCGCAGACCACGACGCATCTCCTGCCACGTCGACCGGCCGGACCAGCATCCCAACTCCTCCGCCATGTTCCGCAGCCAACTGCCATCGACGAGACACCCTCTCGTCAAGCGACCCCGCCCAGGTCAACACGACATCCACGGCCGGGCTTCGCAACACCTGTTCAACAGCCCACAGCCACTCTTCCTCTGACACCGGCCTCACCACCAGGACCTGTTCCAGCGACACTCCCAGGCTGGCGGCCGCCACCGCATAAAACCCACCACCACGATCCACCACGGCCAATGTCCCCGGACGCCGCTCTTCACCCATCACTCCCCCTGATGCCAGCAACGCCAACGTCCCCGCCCCACTTCCTGGGCCGTCACTGTTGATCCAATCCATCAGTGTTCCGCGACACAGCCCGCCACCTGGCAACACGCTGTCAAGTGCTGCGTGACCGGTCCGGACCAGGCACTCCTGCCCGCCCGAAGGACGTCGCACTCGCTCCATCTTCCGGAGACGATCGGCAAGAATGCCGAGAGTTGTGACACGTGACACGTATTCAAACCGACTGAAGCCTGGGCAACAAAACGCAAGAAAATGGCTGCACCAACAGGAATCACGAAACCTGCCGGACCACTCCCACCACCACTCCCAGAATTTTCACATCCTGGGCATAGATTGGCTTCAATTTTGTATTGGCCGGCTGCAACCGAATTTGATCGGCCTCACGGTAGAACCGCTTCAGCGTGGCCGTCTGCCCCTCAAGCAACGCCACGACCGTATCGCCCTCTCGGCAGCTGTCCGCCTGCCGCACGACAACCAGGTCGCCATCATCGATGTGGTCCTCGATCATCGAGTCGCCCTTCACTCGCAACACAAAATGACCTTCCCGGTTGAACAACGCATCAAAATCGATTCGTTCATCCTGCTCGATGGCTTCGATCGGACTCCCCGCAGCGATCACTCCAGCCAAAGGCAAGCCGGCCAGATTCCCCTGGCGTCCCCAATCGGATTGCCCTGGCTCATCGCCTGACAGTCGGATCGACCGACTCTTTTTTGCATCTCGTACAATCAACCCATGCCGCTCCAGCGTCTTCAAGTGGCGATGGACACTTGTGGGTGAGCGGTCCCCCACATGCCGAACGATGTCACGAACCGATGGAGCGTATCCGCGGATCTGCAATTCGGTCCGGATGAACGCCAGAATCTGTTGTTGGCGTTCCGAGAGTGGCTTCAATGGAGAATCGACCTGTTCCTGTTCGGCGAACTCGGTCACTCGTGGCAATGGTTGCTTCGCGTCTCTCGCATTCATGGCCCTGCCCACGTTTTGAGATTGAAATGCCATAACATCGTCAGTAAACACATGTATACATCAGTAAACATGTGTACACAAGTCGGTTTTTTGTAACCGGTGCGAAAAGTCTCCTCTCCCGGACGCTGTCGCACGGTCAACGGTCGATCTGCTATCGTGTAACTTCCATTCCGGATCAAGACATGTTCGACCCGGCCCCTGGGAGCCGAGGAACTATCTCGATGAGACATCTCTGCCTTCGGTTGTACTTGGTACTCCCCATTTTTGTGTCGTTGACGGTCTCTGCCACGACCCAGGCAGCCGACGCCCCATTGCCCACCACGGTCAGTTTCAACCGAGACATCCGGCCGATCCTTTCGAATCTCTGCTATCACTGCCACGGACCCGACAAGACCAAACGCGAAGCTGACCTCCGCTTCGACACCCGTGCCGGACTCTTTGCCAAAAAAACCGATCACCATGTTGTGGTCCCCGGCAAGCCCGCCAACAGTGAACTTTACCGACGAATCACCACAGGTGAGGCCGACCAGCGCATGCCACCGGCCGACTCCGGGCTGTCACTCACACCCCGCCAGGCCAGCCTGATCCAGAAGTGGATTGCCCAGGGAGCCACCTGGCAACCTCACTGGTCATTTATCCCTCCGACGCGGCCTCGCCTACCGAAAGTCAGCCGTCCCGATTGGCCGCGCAACGCGATCGACAACTTCATTCTCGCTCGACTTGACCGCGAAAAGATGTCGCCTTCTCCCGAGACAGACCGCACCACGCTACTACGACGGTTGCATCTGGACCTCACCGGATTGCCGCCCACCCCACACCGCATACTCGCCTTTCTGGCAGACACCCGCCCGGGAGCCTACCAAAGAGAGGTCGACCGCCTGCTCGCCTCACCCCGTTCCGGCGAACACCTCGCTGTGAATTGGCTCGACGCCGCACGCTATGCCGACACCAGTGGCTACCAGAAC
>CAWVUS010000193.1:0-10303 GCA_963933195.1 uncultured Planctomycetaceae bacterium
ACACGTCCACCACCACGATGGAGGAAACCCGGGTCTGGCACCATCAGGAGTCCGGCTGGCAACACGTTCACTTTCATCGTTCAGCAGCGGGTTCCTACGCCCCCTGACACCTCCTGCAGGCCCCCATGTCCACCGACGTCTTATTCTTGTCCGACGACTTGATGTTTGTCCCGCGTGTGACCGCCCAAACGGAGGCGGCCGGCTGGGCCATCCGCCATGCTGGTTCCACGTCTACTGCGATCTCATTGATCCAATCCGATCCACCTCGCCTCCTGATTGTTGATCTGGAAACAACCGGACTGGAGTTAGCCACATTTCTCGCGAACCTCTCTGAAACCGGTTCACCTCCTACGCTCGCCTTCGGACCGCACGTCCACCATCAACGGCTCGAATCGGCGAGGCAGGCCGGTTGCAATCTTGTCGTCTCGCGAGGCCGCCTGTCGGCTGAGTTGCCCACCTTGCTATCCGATTTCCTCGATGGCGAAAGCCCTCGTTCTTGATAAGCAACACCTGGCCGGTTTTCCATGTATCGCTTTTCCACAGTCATTATTGTCCTCTCATTTTCGTTGTCCGCATCTTCTCCCTGTGATGCCCAGGTTGGCGGAGTCCACATTGACTCAAAAGGCATCCTCCAACTCGCAAAGAAGTCTCCTCCAAAAGACGATTTCCCCCCCGCGCCCACCGAAATCGCCAGACGACACGACTCGCGGCACCTGTCTCTCAAAGGACTCGAAGCCACGATTGCCGAGCACCAACGCACCGCTCGCCCACTTCCTATTGAAGTCCGTTATCTTGCCGGCCTGCGACGAATTGACGAAGTCGTATTAGTTCCGAATGACAACGACGCAATCCTGATCGGGCCCGCAGCCGGCTGGACGAAATTGCCGAGTGGTGACATTGTCGATCCTGAGACCCACCGGCCGCTCCTGGAACTCGATGACCTCGCAATTGCCCTTCGGTTTTCTACTGCATCAAGCCGACCGTCGTCGTTTATTGGATGCTCAATCGATCCGACCGATAACGGATTAAAGCGTTACGCCCGTTACCTGCGAAAATTGAAGGGGCCTCTCGACTCCCAAAGATTTCCGACATTGGTGAAAGGCATGCAACAGGCAATGGGCCTGCAAGATGTGAGAATTTTTGGAGTTCCCGACACCAGTCGTTTCGCCTGCAAACTGGTGGTAGCCGACTATTTTCTCAAACGGGTAGCTATGGGATTCGACCGACCTCCAATCAAGGGCTGGGTCAGTTACATGGATCTATTGTCCAAGGCCGGAAAGAATGCCGTTCGGCGACAGCACCGTTTTTGGTTTGTCGCAACTCACAACAACATTTCCCGATCTCCGGATCATCGGATCTGGCATTTCAACGGTCCCGGACTGATTGTCCGAACCGCCGCAACGACATCCGATACTTCCGACAAGTCCAAAGCATCGCCGGTCGCCACCCGTATGGCCCAACACCTCACCGACAATTTCCCACTGTTGGCCAAACACATCCCGGTATTCGGCGAACTCGAGAACCTGGCCCGCCTGGCTGTCGCGGCCGAGATCGTGGCGAACGCACCCATCGTTGGTCCGAACACTCGGTGGCAGAGCCGGGTACTCGTCGACCCAAAACTGTATTCGCCAGAAACGTCGCGTGTGCCGCGGCATGTTCCGTCGTTGGCCGTCATCCGCAAGGCTCGTGGCCGAAACTGGATCATGAGCATCAGCGGGGGAGTCAAGCTCGAACCGCCGCCAATCGCAACCGCAGACGCTGTTACTATCAACCACCGGTTGCGGATTCATCGTCGCCCGAAAGACTCCACCGACTGGTGGTGGGACGACTAGACGCCAAAGGCTTCCGCCAGGCATTTGTGCCCGGAAGCCCCGTCACCGAGCCCCACAACAACGCTTATGCGGATCTCGCTGGTGTTGATCATCTGAATATTGATCCCCGCGACGGCCAAGGCCCCAAACATCCTCTCGCCCACACCGGTGTGACTTCTCAACCCAATCCCCACGACCGAGAGCAAAGCAATATCTCGTTCAAAACTGACCTCAACATTCCCCCAGCCTTCCGACACCTCACGGACCAACAACAGGGCCGCATCAAGATCACGGCGAGGCACGGTGAACGACAAACTGGCCTGTCCTCCTCCTCCACCACCGATCCGGGAATCATTTTGGACAATCATGTCGACCAGGATGCCGCCTTCAGCAACTGCTGAAAACAATTCCGCTGCCACACCAGGCGTGTTGGGGATTTCCCGGACCGTTATCCGTGATTGTTCGCCATCCAGTTGGACTTCGCTAACGACAATGTCCTCCATGCTTGCCAGCCGGTCGACGACGTCTTGTTCAAGTTCCTCGCGTTCGGACAACTCGGCACGACGATCGGCCGCGGGCAGTTCAACGCCCACATCCAACCCTTCGGCCTCTTCCTCATCAAGTTCGAAACCGTTGTGGACCGCTGTCACAGCCTCCTCGCAGCGATCCCGATCGACCAAAACGGAAATTTTGATTTCACTTGTGCTGATCATGTTCAGATTGACGTCAACATCGCCCAGCGTCTGAAACATGTGTGCTGCCACGCCGGTATGAGACCGCATCCCGCGACCTACTGCCGACACCTTGCTGAGACTTTGACCATGGTCAACCTCTCCATGCCCCAGGTCTGCAACCGCAGCAGCAGCAGCAGCCAATGCTTCGTCACGATTCTTTTCCGGTACGGTGAACGAAACCTCGGCCCGGCCATGTTGCCCCACGTCCTGAACAATCATGTCGACCGGAAGAGATTCCTCGGCCAATCGGCGAAACACCTCAGCCATTACTCCAGGCCGATCGGGCACACCCACGAGCCCAATTCGCACCTCGTCCCGGACCAGCGCAACACCCGTGACGACGCGAACTCCCGCGTCACTGTCCTCGGAAATAATTGCAATCAGGGTGCCATCGCCGTCCGTTGCGGCCGGCCGCACCCGAACCGGTACCCGATATTTTTTCGCAAACTCTATAGATCGCGAGTGCATGACACCGGCGCCGAGACTCGCCAGTTCCAGCATCTCGTCATAGGAAATGCGGCGCAACAACCGAGCCGACTCGACGATCCTCGGATCAGTCGACAACACCCCGTCGACATCCGTATAGATCTGACATTCATCAGCCTGTAAAACTGCCGCCAAGGCGGTCGCCGTCGTATCACTTCCACCGCGTCCCAGCGTCGTGATGTTCCGATCATCGTCAATCCCCTGAAACCCAGCGGCGATAACAATCCGACCGGCTTGCAATGTCTCACGCATACGTCGCGTCGAAATATCGATGATCCGTGCCTGTGTGTGGGACGAATCCGTGTGGATTCCAATCTGGGCGCCGGTCATGCTGATTGCTTCAGCGCCCTCGGCAGCCACCGCCATCGCCATCAACGCGACCGACTCTTGTTCGCCGGTCGACAGCAGCATGTCCATCTCACGAGCCGAAGGACTGTCCGTAATCTCCGCTGCCAGCCCCACCAACTCGTCAGTCTTTTTCCCTCGCGCACTGACAACCACGACCACCTGGTGCCCCGCCCGGTGTGCCGCCACCGCACGCCGGGCCGCGCCCCGGATACGCTCCGCATCGGCAACACTCGTCCCGCCAAATTTTTGAACGATCAAAGACATCGTCTGGCCTGCCATGCGTCGAACTGACATAACCCCGCCAAGGGGATTGAGCGAGCATAACGGGTCACGCCCCGTGTGGGCAGGTTTACAGATCCTGCCTCACGGTACCGGAGGCGGCCCGACGACTCCCGGCCGGACCGCCACCCCCCACGTCCTCAAACCCGACTCAGGCCGCTTTCCGTTTGAACGGAACCACCGCCGGTGATCCGGCCGCCGCATCCAGCAACGATTCGAAAATCTGCATATCCAGGGCACTCGAAGTCGTGTTTTCCGGGTGCCATTGAACGCCCAGGCAGAACCACCGTTCGTCATCGGCCTCGATCGCCTCGATCACTCCATCCGGAGTGCGAGCCGAAACAACAAACCCATCGGCGGGGTCGTCGATGGACATATGATGTTGGCTGTTGACACGAATTTCCCCGGGACCATAAATCGCATCGACTCGTGTACCCGGTTCAATCTCCAGGACGTGCCGCAACGTCGATTCCACCGAATCCCGATGCAGGATTGATTTTGGCACGTCCTCGGGAACATGTCCGAAAAGACTGCCGCCACACACGACGTTCAGTGTCTGCATTCCTGCACCGATGGCCAGCATCGGGATTCGCATGTCGACAGCCAGCCGACACAATCGACGATCGAAGTCCTCCCGCCGTTGTGGCATCGGACGGGACGTTGGATGTGCTTGTAGCCCAAGTCGCCCTGAATCCAGGTCATAGGTGCAACCAGCCAGCACCAGGCCGTCCAGTTTCTTGAGCAATTGTTTGAGATCGTCATCCTCGGCCATTGGAGGAATCAACACAGGCAGACCACCACAAGCTGCGACGCTGTCGTAGTAACCGGTGTTGAACCAACTCAAAGCCCCCGCGTCTTGCTTGGCCGCACGAAAATCGCCATTAATTCCAACCCACGGTTTTCCACTCATCAATCAGGTTCCTTCCTGGTTCCGTGCACTTCCTTGTGCACTGACACTCTTTTGCCACGACCGGCCTCCAGAGCCGGTTGGCCTTCTTCAACTCGCGATCCGTCCTGAACCGCAAGATCTTTTGTCCGTCATGCGCGTCAGAATGATGACCGCACGAGGACAGTTGAGGAGAAATCCGGCAACCAACCCGTCGGGTCACAGCTTGCGACATCCGACATTTCGACGGCGCACACCGTCGGGTGGTAGCTGGCATTCCATTGCTCCTTGATTAGCGACGACATCCTGTCGTCGGAGTCGGACGCATCCTTGCGAACGACATTGAGGGCGATGCTACAACGCAGGATCAGATTGTCAAGAACCCATTTCCGGTTTTTTAATATCCGTCTCATCGCGGGATTTCGGAAGGAACATCGCACCGACCGAAGCGACAAACACAAACGGGAGAAAGGCCCACACGGCCGATTGCGGTTCGTCAACATCCTGAAAATAAGTCGTGAACGGTGCCTCGATCAGTCCTCCAACGCCCCAGGCCAATCCCATAGTCATGGCCGAAGCAACCCCCGCACCACGTGGAAACAACTGTTGAGCGTAGGACACCATCGTCGGGGTTGTTCCCCACAAGACCAGGCCTGTAGGCACAAGCACCCCAATCAACAACCACGTGGGGCAATCGCTCCATCCCCACACCGCCAACAACGGCAAACCCAACAATGGACACGCGACCATGAAACGTCGTTCCCAACCGGCCGGGAACAACACTGCCATCAACGTCATGCCCACGCTCGCTGAGACAAGAAACAGCGATTGGACCAAACCCACAGTTCTTTCGTCGAAACCGCGATCCGCAAGCGTGAACGACATGACCTTGCTCATCCCCATGTTCGGGACCAATCGACACGAACACACCAACAGGAGGGCCAACGCCAACCCGATGCGCCCATCGAACATCTCCCGCAATCCGCGGGGCTTGCCGACCTCCACCAAACCCTCTTCCGGGCTCGCAACCGTCTCGCCTCGGGTGGTCCCCCAGTAAAGAACTGGAATCAGAACCAGCAAGCCAGGCATGAGGTACAACAACCCCTCAAGATTCCAACGCTGAACCACATAGCCACTCAGCAACGGTCCCAGTGACAGCCCCAGCGAACCACCGAGCATAAAAATGGACAATCCTCGTGTCCGATTTCCGGGCAAAAGGGTCCCAGCCCGAACAGCCGCTTCCGGATGAAATGCTCCAACCGCCACTCCGCCCACGACGAACAAGGTACACAACCAACCCACACGCCCCGCAGCCGCCACCCCGCCCACAGTCGTCAGGCACACAACAGCCAATATTGGCCCCGCACACATCAACCAACGCAAACGCTTCCGCTCTCGGAGAAACCCAAACACTCCCTGGGCCAGGGACGTGGGCATCGAGTGAGCCAGCATCACCCCAAACAGGCTCAATCCGGCCAGTCGACATTCCACCGTGATCCGGTCCCAGAGTGGCGAGACCAACAGCGCGCTGGTATCGACGATCGTGTGCAGCAGTGCGAGGCAGACCAGGGGCAGGTAGCGCCGCATTCAGTCGGTCCGCCCAAACATCTCACGCTCACCCAGTTCGGCGTCCAACGGATAAATCGGGCGGCGGACCTGCTGGTACTCAAAACACGAAAAATCTGGTCGGTGAATCCCGGGCGTGTCGGCGTCGAAAATTGTTTCTGCCAACGGTCCCACGTCCGCCCGGAAATGAACGGCACTCTTCACCACCAGTAAAGTCTTCTCGCCAGGCTCGACCCCGACAACGCGCACCATCTCGGCATCAAGCAGCTGCATGCGGCGGCTGGCCACCACCACCTCCACGCCGCCAATTTCCAGTACGGCCATCGGCCCCAAGTCACCCGGGCACCCACGCCTCATGGGGCCACGGAAGGTGAATTGTCCATCTCCCAGCCGCTTGACCTTCGCCTTGGCCACGATTGTCTCACCATGAAACGAATCGGTCTTCCCCCCGATTTCAAACTCGGCCTCAACGCCCAATCCCAACTCGTGGGCCCGTTGGGCTGTTTCGGGATCGTACAAGACGCCAACCACTCCGCCTTGAAAATCGGCCGCGATGAGAGCTTCCAACGCGACGGTCCCATCGCATGGCGCACCACCTCCGGGATTATCAGAACCATCAGCCAGGATCACCAAACCGGAAGCCTGTTCACGGGAGTACTGCATTGCATCCTCCACCGTGGTCAACTGCGGTTGCAAGTCGTCTCTCAAGGACCACAACCGCGCAGCCAGTTCTTCGGCTCGTTTTTCAGCAAGTTCCTGATCGCCGTTTGTCGTCACCACCGCCGTCACACCCGCATCCCGGATGTCTGCAAACGGAAACCCCATGGCAATCGTCGCGGTCACAATTCCGGGCTCCGACTCCAGGTCGTGCAATTGCCCAATCAGGCTTTGCATCGGTTCTCGCAAAGTGCACTGCATGGGAGGCATGGTCATCAACGGCAACTGCCGGAATGCCTGGGTCGGCCGCACATCCCCCTTGATGATCGCCTCGAGTACACCAATCGCTTCGCGTCCACGTTCGTTCATGTCGACGTGCGGGTAGGTGTCATACCCGATCAGACAATCCGATTCCGACGCCATTTGCTCGGTGATGTTGGCATGTAAGTCCAGTGTCACCACAACCGGCATCGCAGGTCCCACGAGTCGCCGCACCGCCGCGATGATTGCCCCTTCTGCATCCTCATGGTCGTCGGCAACCATTGCCCCGTGCAGGTCTAGCACCACGCCATCAAACGGACGGGCCTCCTCAATTCGACTCAGCAACACGTCCAGCATGTGGTCGAACGCAACCTGTTGGACCGGCCCGGCTGGTTGTGCCCGGACGCTCAGCACCGGTTCGAGATCAATTCCTCGGACCAGCGATTCGTCAAGGTACCCGCCGTGCACAGTTCCTGTTCCGGTGTAAAGGTCTCGCAACCGCTGGCCGCCGATCAATTCGTCTCCACAATCACTGTCTCTTTGAAAATCCGCCAGTGTTGTTGGAACCGTTGCAAACGTATTGGTCTCGTGTTGAATACCACCACTCACAATTCTCATCACATCTTCTCCTACCAGACCACGTCTTCCCGAATTCTGCACAACCGTGCAAACGGCCCGTTTGCCGCGGCAAGGTCAGAATACGTCCCGGTTTCCACAACCCGCCCACCCTCGAAGACCACGATGCGATCCACCGATGCGATGGTCGACAAGCGATGAGCCACCACCAGGACCGTACGGCCCCGGGTTGCCTCTCCCAGGGCCTGCTTGATCCGCGACTCTGTCGCCTCATCCACCGCGCTTGTCGCTTCATCGAGAACGAGTACCGGAGCATCTTTGATCAACGCTCTGGCCAGTGCGATCCGTTGCTTCTGGCCACCTGACAACCGGATGCCGCGTTCCCCGACGACAGTCTCCAAACCATCCTGCATCGAAGAAACAAATTCCTCCACTCCCGAGACAACAACCGCGTCGTCCACCAGTTCGTTAGGCACATCCGAACGCCCCAGTAGCAAGTTTTCTCGAATCGTACCGGCTAGCAGAAACACATCCTGGGACACGAGGGCAATTTGTTCCCGCAACCACGACAACGGGACCTGCGACACATCCGTGTTGCCGAGTTTTACAATGCCGGATTCGGGTTCATAAAAACGAGTCAGCAGGTGGCAGGCTGTCGTCTTGCCGACCCCGGTCGCGCCCACGATTGCCACGGTTTCTCCGGGAGCGATCGCGAATGAAACGTCTTGCAGCACCGGCGTGCCGTTGGCGTAATGAAACGTGACGTCCTGGAACTCAATCGACCATTGGGGACTCTCGGGAATCGCCGCATTGGGTGCATCGACGATCGTCGGTGGGGTGTCCAGTAATTCAAACACACGTTCGGCGCTGGCCGAAGCTTTCTGCAGATTGTCGGTCAGATTGGCCAGCCGTAAAAACGGCAAGATGATCTGCCCCAAATACAGGAGAAACACCACGAGGTCGGCCACGTCAACTCGCAGACCAGAAACCGCCGACGGGTCGGTCGTGATCCATCCGCCCGCCCACACGATCAAGACCAAACCGCCGCCGCTGGCCGCCTCGATCACTCCCGCGGGAACCAGGGACCACCGATTGGCGTGGATGATCCGATCACGATATTCCAGACTCTCGGACTCGACGCGTGCCGCCATCGCCGCTTCGGCTCCGAATGACTGAATGATCGTCAATCCCCCCAGGTGATCCTGGATACGCCCACTGATCTCGGCAAATCGACTCCGGACACCACGCCACATATTTCGCGATCGCCTGGCAATCAGGTAGACCAGCACGGCGATCACCGGCAATGGTGCGAGTGCGACAATTGCCAGTTGCCAATTAATACAAAACAACACGACGCTCATGGCCACTGGAATCACTATGGCCAGCATCGACTCGGGAATCCCATGAGCGATGTAGTCCTCGATGGCCGCCACGTCACCCATGGTCCTTGCGACCAGGTTGCCTGAATGCCGCCGACTCAAATACCCCGGCGACATTGTCTGCAAGTGCCGGTAAACCGACAGTGACAGTCGGTGCAAAACCCGGTACGCGGCAATATGAGAACTCAAGCCATACAAATACCGGACCACCCCTCGCAGCAGGTAAACCGCCGCGACGGCCGAGCCCAGGATCCAGAAACTTCCAGCGGTGCTTGGTTCGCGAAACCAAAGCAACATCTGTCGGATCAGCAGTGGCGGAATGATGCCCAACGCGGTAAACGCCAGGCCGAAGCCCACCGAGAACAGCATCAACCGTCGATCGCCTTCGAGGGTCTTCCAAATCCGGTCAACAAATTGCACGACAGCCCGACTCCTTCCGGTTGGAGTCTGTCAGATTGTCCTCCTTGCAGCAACGACGTGACATCAGACCATCGTCTCGTTGCATTCCCTCGACATGACCTCCATCCTGTGAGACATCGCCCGACGACACCGGACTGGCTGAACGTGACACCGCTGATCTACGACGCCGACGACGAACACCAAACCCATCGTTTCGGGCTCGCGCTGGGACGTGCGGCTGCTGCCGGTTTGACCGTCGCCCTCAACGGCCCCCTCGGAGCCGGCAAGACTCGACTTGTCCGCGCCATCGTTGAGGGTTTGGATGGTGTTCCACAGGACGTGAGCAGCCCGACATTTGTCCTGCTGCAGCATTATGCGGCACGTGTGGACGTTTACCATGCCGACGCGTATCGGTTGAATTCGGAAAACGAGTACCTCGACCTCGGGCCCGAGGAATGGCTGGCCGGCCCGGCAGTCGTGCTTGTTGAATGGGGCGAACGGGTTGCCAGTTCATTGCCGAAAGACCGCATCGACCTCGAGATCACCGTCACCGGTGAATTTTCCAGACGCTTTGAACTCGCCGCGGGCGGCCCACTCTCGGCCACCCTGCTCGACGACCTCCGCGATCTCTAGGCAGTACGGTGGGACCGCAGACCTCTCTTTGCCCCGTCAGTGACTGTCTGTCGTTTTTACGTCGGTCACCTCGGCCGCACACCAACGTGTGCAGCATCCGGTCAACTGAACCGCGCCACAGACAAACATCAGGCTCAGCAACGCTGTCACATAAACCATTTTTTCAATGTACCCATTCAGTTCCAACCCGAGGACCGCTTGGGAACCTGGTGAAATCTGTTGCCACACCACCACCATCACGAAACCGACCAGCATGATCCCCAGCCAGCCACCTTTCAGAAGGATCTG
>CAWVUS010000194.1:0-10266 GCA_963933195.1 uncultured Planctomycetaceae bacterium
CGACGTCCACGGGTGACGGTCTAGGCGCGGATCTTCTCGACGGCCTGCAGTGGCCGGTTCTCAGGTCCCAGGCGGGCGGTGACACCCATGCCGGCGAGCATCGTGTTGTAGACGTCCAGGCCCTCGGCCTTCACATCCATGACCTGTCCAGTTTTGAACCGGCCGTTGGCTCCGGTGATGGCGTGGAACACGCCAGAGAGTTCTCGTTTGACATCGTTGTGGCGTCCGTCGCCCGACTCGGTCGAGATGGTGATCAGCGAGTTGTCGAGAATCGTCCGGCCGTTGATGTCCCGGGACTCGCTGTCGTCGAGTCGTCCGAGGAAGTAGGCCACTTCTCGCATCTTCATATGAGCGTGTGCTCTCAGGGCCTCGTTCTCTTTTTTCTCGTTGAACTTGTGCCACCACTCGTGGCTGCAGCCCTGGTCACCGCCGGCTCGTTGCTGGCCGGCATCGTCGAAGTCCCAGATCTTTCGGTTGCGGTACTTGTACTGGCCGGTCAGCCGGATACGTTCTCCGGCGGCCAGGAAGGTCAGCGAGCCGAAACGGACCCGATCGGTCTGGATGGCCAGGGCGTACAGATCGGCCATCAATCGCCATTCGGTGGAGAGTTCATCCAGCGTGATGTCGATACCCTGGCCACCGGGGTCTGCGGGGCCGCCATGGGGGATGATCGACCGCCGCGGCAGCGCGGGACCGACCGGCCTGGGGCCTTTCTTCTTGTGCTTCATGGCGAACGCCCGCTGCTCGTACTCGCGGATGCGATCGAGGTGGTCGGCGACCCGGCTTCGAGATCGGGCTCCCAGTGGTGATCGTTTGCCGGTGTAAAAGCGGTAGTCCGCGACGACCGAATCGAGAATGCTGCGTTTGAGCCTTTGACGCCGGGCGTCGGTACCAGTACCGGCGACGGTGATTGAGCCGAAAACCCGTTCGAAGAGATCGCGAGGCTTTTCCTGCATCGTGGCCGCGACGGTACCGTCGGGGTTGAAACTGTGTACGTATCGGCCGACACGGCTACGTCGGAAAAACGTCCCACCGACCAGGGTGGGCACCACGCTCTTGGGGAGTCCCTTGGGGTAGAGGCCCTGGCGGACCATCTGTTCGATGGATCCTCCACCGGCCCGGGCTTCGCCGCTTGGTGGCTCGGCCGTGAAGGCCCCGGTCGCTCCGTCGTAGTGGGCATTGATGCCCTTCTCGTCGCACCGCAACTGGTCGACGTTCCGCATGATCAACAGCTTGCTGGAGAGTGGCTCGAGCGGTTCGAGCACACCGTCGAAGCCCTCGGTTTGCAGCGGTGCCGGGATCCCCAGGCCGAAGAAGACGTTGAAGGCTCGTACCGGGGGGGTGCCCCCTGGAGCGGCCTGGCCAGGTGTCGAGATCATCTCCTCCAGCAGCGGGAATGCGACAGTCGCAGTTCCGGCTCCCCGCAGCATCGTGCGTCGATTGATCCGTGTTGTCGGCATGAACTGGCCTTGTCCGGAATCGTCCCGGTGTGCTCCGGACGATCGATACGTCATTTCGTGTTGGGAGGTGAGGGCCCACCGGTGGCCCCGGCTGGTTCATTCGCAGAATCGGATTGCGTCCGGGTCATCATAACCAGATCACTGGACACCAGGGCGGTGACCAGGTCGACCCAGGTGCCACCGGCCTGCCAGGCGACCTGGTGCATTGAACGGATGGTCGCTGCGTCGGTGGCATCCAACGGACGGCCGACGGCAAACTGGGCCAGCTTCCAGGTGATCGTCTCACGGACCCGCTCGCTGTTGGCCAGCAGGTTCATCAAGTCGGCCGATGACTGGAAGGCCCGGGGTTTTGAGTCGCCGGGGAACAGGATCGTGCCATTCTCACGCAGCCGGTTCCCGTGCTCGTCGATTTGCCGGAACCCGCCCAGCCCGTCGAATTTTTCGAGTCCAAAGGCGATCGGTTCAAATCGCCTGTGGCACCCGGCGCAGGCGACGTTGGCGAGCCGCTTCTCGGAAACGACCCGTTGCGAGAGTCCGGGTTTGAGTGGGACGGGGGTGGTGTCGACACCCGGTGGTGGGGCCTTGATTCGGCCACGGAGGAAATCCTGAAGAACGAACAGGCCACGGGTGACCATCGAGGCGTCGTCGCCACCGATGGAGAGGACACTGCCCTGGGTCAACAGGCCGCCACGGGAGGAGACCGAGTTGAGATCGTAGCGTCGCAGGCCGGGGCCACGGGATTCCAGGCCATAGTGGTGAGCCAGTCGGGGGGTGGCGTAGGTGAACTGTGCGTTGAGCAGTTCCGAGAGCGGACGTTTCTGTTTCCAGGCGACTTCGTTGAAGAATGCCAGGGTTTCTTGCCTCATGTCTGAAGCCAGTTCGGGACTGAAGTCACCGAAGCGATCCGGATTGGGCTTGAGGTTGGCGAGCCGGTCGAGATCCAGCCACTCGCTGAGGAAGCGGGACGACTGGGTGATGGCGCGGGGGTCTGTCAGCATCCGGGTGGCTTCGGCGATGACCCGCTTGCGGTCGCCCAAACGGCCCTCGTCGGCGGCTTTCATCAACTGGCGATCCGGGGGCGCCCCCCAGATGATGTAGCTCATCCGGGTCGCCAGTTCGTGGTCGTTGACCGGCCAGTTCGAGCCGTCGCCGCGTTGATGTTCGATGCGGTAGATGAACCGCGGCGACTGCAACATGGCCTCGATGATGTAGCTGGCCGCTTCCCGGAAATCTCCACCCGTGCTGGCCACCGTCGTGGCGATTCCGCTGTAGTTGGTGATCTCGCGTTCCTCGAGTGGACCGCGGAACAGCCACTTGCCCATCGTTTCGACCAGTTTCCTCATGGTGGCGTCGGTCGAGAGCTTGCGGCTCTTCGAGAAGCGGGCCGTGAAATTCAGTACGTTCAGTCGGCCCACGATGATCTCGGCCAATTTCGCGTAGGCCTGGACATGCTTGAGATCGACGCTGAGGTTGTAGGCGGTGTTGCTGAATCCATCGGCGCGGACGTCACGAGGCAGCAGCTTGCGAGCTTCCCGCGCGATGTCGACACCCACGGCGCTCCGCACGGTTTCGATGTATTCGTCGACCGTCAAACGCTGGATCCAGATACCGCGAATGTCCCGGGCGTAGACCGCCGGGTCGACCAGGCCGCCCGACCAAGTGGCTCCCTCGTCGATCCATCGTGCGAGCAGTGTCTTGTCGGCGTCGGTCAGCGGCTTGCCCTGCTTGGGCATTTCGTTGGCAGCCACGCGTTTGAAGAGTGGGCTCTCGGCCGATCGGCCCGCGATGATCACCCGGCCGGACTTGCCGCCTTTCATGGCCGAGGCCTTTCGCGACAGGTCAAGTCCGCCCTTGATCGCGATCGAGTCGTGGCAATCGATGCAGTGCCTGGCCAACAGCGGGGCGATCCGTGTTTCGAAGAACCGCTGGCGTCTGTGCATGACCAGTTCCCGGGACGGCTGGTAACCAGCCGTGGCCCCGGCCCGGTGATTCTGTTGCACCTCCTTGGCTGAAAGTGCCCGGCTGTAGATGGCCACCAGGTGGATCTTGCCCAGCCAGGGACGGTCACCGGATCCCTCGTTGCCCAACAACAACCGAAATCGGCTGTCCCAGTTGCTCAGGTGGCCGACGATCCGTTTTGAGGCGGCGGGTTTTCCGTCGATGTAGATTCGGGCGGTGCCCGAGGGGTCGCGGGTGTAGACGACGTGGGCCCGGGCCGTGCTGGCTGTTCCGGGCCGCGTGGTGATCGAGGGCATGCCGTTGGTGGTGGTTGAGGAGGTTCGCAGTCGGGCGTCGAATGTGCGAGAGTCCTGGCCGAGGGTGATATTGCGGAGGCTGGGGCTGGCCGAAATGGAGACGATCCGAGCGGGACCCTCCTGGCGATCGTTGGCCGGTTGGATCCATGCCTCGAGCGTGACCGCCCGTGTTTGCTTGAGAGCATCGATCAGCCTGGTGGCTGGTCCCGATGACGTGATCCGGGTCGCGGCTCGAATGACCAGGCCGTCGGTCTGCCAGCGAACTGCTGAAGGCTTTTCGATGGTCAGGTTCAGAGGGGGACCGATCATCGAGCGGTCCTGAACCTGGTTCCCCTGGCCGGCGTCGAAGGTGTAGAGCACCTGCAGACCGCTGCTGACCCGAACCGTTTCGGCGGCCGATGCCGTTGTCACCGACAGAACGGCAAGCAGTAGCCATGGACAGCACGAGACCATGGCGTGCCGAGCGGTCGTTGGCAACCAGGTGGACCGCACGTCCATTCTCCTGCTGATCGACATGGCTCGGTTTCCCTCAGAAACGATAGTCGCTCATCATACCCAACGCGGCAAGTGGTTGGCGTGGTGGTGTTGTGGTCGAGGACATCGGGGTACCATCCAGCGGTGGTGATGTGTTGACCGCGGTGGAGTCGGTCGATGCGGTCACGGATCGGGCCAGTTGAGATTCACATCAACGGTGTTGGAGAAATGGGCGTGACGAAAAAAGTGTCCAGACGCGAGATTCTTGGTGGCCTGGTCGGCGCAGCGGGGGCCGCGGTTCTCTCGTACCCGGCTCGTGCTGGATCCATGAATACCGAGCGACGACGAGGGATTACCGGGGTCAGCCGGGACCGGGCCGATCTGGCCGTGCCTCCCGACGGCGATGGGTTTCGGTATGGCACCGGGTACCTGTTCCAGGCCGGGCCCACCCAGGCCGGGTTACTTTGCAACTTGCGGACCGAGGGGTTTCCGGTGGGGGATTTCGAAGCCGGCATGGACGCCGTGATATTTGACGATGCCGCAAAGATCGCTCGGGCCAAGCCGGTGCCGGTGACGCGGACGACAAAATACGCCGATCGGATCACCGGCCAGCCAAGGATCGTGCTCAAGCACGGGGTGAAAGGGGGCTTTGTTCCCCTTGGTGCCAGGCGTCCCGATGGCAGCCCGCATCCGTTTGCGGGGACAGGTGTCGGGTTGTGCGAGGCCCTGGACTTTCCGATGAAGGGCAACGGGTACTACGACAAGCGCGAGAAGACCCGGGGCATGGTACGGACCACCGAGGTCCAGCACCTGGCATTTGACGGCAAGCAGTTGTCGGTGACCGGCGTGGAAACGTTCACCGAGGCCAATCCGCTTCGGGTGGCCGGAACGAAATGGAAGATCTACTGCCCCAGCCTGCGGATGGGGATTCCCGATGGGGATGACCTGTTGATGGCGGTGGCGGCCACGACCGGAGACACGCGAGTGTGGTTTGCCAAGCCACACACCGTTGGCATGTCGCGGTGGCGGTGCCTGGACGGGCGTTGGCGACCGATCGAGTTCCATCCAGTGATCGCTGATGCCAAGACATCGAAGCCGCAGGTGGTCTACGGGGTCACGGTGCGGCTTGTACCAATCGAGCCGACGCTGATCCGTGACATTGACGGTTCGCTGCTCTTCTCGGCCCGGTTTGCCTACGAGGCCTATGACGAGCACGTGTTGAGGGTCTGGCGATCGGTCGACGGAGCGGAGTGGAAGCGGGTCCTCGAGGTTCCCGAAACCAAGGGCCAGGCACCGGTGTCGATCAACCGGGCCGCCGACGGCACGCCGTACCTGGTGTCCAATCCCCTGGGCCGCGAACGGGATCGACTGGTGCTGTGGCCCCTGAACGATCAACGCACCGGCGTGCTCGATCCGGTGCTGGCTCGTGATGCTCTTGGCCAGTTCGGCCGTGCCCCCAGTGGGAAGCCCTGGTTCATGGATCATCCCAATGCCGCGGTGGTGCGGCTGGCCGATGGCCATTGGCACAACTTGCTGGTTTACCGGATCATGGACCGTGGCGAGCATTCCGGGCGTCCGCCGGCCGAGCAGACCGGCTTGTATGTCGAGACGGTTCACTCGACCGGCCCCGAGCGTCCGATGTGGAACTTTTAGTCGACGGCAGCCGAGGTGCCAGACCGAGATGACGCGTGCTGAGTTGTTGAAAGCCTACCGGGCCACGACCTATCGGGCCAACATTGATGGTCGGACCGTCGATCTGCGGATAGGTTCGCCCGTGGCCGATTCAGACCTGACGTCCCAGGCGTGGGCTTTCATCTCGGCCGCCAATCCCGGGTCGCGACCACTGCCGTCTGGCGAGAATCTCAAGCGGCACCAGGACCTGCTGGAAACCTGCAGAGAACGCGGTTTGATCGCATATCCGGGCCAGGGGATTCCGGAATGCGACGACTGGGAAGCGGAGATCAGCCTGCTGGTGACGGGGATCGGTCGTGAGGAAGCCGTGGCGATCGGTCGTGATTTTGGACAGGTGGCGATCGTCTATGGAGAGATCGGAAGCGTGGCCGAACTGGTGGTGATCGATGGATTGGATGCCCGGTCTGGCTGATGGTGCCCCGGTTTTGCACTCTGGTTGATTGCGGGACTGAGTGAAAATGGGGCGTGTCTGGTAAGCTTGTTGGACACTGGATACTGCACTAGACCGACACCCACGATGAGAACAGGAAAAAACGATGTCCGACCGATGGCGAACGTGTTTGGTGGCACTGGGATTGGCCTGTAGTGCTATGACGAGTCCGTCCCTGGCAGCTGAGGAACTGCTGGTCTTTGTGTCGGCCTTTGGCAGCGGTGACGCGGGCGCGATTCACGCGTTTCGTGTGGACTCGAAACAGGCCACGATGAAGCCGGTGCACCGCACCACCAACGTGGAGAACTCGTTTTTCCTGGCCCTCTCGCCGGATCGGAAGTACCTCTATTCGATCGACACTCCTGATTTTGGTGACAAGGTCAACGACGGGATTGCGGCGTTTCGTCTCGAGGGTGCTACCGGTCGAATGAAATTGATCAATCGCCAGTCGGCCCTGGGGACGACGGCCTGTTACCTGGACGTCGATGCCACCGGTCGTACTCTCGTGGTGGCCAATTACTCCTCGGGCAGTGTGGCCTCGTTGCCGATCGGCAAGGATGGGTCCCTGGGCAAGGCGGCGACGTTCATCCAACACAAGGGGAAGAGCGTCAATCCGACGCGTCAGCAAGAGCCACACGCACATTGCTTTGTCATCAGTCCGGACAATCGGTTTGTCCTGTCGGCGGATCTTGGCCTCGACCAGGTGCTCACCTATCGGCTCGATTCGGGCGATGCGGAGTTGACGATTCCCCGTCAGCCGTTCGTCCGGACTCCGGCCGGGGCGGGCCCGCGCCACCTGACATTTCATCCCAATGGTCGGTGGGTCTACGTGATTCACGAATTGACCAACGCCGTGTCTTTGCTCGACTACGACAAGAAGACCGGCGTGCTGATCGAACGTCAGACGATTTCCACGTTGCCCGGCGACTTCAAGGGCACCAGCTATTGTGCCGACGTGAAAGTGACGCCCGATGGCCGGTTTGTTTACGGGACCAACCGCGGCCACGACTCGATCGTTGTGTACCGGGTTGGCAAGCAGGGCAAGTTGAAGACCGTGGCCATCGTGCCCAGTCGCGGCAAGGGGCCCCAGAACCTGGCGATCACTCCCGATGGGCGGTTGTTGTTGTGTGCCAACATGCCCGGTGGCAACGTTGCGGTGTTCCGTATCGACGGAAAAAGTGGCGGATTGCAACCGGTGGGCCAGCCGATCGCAGTCCCCAGCCCGTCGTGCATTATGATCCGCTGATCGGAGTTGTACGAATCCGTGCTTGTCGTGGACACGTCAGCGGATGACAATGGGAATTCGCCCGGTTGATCGGGACCGATTTCACTGCAGGATCGAGACGCGATGCTGACGATCCAGGGAACTCCCCGTACGCTCTGTGACGGTCTGACCCGTCGTGACCTGCTGCAGGTCGGCGCGTTGGGACCTCTCGGTGTCGGCCTGAGCGACGTATTGGCCGCCGAGGCCGGGTCGTCCGGAACCGTGGGGCTGGGGGCAGCCAAGTCTTGTATCCTGCTGTTTCCTTACGGGTCACCGCCCACCCACGAGACGTTTGATCCCAAGCCTGATGCTCCGGCAGAGATCCGAGGTGAACTCGGTTCGATCGAGTCGAAGTTGCCGGGTTTGCGAGTGTGCGACTTGTTGCCGCGAGTTGCCGGCGTGATGGACAAGGTGACTGTCGCGCGTTCATTGACTCACCAGTACCCGCTTCACGGGGTGGCCTACGCCGTGACGGGAATTCCGACCTACACTCCGGCCCTGGAGACAAAGGCCCGGGACCCGAAGCACTGGCCCTACGTCGGCTCGGTGGTCGAGTACCTCGATAAAACCCAGGGGCGAATTCCCACTCGAGGCATGCCCGGCAACATCGGCCTGCCGTGGCTGATGAATTCGCAGACCGACAATCCGCTGGTCAACGCGGGCGTCTTCTCGGGGTTCCTCAACAATCGGTACGATCCGGTCTGGACCGATTTCGATGGTCCGGGTTTGCACGTGGCTCCCAAGAGCACCGTGGCTCAGACGAAGCGATACCGAAATCCCTACGGGGGAACGACCCCCGAGGGACGGTTCCGGATGGCGCCGGCGGCACGGTTGTCCCGGGACCTGTCGATTGAACGACTGGGCCTGAGGCGTTCGTTGCTCGAACAGTTTGAACGGCAACGACGCGACCTGGACACCAGCCTGCAGGTCCAGGCGATGAGCCGGCAACGCGAGGTGGCGATGTCGCTGCTGACATCCAGCCGGGTCCTGGACGCCCTGGACATCGGTCGCGAGTCGCCGGCGGTCCGCGAGCGTTACGGTATGACGCTGTTTGGCCAGACCTGCCTGGCCGCGCGACGACTCATCGAATCGGGGGCCCGGTTTGTGACCGTGCTGTGGGATTGCTTCGGCCAGTTCGGCAACGGCGCGTGGGACACGCACCAGTACCACTATCCCCGCCTGAAGGAATTGTTGTTACCCGGGTTCGACCTGGCTTACTCGGCGTTGATCGAGGACATGTCATCGCGGGGCCTGCTGGATGAGACACTGGTGATGTGGATGAGCGAACACGGACGGACTCCCAAGATCAACTCCAAGCCCGGTGGCGGACGGGATCACTGGTCGCGGGCCTACACGGCGGTCGTGGCCGGTGGTGGAACGGCGGCGGGTCGGGTTGTCGGTCGGACAACACCCGACGGCGGCGATGTGCGTGACACTCCGATCTCGCCCAAGGACATGCAAGCCACCCTGTATCATCTGCTGGGCCACGATCCCCAGTTGACGATGCCCGACCGAAATGGTCAGCCGCACCTGATTGCCGGCACGGGCAGCCTCAGGCCGGAGTTGTTGAGCTAGTGGCCTGAGGATCCCGAGACCCGAAGGTCGTGGTATACTGCGGCGGCGTTTTTGAGTGTTTCACCGTGGTTGTCGGCGATTCAGCATGATCATCAGTCCATCAGGTCCACGAATCAGTCGGCGTGGGGCGATCGCATCGCTGGCCGGTGGAAGCCTGGGACTGTCACTGGGTGGGTTGTTGAGGGCTCGCGAGATCGCTCCGGCTGCTCGGCCGGCCATTCGATCGTGCATCATCGTCTTCTATTACGGTGGGCCGAGTCATCTCGAAACCTATGACATGAAGCCCAACGGTCCCTCGGCGATCCGGGGTGAGTTCCGTCCGGTGGCCTCGAATGTTCCAGGCATGCCCGTTTGTGAACACCTGCCGCAGATGGCCAGGGTGATGGATCGTTGCGGCGTGGTTCGCAGCATGCACCACACCAACCGGTTGCACGATTCGGCGTCGACTGAGTCGTTGACCGGTCGACAGGGGCCGATGGGTGATCGAGAAGAGTTTGCCCCGATCGATCAGTTCTTTCCCTCTTACGGAGCGGTGGTCAACTATTTCAACCAGCACCGGGATATCGACATCCCACATGCCGCTTTGCCCTGGGTGTTCCACAACGTCGTGCCGACACCTTGCCAGGGCGGAGGATTCCTGGGAAAGGCCTTCGATCCGTTCCAGATCACCGGTGATCCCAAGACGCTGACCTACCGCAACAAGGCGTTGAAGTCGCCGGAGACACTGACTTCGGGCCGACTGGCCGGTCGGCGGAGCTTGCTCGATCTGATTGACGCGAGAATCCCGGTGGCTGCTGTCACTCCGGCGATGACCGAGTTGCGGGGGTTCTACGAGAGAGCCTACGAGTTGATTGGCTCGCCGATGGTCTCCCGGGCCCTGGACATCGATGCCGAGCCCGGGCCGTTGCGAGAACGCTACGGCATGATGAAGGAGATTCCCCAGGGGGGAGGCAACGGAGCCGGAAAGGGCTACGGTCGCAACATGCGCGGGCAGAATCTGTTGCTGGCCCGACGGTTGGTCGAGGCCGGTGTCCCGTTCGTCAACATCTATGATTTCATACAGCAGGGCCAGAACTGGGACTCGCACAACGACAACTTCAACCAGCACAAGAAGTA
>CAWVUS010000195.1:0-10193 GCA_963933195.1 uncultured Planctomycetaceae bacterium
CGGGAGTCCCTTCAGGATACTACTGTTGAGGGACTGAAATCAGCCTTTTCCTCGCTGTTCAAGCGGCATCAGCGGCTGCCGTGGAAAAAAATCTTGACGTATCACGGGTTTTCCTACTAATTTTGTAGTAGCTGAACAGTTTTCAGTCGTGGTCGGTCACGAAGATGTCATTCAACACAAAGCAACGGTGCGACTGGTTCCGACTCCAGCCTCGTCGTTTTCTTCGAGCGGTCTTGGCCCTGTTGTGGTGCCTGGTCCTGCTGGGGAGTCCGGCCACGGCACAGGTCTCGATCGAGGACTCGGAGATCCCCATCGAAGAGAGCGAGGAACGGGAGTCGAAGGAGTCCGTCGAGTCCTCGGACCTTTTGGCCTTGAGGCGTCGAGGGCGTCGAAGTCGTCAATTTTCACCTCGATCTGTTATTTTCCGTGTCACTGTCTCTCGCGTCGAGCGATCGTTTTACCGACCCGCTCCGCCCAATTCAGGCCACTCTCTGCCCAATGGGCTGTCAGCGCCGATGACCTGTTAGTCGCTGGACACAAACCAGCGGCGTTGCGCCTGGTCCCAGTCATTACCGGCGAATGGAATGACTCCCGGCATTTGCAGAACGAACTGTTCGAATTCCGGCAGCGTGACGTCCTCAAGATCTCCACTCTTGCTGGCGCCATCCTTGCTCTCGACGGTGACTCTCGATGCCTGAACTAGCTCCCAACGGTGACTCTTCCGATACCAGACGTCGCTTTTATCCACAGGATTTCCGCTCGGGACTCCTGGTGTTCCTCGTCGCACTTCCACTGTGCCTGGGAATTGCAGAAGCCGCAGACGCCCCGCTGATTTCCGGCCTGCTGTCCGGCATCGTCGGGGGAATTGTCGTGGGAATCATCAGCGGCTCCCGCACGAGCGTCAGCGGTCCGGCGGCCGGAATGATCGTAATTGTCACCTCCCAGATCGCCGAGCTCGACGGTTCCTTCGAGGCATTCCTGCTCGCCGTTGTGCTGTCAGGCGTCATCCAACTGATCTTTGGGGCCATCCGTGCAGGAACACTCACCAATTACTTCCCGATCAGCATCCTCAAGGGACTCCTGGCGGCCATCGGCGTGCTTCTGATCCTCAAGATGGCTCCCAGACTGGTCGGTCACGTGGGACCCTTGGGGCTCAGCGACGTGAGTTCGTTGTCTCAGATTCAGTCCATCGTACACGGCCTCAAGCCGACGGCAGCCATCATTGGGCTGGGTTCTCTGGTGTTCCTGTTGGTGTGGGACCGGATCCCCAGGCTCAAGTCCAGTGTGGTCCCGGCGCCGTTGCTGGTCGTCATTGTCGGCGCTGCGATCACGCTCGTTCTGCAAAATATGGGAATCGAGAGCGACAGCATGTGGGGCATCCCGGATACCCACCTGGTCAGAGTGCCAGTGGCCGAAATGTCAAATCTCCAGCTTTTACTGACCTCCCCCGACTGGTCGGCACTCACCAATCCAAACGTCTACGTTGCAGCAGTTGTCATTGCCGTGGTTTCGTCACTCAACACGCTGATCAATCTCAAGTCGATCGAGAACATTGATCCGGAAGGCCGGGTGTCTCCCAAGAACCGCGAACTGTTTGCACAAGGAGCAGGCAACATTGTCACTGGACTGATCGGTGGCCTGCCGGTCACTTCGGTCATCATCCGTTCCTCTGTCAACCTCAACATGGGTGTCAAGACGCGGATGTCGACTGTTCTTCACGGGATCCTGCTGGTGGTCTGCGTGCTGGCGATCCCCGGGCTTCTCAACACGATCCCATTGTCCTCGCTGGCCGCATTCCTGGTTGTCACCGGCTTCAAGTTGGCCAGTGTGGCCTTGTTCAGGCAGATGTGGAGTGGGGGCATGAACCAGTTTCTACCCTTCATAGCCACCGTGGCGGGTATCGTGTTCGTGGACCTTCTGTCGGGCTTGATGATCGGCATGGGAGTTGGCTTGGCATTTGTCCTGAAAGGTGCCATTCATACGCCGTATTCACTGGCGACCGATGACTCTGCTGACGTCACCAGGTACCGAGTCCGGTTGAGCAACCAGGTCACCTTCCTCAACCAGGCCAAACTTTCGCGAACTCTTGACAAACTTTCCTACGGCAGTCACGTGATCCTGGATGCCACGATGACCCATCACCTTGATCCTTGCATCGAGACTTTGCTGATCGAGTTCATCACAAAAACAGCCCCCGAACACGATCTCGTGGTGTCATTTGAGGGCTTCAAAGGCCTGGCCTCACCCGATGGAAGCGTGTACTTTGAGGAAGATGCTGGTCAGCCAGATCCGGGAAGCGGTGACTCTTCCTGAAGCGATGGCGATTCCGCTGTCGTGGTCGCAAGCTGACCTGGCCGCGCAAGAAAAAACCCCTGTTTTGCAGGGGTCTGCGACCGGGTGCGAAGCGGTGCAACCCGGTCGAGTGCCCAAGAGAGGACTCGAACCTCCACGGGAAATAAATCCCACTAGGTCCTGAACCTAGCGCGTCTGCCAATTCCGCCACTTGGGCCCGTGAGGAACCAAGAATACGCACTGGTCGTGGTGTTGGCAAGCTGCCGCTTTCCGGCACCGGGTTATCGCTTCTGCAGCAGGATGTTGACGCCCTTCTTGTTGGACAGCGCGATGTCGGAGAGACCGTCACCATTGACATCGGTGACCAGGAACTGGGTTCCGACTCCCGTTCCCAGCCCCTCGGTGATCTCGTGGGGCACGAACCTGGGGGCCTGTCCCCGTCGCTTGCGGACCTCGTACCAATGCATCTTGACAGGGTCACGGCCACCAGGATCACTGCCGTTGTGGGCGAAGAACCGTTTGCCTGTGACCAGGTCACGAGTACCGTTCCCGGTGATGTCCACCCACTCCATCGCGTGCGTTTGTGAGTTCGTCTCGTGGATCAAGTGATAGGTGAACTTCGGCTGCTGGTTTCCGCCGGTGTTCTCGAACCACCAGACGCCAAAGGTGTGAGCCGAACTCATCACCAGGTCGTTGTCGCCGTCAAGATCGTAGTCGTCGACATAGATGTTGGCCGCCTTGACGGGTGCACTCTTGGCGTCCTTGGCCAGGTGCAGTGGATGGAATTCCCAGGTTGTGCTGGTTGGCTTGGCCGGGGCTTCCCACCAACCGTGAGGGATCACGACGTCGGCTCGGCCGTCACGGTTGACATCGCCGACTCCCAGGCCGTGGTAGTACTTGAAGGTGCCGTTTTTCATCGGGTCGCCCTTGCGACTGATCGCCTGGAAAGGCCACTTGCCCGCGGGCGGAGTCGACCCGGGTAGCTTGACGTACCCCATCTGACTCTCTGGCTGGGATCCAAAGATCAATTCGGGCCAACCGTCCCCGTCCAGGTCCTCAAACTCGGGCGATTCGTTGCAGATGCTGCTCCAGACCAGGTGCTGTTTCCAGTGGCCCCCTTTGCGGCCGGGGTTCTGATACCAGTGGAACGGATCGCCGGGAAATCCGATGTAGAAGACGTCCTGCCAGCCGTCACGATTCACGTCCCAGCCGAACATGGCAAAGCAGTTGCTGTATCCCTTGCCCGCCACAAATTCGCCGGGCTTGCGGATTTCATGCACCGTCCATTTCGGTCCGGCGTACCAGACGTCTCCGGCGATCACGTCGTTGAATCCGTCCCGGTTCACATCAAAGACCGCCACTCCCTCGGCCCGAAATCGCTCGTCCAGTTTCAGCCTGTGCCAGCCGACCTGCTTGGCGGTGACGGCTGCGGAATCCTCGAGCACGCGGACGCGATGGTTGGAACTGTCGCCGATGTAGATCCGGCTCTTGGCGTCGACATAGATGCCGTGAGGACGGGCCAGTCGACATTTCAGGGGATTGCCGTCGGGGCCGTCGGCCATTTTTCCATCGCCGACCAGGGTGTGAATGGTGCCGGTTTTCTTGCGGATGACCCGGATCGTGTGGCTCTCGGTGTCGGCCAGATAGATGTCGCCATTGGGACCCGCGGCAATGCCTTTAGGACCGCTGAGTTGTGCTTTTTTTGCATCACCACCGTGGCCGCTGAACCCCTTTTGGCCGGTGCCGGCAACGTGGTGCAGGGTCTGTTTGTCGAGATTGATTCGATAGACGGCATTGCCTTCCCTCAGGGCCAGTACCAGTTGCCCGTCGCCGGCGTAATCGAGAGCCCGAGGTCCATTCAAGGGCGTGCCCCGCAGCGGGGCTCCATCGGGTGTCGGCTTTTTCTCTCCGGTGCCGGCAAAGGTCGAGATGATCCCGGTCTTGAGCTCGACACGTCGAATGCGATGGTTGCCGATGTCGCAGATGTAGAGGTTGCCGCGATCGTCGAGTGCGATCGAGTGGGGGACCTTGAGTCGTGCCCTGATCGCTGGCCCACCATCTCCGCTGAAACCGGGTTTCCCGGTGCCGGCGACGGTGCTGATGACATGTGTTTTGGCGTCCACGCGACGGACCAGGTGGTTTTGCATTTCGACAAAGAACATGTTGCCGGCGGCATCGAAGCGAACCTCGTAGGGTTCGTTACAGGTTGCCGTGCTGGCCGGGCCACCGTCACCGGCGTAGCCGGCCTTGCCGTTGCCGGCCACCGTGGAGATCAATCCCGTGCGTCGATCGATACGGCGGACACAGTGGTTGTTGATCTCGCAGACGTAGAGCGCCCCGTCAGGACCCAGCGAAACACCAAAGGGGCCACCGACGGTGGCCGAGGTGGCGGGTCCGCCGTCCCCGGTGTAAGCCGCCTTGCCGTTGCCCGCCCATGTGACCACGCGACCGGCCGCGGGCAGCGTGTCGGCAGCGGACAGGAACAGGACGGACAGCAGTGTCAGCAACGATGCGTGGCGGTTGATCATGGTGGGCTCGGATTGGCTGGAGATCGCTGGGGATGACATCGGCGTGTCATCGTATCGGTCCGACCGCTGCTTCGCCACGTGGGCCTACAGTGGTTGCCATCCGTCGGGATGGTGTCCGAAGTCGCAACGGCCCGGGTGGAGGATCTCGGCCAGGATCTCGGCCGATTCGACCAGCCGTGGACCAGGCCGGTTGAAGAACTGGTGTCCATCGGTGATGAAAACCTGGCCCTCGGAAACAGCACGCAACTGTTGCCATTCGGGGCGGGTGATGACCGGCGCCAGTTCCGATCGCGTGCGTTCGATGTCGAAGCCACAGGGCATCAGCACGATGACATCGGCGTTGGCGACCGCCAGGTCAGGCCAGTCGATCCACGGAGAGTGCCGGCCCGCGGTTCCGAGAACATCGATCCCGCCGGCCAACTCGACCAGTTCGGGAACCCAGTTGCCAGCGACCATGAGCGGGTCGATCCACTCGACGCAGGCCACCCTGGGACGCTCGGATGCCTGGTCGGGGGTGACGGCCGAGGTGAGTTCCTGCAATCGGGACTCGAGACGATCGATCACCATCGTGGCCTGGTCGCGTTCACCCATTGCCTGTCCGACCGTCTCGATCGTCTTCCACACGTCGGCGAGGTTGGCTGGTGCGAGCGAGACGACCTGGGTCGAGACACCGGTTGTGAGTTCCAGTGCGGACTCGACATCGGCCAGGTTCACGGCGCAGACCTCGCACTGGTCCTGCGTGAGAACCAGGGTGGGCTGCAACCGGCCCAAAAGATCATGGTCGACCTGGAAAATCGATATCGCCTGGGCCAACTGGTGTTTGACGGCGCGGTCGATCTCGGCACCCGGGGCATCGACGTTGATCGTGGGGTGGCAGCAGGACGGGAGCAGCTCGACTCCCTCAGGGTGATCACATTCGTGCGAGCGACCCACCAGCTGGTCGAGACCGCCCAGCGCAGCAACGATTTCGGTCGCGCTGGGCAACAACGAGACGATCCGGTGACCGATCATGGTTTTCGGATCAGCCGTTGTTGACGGCTCGGACCGGTACCGGCTTGAGTTCCGGCAGCAGGGCCAGGGAACTGAAGGCGATCGGAGTGAACACGGCCAGGGCGATCAACGAGTTCCGGAAGAACGGCAACGCAGCGACATAGCAGGTCACCAGGCCGGAGAAATCGGCCGTGTACATTCCGGTTCCAGCCCAGACTCCGAAGTTGGTCACGAGGAAAAACAGGATCTGTGCCGAGAGGGCCGATCCGCCGATTTTCCATGCCGAACGCTGCTCCCTGAGCAGAAAACCAAAACACGTGCAGGTGGCGAATGCGCCGTAGACGATCACCGTGTGCTGGTAGAAGGCGTTGTGGATGCTGCCGCTGATCAAGCCGATCAGGGCATCAGAGACAAGCATGATGAGCAGGGGGCCCAGGCAGGCCAGTTCACGACGCGTGCAGTGCGCCCCGGCGAACAGGCACAACGCCATCATGGGCGAGAAATTCCACGGGTAGACCATCCGGTCCAGTGGCACCTCGACGCCGATTCTCGGCAGGAGATAGGGCACCAATCGGATGACCAACGCGTAGGCAACAAAGGCCAACACAAACCAGGTGCGGGGACGACGCATATGTAGAAACCTCGTCACGTTCAACTCGAACAGCGTCGGGACACTTCTCTTGTGGGCCAATTACACCAGATTGGTCAATTCAATGGAATCCAAAGCCGGACGGTCCGGTGCGATCGATCGGGCAGAGGTGGTTAGGGATTGGCGTGATTGACGGCCCGTTGCATGGCCTGGAGTGATTGCCGAACAAATCGCTTCTGCATCTGACGGACGACGGGGTAGCCCATTCTTGAGAGGAGATGGCGGGTTCTGGAAAAGGCCGTGATCGAGTACCAGCAGACTCCCCGGTCGTCCATTTGGACCAGGAATTGTTCCTCGCCTCGCATCGGATGTCCCGGCAGTGTGCCGTAGGCAAAGCCGAATTGCCGTCCATTGGCCTGGTCGTCGATCGTGTAAACGACCCGGCAAGGAGTCAGCCACCACACCAGGGGAAGCCGAAACAGCGCGGTGACCGTCTGGCCTTCAACCGGTTCGCGAACGGCGAACGCTTGGCCATCGCTGCCCAACACAAACAACTCGGCCCAACCGATGTCGAACATTGTCCAGCGACAGACTGCCTGGCGGGCCGCTTCGAAGACCGCGTCTCCCTCGCCCAATCGCACCCGGTTGACATCGAAACGGTACCCCTCCGGTGGCGTCGCCCGGCGAGTGGAACCGGGTGCGTCGTAATTCACGTCGAGGCGGTCCTGCTGTTCGAGCAGGTTCCTGATGGTTGTTTCGGCAGGACGCCGCCAACAGATCATCACTGCAATCCAGGGCCAGGAACGAAGTTCAACGGGAACGGGCGAGACGCGGCCGGGCCTCGATCGGGTGTTCCACCATACTAGGCTTGGGCTGCGGCCCGCTCCAACCGGTTGTTCAGGGCGACCCCCAGTCCGGTTTCCGGGAAGCCCTGGGCCACGATTTGTTCCAGTTCCGCATCATCAAGCCGGTGCAGTGCTGCAAAGAACCCGGCGGTGGCCTCGACCAGGTCACCCGTTTCCGAAAGGACTTCGATCCGGGCCCAGCCGTCGGTCGAACCGGGCCGGGTGAGTGACAACAGGCCGGCACGGGGGCCGGGAGGCTCGCTGGGTGGATCGGCCACCAGCACGATCGGCGTGTTGGGAGCGTAGTGCCGGGCCAGCATGCCCGGGGCCGGAGCGGCCTGGTCGACTGGTTGAGTGCCCCGGTGGATCTCGACAGGGCCCACGACTTCCTGCAATTGTTCGTGCGTGACGCCTCCATGTCGGAGCAGGCGAGGACGTGGTCCGGTGAGGTCGACCACGGTCGACTCGACGCCGATCCGGCAGGGGCCTCCGTCGAGTATCCCATCGAGATGCTCTGCGAGCTGCCCGCTGACGTGGGCGGCGGTGGTTGGGCTGATCCGACCGAACCGGTTGGCACTCGGGGCGGCAATTGGTCGGTCGGCCAGTTGGATCAGTTGTGTCGCGACCGGGTGGTCGGGCACGCGGACGCCGACGGTGGGAAGACCCGCCGAAACGATCGGGGGAATGGTCTCACCACGGGGGAGCACCATCGTCAGTGGTCCGGGCCAGAAGGTCCTGGCAAGCAGGTCGGCCAGGGGAGACACGCTGGTGGTGACGGTTTCCAGGTCTCCGGCGTCGGCCAGGTGCACGATGATCGGGTCGAAACGGGGTCGGTCCTTGGCATCGAAGATCTTTGCGACCGCGGTGGCATTGGTGGCGTCGGCTCCCAGTCCGTAAACGGTTTCGGTGGGGAACGCGACCAGTCCGCCGTCACGCAATGTTGCTGCAGCCGTCTCGATCTGCTCGGCGTTGATCCGGAAGTCGCTCACGGCAATTCGACCAGGACGTCGTCGCCTTCGACAGTGACGGGAAACGACGAATGGCGAATGGCCTCGGTCAGACAGTGTTGTCCACTGGTGACATCGAATTGCCAGCCGTGCCAGGGACAGGTGACGACGCAACCATCCAGTTGCCCCTGTCCCAGTGGTCCTCCGGCGTGGGGACAGACACCATCCAGGGCGTGCAGTGTTCCGTCGACGTTGAAGAGTGCGATCACGCGGCCAGCGGCGGTGAACTCGTGCGAGGATCCCACCGGGATTTCCGACAGGGCAGCGATACGGACCTGTTGAACCATGCCCTTATGTTCGACGCGCCTCGATTTCCCGTCAACGCCGCCGGAGTGCTCAGGCGGCCCAGGGCAGTGATCCGGTTCGTCCTCGCCTGCTGCGTCGTCTGCTCTGGTTTGGTTTCGATTTCCAGCGGCGGTGCACCCAGAAGTACTGTTCGGGGGCCCGTCGCACCACGCGTTCCAGGGCGGTGGTGTAGGCCTGTGTCAGGGCAAGGACCGCGTCGGAACCATCGAACTGAGCCGTGTCGATCAATTCCTCGCAGCCGACTTCAAATCTTTCGGGACCGTTGTCCTTGTCGAGCCGAATGGCATAACCAACGCAGATCAGGGCCTGGTATCGCAGTGCCAACAGCGCGATCGACTTGAAGGTCGAGGCGGGGTGGCCCATGAAATCGACGAACAGTCCGTGCGAGCCGGCGTCCTGGTCACCGAGCATTGCCAGGTGGCGCGCCGATTCGAGTCGGTCCACCATTTCTCCGCTGGCTCCGTTCTTGTCGAGCAGTTCGTGACCGGTGTCGGCACGGTATTCGAAAAAGAACCGGTCCAGGAACGGGTTGTCGAGTCGTCTGGCCACCACTCCCATGGGGAAGCCGAAGACACCGAAGATCCACACGGCCAATTCCCAGTTGCCCAGGTGGCCGCTGATGAGGATCACCGGGCGATCCGAGATCAGGGCGTTGACGACCTGGTCCTCGTTGCGGAAGCGAATCAGTTGTCGAAAGTTGTGGCGGGACAGCCGGTGGCGGAGGTGAATGACTTCGCCGATGGTGCGAAACAGGTGTCGCCACATCAGCCCGATCATCCGGTCGGTATCGACGTCCGGGCCGAGGGCGCGGCGGATATTCTTGGCGGCGATGTCGCGGCGGGTCAGGCGACGGGGCAGCAGTCGATGGATGCAGAACCCGCCCAGTGTGGCACCCAGGTCGATGGCCCACATCGGCATCAGGTGCACGACCGCCACGACCATCCGGAAGGCGGTGTATTCGATCAGGTGTCGCAGTCGGAGCGCCATCCCGGCGTCCTTGCCGTGGAGAAGTGGGAACTGGCGAGAGTGTGCCGGGGGGTGAGGGTCGGGTCAAGGTGGATACCGGGCGGCTATTTCTTTCGCCGCAGCTTGGCCGGGATCTTCGGGTCGCGTTTCAGTGGCAGCGAGACCGTCTTTCCTGTCCAGGACGACTGGTAGATGGCCAGGATGATCTCGACGCTGCGGCGTCCTTCCTGGGCGTCAATCAGCGGCTTGCTGCCGGTACGGATCGAGCGGATGAAATCCTTGAGTTGGTGGGTGTGGCCGTCGTAGGAGATGGCGGTGGGGTCACTGGCCCCGGTGCCGCCGACATCGTCGCTGCCAAAGCGGCGGCGGGTGGCGGCGTCGTTGCTGCGGCCGGCGGCAAAGTCCCACGTCACCAGTCGATCCTCCTCGATGACCGCCGTGCCCTCTGTTCCATGGATCTCGACTTTCTTGGAGAACCCCGGGAAGGCGGCGGTGGTGGCTTCGATGGTTCCCAGGGCCCCGTTGGCGAATCTCAGTGCGGCCACGCCGGTGTCCTCGACCTCGATTCGCTTGTGGGCCAGCGTGTCGGTCAGGGCGGTGACCTGCGACACGTCACCCATCAGGTAGGCGATCAGGTCGACGCTGTGGATGGCCTGGTTCATGTAGGCGC